>NZ_CP030848.1:3445127-3793502 GCF_008274825.1 Sphingobacterium hotanense
TAATTATCCGTCTGATAGATATTGAAATCAGCGAGCAAACCTGCTACCAGTCGCCCTCTATCACTTAAGTTTAAGGCTTGAGCAGCACGGAAGGTGATAGCGGCAAACACCTCAGCATTGCTCAGTTTCTCCATACTCGCTAATATACTAGCACTGCTGATTAGTTTGCCCATCGGCGCAGATCCGGGGTTCCAATCCGTTGCTATGGCTAAAGATGCTCCCGCATCTAAAAGACGTCTAGCGGGTGTAAATGCACAGCCTATACCTAAGGAAGCTGCCGGCAGGGCAACTGCGACCACATCGGATTCGGCCAACAGTCGAATTTCTTCTTCTGTTGAAGCTTCTAAATGATCTGCTGAAACCGCGGACAGCTCTACAGCCAACTTGGAGCCTGAAGTCGTAAACTGATCAGCATGAACCGTAAGGTCAAAACCTAAAGCTTTTGCTTGTTCATAATATGGCTTAGCCTGCTCCGCGGAAAATGCACTTCTTTCAACAAAGGCATCTACACGTGTTGTCAAGTGCTCATCTTTAAGAATGGGGAATAATACTTTGGCGATCATCTGGAGATATTCCTCGGCACTTCCTTCGAAGTCTTTTGGCAACATATGAGCCGCTAAACATGTGCTCAACAAATCAGCCTTTGTTTCATGATCGGCATCGGCAATGGCGCGCAGCGTTTTTAACTCTTCTTCAACAGTTAAACCATATCCGCTCTTCACTTCAACAGTTGTAATCCCCTGAGCAAGCAGGTAATTCGCACGCTCTATCGTCAGCTGTTTTAACTCCTCTTGAGAGCATGCACGCGTATGTTTCACCGTACTCCATATACCTCCGCCCGCTTCTGCGATTTCTAGATATGAACTTCCAGCATTGCGCATCGCAAAATCATTGGCCCTGTTGCCGCCGAAAGCAATATGCGTGTGGCAGTCGATATAACCTGGAAGCGCAACAAAGTCTCCATCCAATTCGATAAGCTCCACATCGTTTCTTAACTTGTGTTTGAGCGTATCATAATCAGAAACTTCCTTAATCAACTCGCCTTCTATCCAAATACCTGCTCCCGGAATCACTTCTAGTTGCGAATCCTTCAGCGCGCCTTTTAACGGAAGTTCAGCCATACTGACCAACTGCTTAAAGGGCCCAATTAATATACCTTGCTTTTCCATGTTTAACATTCAAAATATGAAGCACCTGTTCCTAAATATTCAACTCCATGTTGACTAGCAACCTTATTCGCTACCTCAACAAGTGCGCCTGATTTAACAAGCTCCAGCGCCGCATCAAGGAGATCCGTCATCGGTTGATCCTCTTCAATATGTGGAATTGACTCCCTGATATGCTGATGTATCGCTTCGATAACAGCAGTTGATTTCAAAGGTTGATGGTAATCCTTGGCCTGTGCAGCACAAAGTAGTTCTATACTTAAAATCTTGTCCACGTTATCCAATACTTGCAGCAATTTCCTTCCGGAGATCGACCCCATGCTTACATGGTCTTCTTGCCCTAAGGAAGTAGGAATGCTATCCGCACTTGCCGGGAAGCAAAGTCCTTTATTTTCGCTTGCAATTGCTGCCGTACTATATTGAAGAATCATAAATCCGGAGTTTAGACCCGTAGATTTCATGAGTAATTTAGGAACCCCGTTGGTTTCGCCTTCAAGGGATAAGTAAACCCTTCTATCAGATATATTCCCTAGTTCGGAAACCGCGAGAGTTGCATAATCTAAGGGAAGAGCGATCGGCTGCCCATGGAACGAACCCCCTGAGATTGTCAATTCACTATTGATAATAATTGGATTGTCAGTCACCGAGTTGATTTCTGTTTCAATGATTTCTTTAAAATGCAACCAAGCGTTCCTTGAAGCCCCATGCACCTGCGGAATACAACGCAGCGAATACGGGTCTTGCACACGAGAACAGTTTTTATGTGACTCCAATACCTCAGAGCCCTTTAATAAGTTGAATATCGTTGAAGCAACAAATACATTGCCCTTATATGGTCTTAACTGATGTAATTCGCTAAAGAAAGGTTTGATCGATCCATTTAACCCTTCGATCATCAGGGTGGCAATTAAGTCGGCATTGTCCATTAATCGTTTCATTTCTACTACAGCCTTAACGCCATGAGCCGCCATAAACTGCGTACCATTGATTAATGCTAATCCCTCTTTAGCACCTAAGTGAATCGCCTCCATTCCATATTGATCTAAGACATCCTGCGTCGCACTTATTTTTCCCTGATACCAAACCTTACCAAGTCCAATTAATGGTAAAAACAGGTGTGAGAGTGGCGCTAAATCGCCTGATGCACCAACAGAACCCTGCTTAGGAACAACCGGTATGACATCGTTTTCAATATGCCAAATAATTCGTTCGACTGTTGTTAATTGAACGCCCGAATAGCCTTTCGCCAAGGCTTGAACTTTTAATATCAACATCAGCTTACTTAATTCGGCGTCGATTGGCTCGCCTACGCCTACCGCATGGCTTTTAAGGATATTTTCCTGAAGCTTCTTCGTATCATTCGCACCGATTAAACTCGTGCAAAGGGGGCCAAAACCCGTATTGATACCATAAACTACCTTTCCGGCATCAACAATTTCCTGCACATATTGTGCACTCCGGTTTATGCCAGTCGTAACTTCTTCGGTTAAAATGCCTTTCGTTTCACCTTTTGCAATTGAAACAGCAATAGCACTGCTCAATATATCTTGTCCGTAATTAAATGATTTCATCATAAAATGCTTTATATCCAAATTTAGCCCCTATATTTGATAATTAGTAATATCAATTTTATCATCGACTGATAACTATGAATTATCAAATAGAGCTAAGACATCTGCAATATTTCAAGGTACTCGCTGAAGAGCTCCACTTTCGTCGAGCGGCGGAGCGCTTATATATTGCTCAGCCGGGACTATCGAGACAGATAAAACAATTGGAAGAATATTATCGGGCGCCACTATTTATACGGGATAAAAGAAACGTCGCATTAACTGTCGCTGGTGAATATCTCAAGACGGAAGTCGATCTGCTATTTAACCAGATGGGAATTATTAAAACGCAGATTGAGAAAATCGCCGAAGGGAAGCTAACGTCTCTAAAATTGGGTTTCATCGGTTCTGCCGTCCAAGCAATTTTACCACAGCTGTTAGTCGAGCTCAAACAGCAGCAGCCACTCATTGATATTACCCTAAATGAACTCACTAATGAAGCACAGTTAGACATGCTTTTAAGAAATGAACTAGATTTCGGATTTGTAAGAATAAAGGATACTCCTATCGGTCTGCGCTCTATCCCGATTTTGACGGATCATTTCGCGCTTGTCGTACCTAAAACGCATCCTTTAGGGAAATCGAAGAAAGTGAATCTGCAGGATTTCAAAGATGAATCTTTTATCCTTTTTTCTAAAGAATATAGTAATTCCTATTACGAACTTGTGATGAGCATTTTCCAAGACCAGGGATTTCAGCCTCACGTTGCTTTGAAAACGGTAAATGCATTAAGTATCTTTAATTTAGTCTCCCAGGGTTTAGGCGTTGCAATCGTTCCTTCATCCTTAAAAAAAGGCTACCATACGCACGTCGATTTCCTTGAATTACAGCATATCCCACAACGAACGACACTCTCGCTGCTTTGGAATGACAACAGCAGAAATCCTGGGATTGATCTGCTGTTAAACATCGTTAAAAACATTGAGAAAAGAAATCTCAAGAAATAAGAAGGTGGGAAAACCGTTATTTTTCTTCGGTCTGATCGTCTTTATCTAATGGTAACTCTTCAGATTCGTTTACTTCTTTATAGGAAATCTCCGTTTTCGGCTCATTTGTTTTTTCGTCGGTTTTCACCTGCACGTCCATTTCAACTTTCTTCTTGTTTTTTGGAAGCCGCACGATACCCCATTTCATCAGCAATTCTTGCGTTGAGTTCCGTTTGAGGTGCATCTTCTCGGGCTCCCCAATTAAAAATCCAACTGCCGACATGCCTGGTGAAGCATCGAAGATTACTTTCAAAGTTGCTATAAATGGTAAAGCGAGGATTAAACCTGCTAGCCCGAATAACATACCTCCAAGTAAGATACCGATAATCGCCATGAGGGGATTAATACTAACCTTACTTCCAACGATATTCGGGGTGATGATGTTACCTTCTAAGAATTGAACGACCTGAAACCAAGCAACCACGCCTACGGCATACCATGCATTATCTTTTACTGCAAGAGCAAACAATGCCGGAAGTATAGATCCTATAGCAATTCCGATATAAGGCAGGAGCATTAAAAGTGAGGCTAGCGACCCGAAAAACCAAGCATAGTCGATTCCCATAAGCATCAAGCCGCCTGTATTCAGCACCGCGACAATCCCCATTACTGTAACCAAGCCTACAAGATAGCTTTGCACAACCTCGTATATTTTATTCAAGACCTCATTTACCTTGTGTTGAGGTGATTTACGGAATGCTTTGAAGAAAAATTCACGGAAGAAATCTCTATAGTACAATAGAAAAAACACGTATAATGGCACTAGAATAGCGCTTGCCAGCATATTACCGATAGAACCAAACATGCCAGTAACCATACCTCCCGCATTTTCCAATGCCTTATTTCCTTGGTCACGCAGTTGCTCCATTACTTCAGAGCGTTGAATTCCAAACTGCTTCTCGATCCACTCTTGCCCGCGCTCTAAAACAGACAAAACTTTATCTGTAATTGCGCTAGCATCTTTTCCGATAATAATACTTTCATGCACGATGAACCAAATTAGCCCGGAGATGATCGCTATCGCGACAATAACCGCTAGTATCGAAGAGAAAGCCTTTCCTAAACGTAGTCTCTCGAAAAATCGAGCAAGCGGAAAAAGAGAAATCGCTAATAATATCGCAAAAAGCAAAGGCAATAGCACCCCTTGTGTCACATACATCAGTCCTATAATCAGGACAGTGGCAAATAATGAGGCTGCAAGTTCAAACGAATAAGGTCTCTTCGGCGAGCTGTTTTCCATAAAGTTTTATTAGTAAATGAATGTGTTTTTACGTTTTTTGTCCCAGTAAAGCACATACGCGAAGGCCAAGAAAACGATGATGGCATCAGCATACATGATATAAGGAATTCGCGTTATATGATCATGGAAAATGTAACCTGCAAATAATGCGCCAGCTCCGATTCCGGCCTCAAGCGCGATGTACATGGTAGCCATAGCCTTACCCCGATATTGTGGAAGGGAAAGATCAATTGTCCAAGCATTTACTGCTGGTGAAAAGATTCCTGTACCTATACCATATAAACATGCCCCGATAACTAAATTTAAGATGTTATCGCTATAACCTATGTAAAAAATAGAAATCGTGATAATGACTAAACCCACTTTCATCACGGCTATTCTTCCGTATCGATCAGCAACCTTTCCTGACACAAATCGAATAGCAATGGACGCTAGCGTATAAGCCAGAAAGAACATCCCCTTATTCGCGATGCCGAGATGATCGCTCCAATCGGGAATCAAGGTAAGTATTACTCCATATGCGGTATATGACAACATAGTCACGATTGCCGCGGGAATTACACGGACCTCGATAATATCGCTTCTGGATATCTTGAGCATCTTAGGGGAAAAGCGCTGTCGTGTATTCAATGTTTCTTTCATATTCATAACGATGATGATCGAAAAGAATGCAAAAGCCGAAGATGCATAAAACATGCTATTTAAACCGTAATCCATCGCGATGTAAGACCCGATTGCCGGTCCGATCGCACCTCCTATACTAAAGCATAATCCATGCATCCCAAGGGCTTCGCCCCAACGGGTGGAGGGGATTATGTCTGCAATATAGGCAGAGGTCGCTGTCGGTTTAAAACCTGTAGAAAATCCGTGGACTAATCGTAAGAGAAAAAAGCCGGATATACTTGTTAAAATCGGATAAAAGAACCCACATAAAACACAGACAATTGAGCCGATTGCCATTACGGGCACTCGTCCCCATTTGTCGGTTAATCGTCCCGAAAAGGGTCGTGAAATCCCAGCAGTCAGTGTAAACAGTGAAATGATAAGGCCTTTATGCTCCGCGCCTCCCAATGATGATAAATAGTCTGGTAGCTCAGGAATGATCATATTAAAGCTCGCTGAAAACAGCAGGGAGCTTAAGCAAAGCAAGCCAAATTGGAGGGTATATAATTTTTGATCTTCGGGGACTTCCATTTTTATTATCGTTTCAAAAGTCCTTGCCTAGCGACTTCTGAACAAAAAAGTGTTGTCGCGATCGCTACATTTAAGGATTCTGCTTTACCGATTCGAGGTATTGTAACGGCATGGTCGATTCGGCTTAACAAGCTTTTGCGAATACCATTACCCTCATTTCCCATAAGAATCAATCCTGCATCAGAAAAGTTCGTTTCATAGATCGATTCGCCATCAAGCAAAGCGCCGAATACAGGAAGCGATGATTCTTGAAGGAATTGTTCAATATCAATATAATAGATTTTAACACGGGACAGGGAGCCCATCGTCGCTTGTACTACTTTTGGGTTATAACAATCTACCGTTCCGATGGAACAGATGATATGCTCAATACCGAACCATTCTGCTGTACGAATTATCGTACCTAGATTTCCTGGATCTTGCACATCGTCTAACACAAGGCTATGTTTAGTTTCCAAGGCTTTTGCATCCAGTTCAGCATCATTTGGCAATTGAACTAATGCTAAAGCGCCCTGGGGATTCTTCAACTGACTAATCTTACCTAATTCGGTCTCATTCAGCTCTTCGAGTTTTATATTTTGAGGGATTTTACCCAATTTTGCAAGAGCATCTGCTGTAGCATAGATTTTTTGTATCTTGTAATTAGAGTGTACAAACTCTAAGACTGATTTTATTCCTTCTACAACAAACATCTGCTGTTGATTTCGGAATTTTTTATGCTGTAATGATGCGATTAGACTGATTTGTGCTTTTGACAACATAGGGTGAATGACTAAAAAACGAAGTATTTTATTTTTTGCAAGTATAACATTTTTGTTGCTATTTTTTGCTTCCTGTCGTTCGGCAAAGTACTTGGAAGATCAACAAGCCTTGGTCACTGATATCGATATAAACGGCGTTACTCCGGAGCTGAAAGAAAATACGCAAATGTATGTCGCCAATGAAATCAGACCAAATTCTCCGCTCTATCTCACGATTTATAACCTGTTCAATACCAGAGACGGACGTTATAAAACTGAAAAGATAAAGAATGTCGGTGAAGCACCGCGCATCCTCGACTCCGCTATGGTTGAACTTTCTGCTAACCAGATTCAACGTTATCTGCAGACAAAAGGTTATTTCAATGCTTCCGTAACGCCTTCCATAACGATCAACAAGAAAAAAGCACATATTGATTTTAATGCAGTCTTAGGTACTCCCTATTTGGTCAATGATATTACCCGAACTGTAAATGACCCGAAGGTCCGTGAATTATATGAGAGCAAAGTCGTGCCGAAATCGAGCATTCAGAGGGGGAAGCAATACGATGCTGCAGATTTCTATGCTGAACGCGAAAACATGTATACGCAAATGCGAGAGAATGGTTATTACGACTATCTACGACAATATATGCGCGTCGGACTTGACACATTAAGCAAATCATTCAGCACCGATATAAAATTGCAAATCAGTGATCCTTCGGATTCAACGAAACATCAGATTTACACGATTGATGAAGTTCATTTTCGTATTGAAGCTCCCGAAGAGGGGTTAAAGCGCAACGAGGCCGCCGAATTCGACACGCTAACCCAAATTAATTTCACTGATGAAACAGAACGTTTCAAATTAAGGCCGCTTGCTCGATACGCCTATCTTCGCAGCGGACAAATCTACAATAGCGATAACGAAGAACTCTCCTATGATCGTTTATATGAGACTAACGGATTCAGATCGGTAAAGATCAATTATGAGAAAAAAGACTCTTCGAAATTAGATGTCTATTATAACTTAATTCCTCGCTCCGCAATGAGCAATCAGATTGAAGGTGAATTTACATTCTCTTCGGGGATGAGCGGTTTTAATATTGGGAATACGTTCTCCCACCGCAACGTATTCGGCGGGTCGGAAACCATTGAGGTGAAACTGCGCTATGGGGTGCTCTTCGATACGCGGTTGCCGGGCAATCTGACGGATAAAATATTCAACAACGATCTACAATTTGGTGTCAACCTTTCTTTTCCGCGGCTATTAACTCCATTTGGCGTTCGTAGTGTCGGACGATACGGAATTCCACGAACGACATTCTCTTCGAGCCTACAACTCTTCTTCCAAGATCAAACTTACGCGAATCGATACTGGATAAACAGTTTGAATTACATGTGGTATCAATCAAGCAATAGCTTACACAGTTTGACGCCGGTGGTAATTGAGTATAGAGATGGGCGACTGAATGATGCTTTTAGACAGCAATTACTGGAAGAGGGCTATCAATTATATGTAGAAAGTAATCACCGACAATATTTCGGATTAGGGGCACAATACGCCTATACTTTCAATTCTCCGAAATTGACACGCAAAGAGACCTTCAATTATTTCCGTGGTGGTGTGGATATCTCAGGGAACTTACTGGGATTGCTTGGAAATGTTGTCAATTTCAAACAGAACGAAAGTGGCGAAAAACTAATTTTCGGGGTCCCATTCCTACAATACATTAAGGGTGAAGTTGACTACCGATGCTATAAATTTCTTGGAGGAAATAAACAGTTCGTTTTTCGATTCAATTCTGGAGTCGCAGTTCCTTATGGTAATAATTCCAGATTAATGATTTTTGAAAAGAGTTTCTTTGCCGGGGGTATGAATGGAATACGAGCATGGCAGGCAAGAACTTTAGGCCCTGGAGGCTATAATCGAGAAGTGGTACGTGAAGAACTGAGGGTTAACTTAAGAAATCTAGACCAATTGGGCGAGATTAAAATCGAAAGCAATGCAGAGTATCGATTCAGGTTATTGAACAATTTCTTTGGCGCCAAGTTAAATGGAGCCACGTTCGTTGATGCCGGTAACATCTGGAACCTCAGAGAAAACACGATTAACCTGGATGGCGAATTTAAATTCAACAAGTTCTTATCCCAAATAGCCATAGGGACGGGTTTTGGTCTACGGGTAGATATGGATTACTTTATCATTCGTTTAGATGCCGGCTTGAAAGTCAAGGACCCCCAATTTAAGGGAAAGGAGCAGTGGGTAATCCGAAGACTATTTAATGCAAGTGAATTCAAACAGGTCTATTATGATGCCCATAAGCCCGACCGTTATAACTTTTTGCAATATAACTTCGGGGTTGGAATGCCGTTCTAAATCAAATCTTTAAGCCCCATAATACTACTCTCAATCAGTTGTTTCACGTCTAAACCTTTACTGTAATTAAGATACATGTAGATCGCCGCAAGAATCAAAAGCGTAATTAGGAAGCGCTTAAACTTGTATGCAATAAATAAGATAAGTAGCGGAAGTGCGATAAGCAAGAACCCTGAAATCTTAAAAGGACTGATACCCTTTTCTGTAACTCGCAAAAAATACAATTTTCCGATTTCCTTTGCAGGACTATTGTGCTTAAAAAACACAAAAGTAGATGATTCTATCGGGTTTGCCGTTACTGCTACGCCGTCATTGAATTGAAGATCTTGTTGGAAGCCGTTTATCGTGAATTTATAGCTTCCCTGTATATTGTTATTAGTCTTATCCAAGCTATCCACAGCAATAATTGCGAGTTTTCCGTTTTGGGATAGATTTTCTTTTACATCAAAATCTACGATATTAGATTGCTGAGCCCACACATTTTGCCATAGCAATTGGGTTAAGCTAATAAACAACAATAGAGCGAACAGCTTTTTCATGATGCAATGATACAAAATTGCTAGGATTCTAAAAATGTCATGCCGCAATTTCGACTTCATTAATTACCTAGGTCTTCTTATCTTTGTGCTTTATTTTAACCAAAGTAAAGTTATATGTTGCAATTAAATTACATCCGTGAAAACAGGGATAAGGTAGTTGAAAGACTTGCTATTAAGAATTTCAACGACGCTGATTTGGTAGACCAGATCATAGCATTGGATGAACAACGTCGTAAAATCCAAAACCAGTCTGACTCTATTGCTGCGGAAGCTAATTCGTCGGCAAAACAGATTGGCGATTTAATGCGCCAGGGCAAAAAAGAAGAAGCTGAAGCTATCAAATCGCAATCCGCATCATATAAGGAACAACTAAAAGAATTTACAGAAGAGCTGGAACGAGTTGAAATTGAGCTACATAATAAATTAATTCAACTCCCAAATCTTCCTCACACTTTAGTTCCAAAGGGAATTACTCCTGAGGAAAATGAGGTTGTATTGGAAAATGGTGATAAACCTGCGCTTGCCGAAGACGCATTACCGCATTGGGAGCTTGCTGCAAAATATGACATCATCGATTTCGAACTTGGAACCAAAGTTACTGGCGCTGGTTTCCCTGTTTACAAAGGTAAAGGGGCAAGATTGCAGCGAGGTTTAATCAACTTCTTCTTAGATGAAGCCAGCAAAATGGGATACCGCGAAGTTCAAGTGCCGATTGTGGTGAACGAAGCGTCAGCATATGCTACCGGTCAGTTACCAGATAAAGAAGGTCAAATGTACCATGTGGTAAATGATGATCTTTATTTAATTCCAACAGCGGAAGTGCCTATTACGAATATCTATAGAGATACAATTGTAAAAGCGGAGGATTTTCCGATAAAACATTGTGGTTATACGCCATGTTTTCGTCGTGAAGCGGGTTCCTATGGAGCGCATGTACGTGGGTTGAATCGTCTTCATCAATTTGATAAAGTAGAGTTAGTACAAATTGTTCATCCGGATCAATCCTATGCTACTTTAGAGGAAATGAGCACCTATGTTCAATCATTGTTGCAGAAATTGGGACTTCCGTATCGTGTGTTACGTCTTTGTGGCGGCGACATGAGCTTTACATCGGCTATGACTTATGATATGGAAACTTACAGTGCTGCACAGAAACGATGGTTGGAAGTGTCTTCCGTGTCTAACTTTGAAACCTATCAAGCGAATCGCTTAAAAGTTCGTTTCAAGAATGATGAAGGCAAAACGCAACTCGCACATACACTGAATGGTTCTGCACTAGCACTGCCGCGTATCGTTGCTACACTATTGGAAAATAATCAAACAGAAAAGGGAATAAAGATTCCTGAGGTATTAGTTCCTTACGTTGGTTTTGAATATATCGACTAAGCAAACAACGAAACATAGAAAGGGCTATCCAAATCGGATAGCCCTTTTTTATGTATAGCTGCTTAGAAATCGTTAGGCTGTTGCCAATACCTTTTGCTCAATTAACGGCTTAGACTCATGTGCAGGAACAGAACGTTCCATGCTCCATTCCCAATCGAATTGCATAGAGACTGCTAAATGATCCGATAATGCCTGATTGTTTGCATTGGTAAACAAGACACTTTCGACCTGATAATCCTTAGGCAAAAATTTCAGATGCTCGCTATCTCTAAAGAAAATCTTGTCTAGACTTTCTGTGTCATTATTCAGCGAGAGCATATGCTGTGCAACAAATTTCGGAATGATTTCTGGGAATACGTTCTTCCGTAGGAAATTCACCCATCCATCGGTCAGACCGGTCGACTCAATGAATTCATAGAGGTTATCACGTTTGTATGCATAATGTGCATTAAAGTCGCCCATTACTATCAACGGTTTCCCTTCAGAGTGTTCATTAATGTACTTCGCCAGCTGCCTAAAATTCTCTCGGCGAGCTCTCGTTGCACGAGCGACATCACTAGAGTTTGCATGAACATTATAAACATCAACAATAATCCCCGGTGCCAATTGAATTTGTGTAAAACTAAAGCCTTTGACTGTCCAACAATCGGGACCAGAACAATGGCGCCATGGGATGCGGTGATAGGATAAAATGGGAAAATGGGATAGAGTATTCAAACCGTCTCCAATCGGTATTTTACCTTTATGATTGGTTTTATATTCATGTTCATTGCGGGAGTAGAAGGAGTTATTATAATTAAAATCTTCTTGCACATTCACGATGTCAAAAGACTTTATTTTTTCTCCAATCTCAGCGATAGCTTCTCTTCTGATGGTTTTGGCGGCAGAGATTCCTTGAGGTAATCCGGCTATATTATATGTAAGGACACTAAATTCGCCCTTGATTACCGAAGCATCCTCTTCTTGTTTTTCGTGAGGAAAATCAACCGATATGAGTTTGTTTTTTAAGTTGTTAAAAACAAACAAGAAAGCGATTACTAAACCTACAATAATTAATAGTACAGTCATTTATCTATAATTTGGCGTCAGCATATGTTTGTTCTCTCGCAGCATGGAGTGGCGACACATCGGGTGAAGAACACTCATCTTGCTTTTCTATTATCTCCCATCGAAAAGCCATTGAAATGGCACAATGGTCTGAAAGCGCCACTCCCTCTTTAGTTTGAAAGAGTTCTTTTTCTACCCGATAGCCTTCTGGAATCATACTTAGTTTCGAACTGCCACGAAAGTATATTTTATCTATACTTTCACAGGCTTCATCAACATCCAAAGCTAATCGTGCTTTAAATCCGGACACAACTTCGGGTATTTCTCCCCTGTTCCTAACTTCAACCCAACCATCTATCATTCCCGTTTCTTTTTTGAAATCACGGATATTATCCTCAGAAAAAGTATAATGGGCGTTGAAGTCTCCCATAATCAGTACAGCCTCCCCTTCGGAATGCTGCTTCACATAAGCGGCAAATTGAAGAAGATTCTGCTTTCGCGCTACAATTGCATCTTTGTTATCCTGGGCTGTGGCATGTATGTTATAGACGTCCAAGAACACGCCTTTACTAAGCTCCATACGTGTATAACTAAATCCTTTGGGGGTCAAACAATCGGCGCCACTGCAGTCCTTCCACGCTACGCGTTCGATCGCAACGATAGGATATTTAGACAAGGTGCTAAGTCCGTCACTAAAGGGAATTGTTCCCATAGCTTCCGTACGGTATGGATGCGAATTGTCGGCATATAGAAATTCGTTATAATTAAAATCCTCCTGCACATTCACAATATCGAAATGATTAATTCGCTGCCCTATGCTTCGTATACTGCTTGCTCGTGGTGTTTTCGCCGAGGATATGATTTGGGGCAAACCCGCAACATTGTAAGTCAAGACCTTTAGCTCTCCTGACATTGCTTCACTAAGGTTTGCAGTAGGGACGGAAACAAGCTGCTGGGAATTCTTGTTGGGTTTAAAACTGAGTATGAAACTAAGGCTGCAAAAAAGTAAGGTGAGTAAACCAAGCAACCTGAAATTCCAAGCTCTACTTTTTCGTGGATAAGGAAGATTGATTAGCATATGTATCTAAACTTTGCTCTATTACAAAATTAGAAGGGCATTGTAACCTATTCCTTTAGTTAAGATTAAACATTTGTTTATTGAAATAAAGGAAAAGATTAACTCATAACATCCCGGCAATATCATCTTTATAATTCCTTAATAAATTCTTCTCAAAGACTAAATATGAGGCTCTTACCTTTATCAGAACCCTTTAAACACTACGATATGAAAAAGGTTGCTTTTTTCTCAGAAATGCTTATTGAAGATTTCGATGGTGCCGCAAGAACTATGTTTCAGCTGATTAATCGAATCGATCAGTTTTCATATTCCTACTTTTTCATCTATGGGGTTGGTCCGGAGGAATTCCGAAATTTCAAAAGTCTTAAAGTGCCAACACTCAGAATTCCAATAAACGATGATTACTCTATTGCTGTACCGCAACTCGCAAAAAATAAAATTGAACAAGCTTTAGATAAATTTCAACCGGATGTTATTCATATCGCCACGCCTTCCATGCTTGGCTTTTTTGCATTGAAATATGCGAGAAGAAGAAATATCCCTGTTATCAGCATCTACCACACGCATTTCATATCCTATATTGCTTATTACCTTCGAAACTTAAACGCCTTGATTCGTCCTACAGAACAATGGATGAAGAAAACGATGCAACGTTTCTACAACAATTGCCAGCGAGTCTATGTTCCTACAGTCAATATAATGCAGGAACTTCATCAGCTTGGAATCGAACAGGAAAGATTAGCGATATGGCAGAGGGGTATTGATTGTGAACTTTTCAGTCCTGCAAAGAAAAACACTGCTTATCTAGAGCGTTTGACACGAAACAATAAACCAACTATTCTTTTTGCAAGTCGTTTGGTTTGGGAAAAAAACATTGAAACTTTGATTGCCATATACCGTCACTTAGAACACGAAGGCATGCCTTACAATCTCGTCGTGGCAGGTGATGGCGCAGCAAAGAATGATGCAATGGAACATATGCCTCAGGCCATATTCTTAGGAAAATTGTCTCATGAGGAGCTTTCTATGTTATATGCTTCCTCGGATGCATTTGTCTTTACCTCTACCTCAGAAACCTACGGGAATGTGGTTATTGAAGCTATGGCTTCCGGCTTGCCTTCTGTAATTGCCAATGGAGGAGGAAGTGGAAGTTTAGTGGATCATGGTCGAACAGGATTTAAATGCACGCCAAATAATGCGAAAGAATATGTTCACTACTTACATAAAATACTAAACAATAAAATTCTACATCACGAGATCGCGGACGCTGGACTGCAATATGTTAAACGGTTAGACTGGAACAGTCTTGCAGACATCTATTTCGCCGAAATCGATAGCTTGGCTGGACATTCATCGAACGATGTAATATGGGCGGCAAGCTAGTCAATCGAAACTGGGTTAAGCTGTTGGTTCTATGCATCGTCATCAGCTTTATCGTCATCTTCCTCGTAAATACAGATATCGATAGTACCAAGCAAGCCTTACGTTCAGTTGGTTTCAAATTTATCTATTTACTGATTATAACTTATGTAGCCTATTTTTTCGGCACATGGTCTTGGCATGCTTGTTTGGGCAAAGAAAGAAAGAAAATATCGCTATTTCAATTATTCTCTGTACGACAAATCGGTGAAACTGTTGGACAATTCAATCCGACTAGTGTCGTTGGAGGAGATATCCTAAAAGCCAAACTTCTTCAGCCTTATCAAATAGACAAGGCCAAAGCATTAAGTACTGTTGCAGCTTCTCGAATAACAGCAGTGCTTTCACAAATACTTCTGTTTTTGATAGCCTGTCTGTTTCTGGTGTTTAATAATAAGCATCTCGCATGGGTCGCCAACTGGGGATTTGGGTTTGCCGCACTTATATTTTTGCTATTATTAATTCAAGTCCTGTTTATTATTTGGATATCAAAGAGCCACGACCTAGAAAGACTGCAAAGTTCAGCGGATGCATCCTTTATTCGAAAACTAAAAAATCGAATTCAAAACTTGACTATTGATATAAGGATCTTTTATAAGAACGACAGAAAAATGTTCTGGTATTCCTATTTTCTTGCGGCAATCCATTGGATCATTGGAAGTTTAGAATTCTATCTAATCCTCATTTTATTGGGCTTTGACATTAGTATCCTAGATGGACTATTGCTTGATATGAGCGTGATTGTATTCAAGAGCTTTGGAGCATTCATTCCCGGGCAACTTGGCATAGAAGAACTTGGGAACAAACTTATGTTGACTTTAGTGGGTATAAGTTCCACAACTGTGTGGATTACAGTTTCTATACTGCGAAGAGCAAGGCAGATCGTCTGGATAGGAATCGGCTTCATGCTATATTTTTTTATCAAAAAGGATGTTCAGCGTGCCGCGAAGTCAACATCAGACATAAAAATGCTCGATAGTCAATAATTCTAGTTCTCACATAAAATTCAACGATATGCAATTGCTTAAACCTGAAATCCTCTTCGTTAGCCATAAATATCCTCCAGCGACTGGAGGTATGGAAAAACAAAGCTACGAACTTATTCAGGGCGTTGCTAAGCACACGAAGGTGCATTCATTAGTTTACAAAAAAGGAGAGCAGAATCTGATTACATTCTTTTTGGGGCTGAATCGAAAAATTCTTCAAATGCTAAGGGATAATCCGGGGATACAGGTTATACACTTTAATGATGGATTGATCGCCTCGCTGGCACTTTATCATAAAGGCTATGAGCATATCAAAAGAGTTGTCACCCTACATGGTTTAGATGTCGTTTTCCCATTGCAATATTTTCAACAAAAAATTATTCCCCAGTTCAATAAGTACGATTTACTCATCACCGTAAGTCATGCAACAGCAAAAGAAGCCGTATATCGAGGTATCTCGGAGAATAAGATAAGGATCATTGCCAATGGCGTCGATCATAAAATCGCAGATCAAAGCGAGATGAAACTGGAACAACTTCAAACAAAATACCCTACCCTTCTATCAAAACCCAATTATCTAATCACTTTAGGTCGTCCAGTCAAAAGAAAGGGCTTTTCATGGTTGCTGAATCAGATTGTACGAGATTTACCAAAAGACTTTCAATTACTGATGGTTGGTCCCTTTAACACAGAACCAAAGTGGACAGAGAAATTGCTAAGGCTGCTGCCAAGAAAGTTATATCATTTGTTTACACTATTTCTCGGCTATCCATCCGACGAAGCGCAAATAAGACAATTATTGAAAGATCCTGAAATAGCGTCAAAGGTCGTGCACCTAGGAAAAGTTCCATTTCATGATTTGCAAGCCCTACTCGCGAATAGTGCAGCTTTTCTCATGCCAAACATTCATGTACCTGGTGATATGGAGGGGTTTGGTTTAGTCTGTTTGGAAGCATCTCTAGCTGGGACGCTGGTGCTTGCCTCTGCGACCGAGGGAATTACCGATGCAATTCATGATCGGAAAAACGGTATTCTCCTGCCTTCTGCAGACAAAGAAGCGTGGAAAACTATGATCATCCAAATGCTTGAAGACCCAACTGCCTTCAACGACTTAAAAAAGAGTTATCAGGCTTATTCGCGAGCACATTATAGTTGGGAGAAGATGGCATGCAATTATTGGGACGTTTTTCAGGAACTCGTTAAAGAAGACCAATTATCCTACATAGACCTAAAAAATGTAAGTCTTAGCAAAGTATAAAGCATTGTCAAGTTGAATTGTATGCTAACTTGTTACCACATATTGTCTAAAGCCTTGCTGCTATAATCTATTTCTATTTGATAAACTTCAAATCGTTCGTCCATACTCCTCCTCTTTAATCAACACAGGACCTTCAACGGTATTGCTCCATGCTTATAAGTAAAATCATTTTTGTATTTTTACAAGGTTTGTGAGCATATCACAAACAGCATTAAAATTGACGGATTAGTAAATGAGTGACGAAATCAACAACATAGACGACAACAACGAATCGACCCAGAACCCAGACCAACAAAGCAGCACCGTTGCCCTTTCTGGTTTATATGAGAATTGGTTCCTAGATTATGCATCGTATGTTATTTTAGATCGTGCCGTGCCACATATCAATGACGGTTTCAAACCTGTTCAACGACGCATCCTGCATTCCCTAAAGGAAATGGATGATGGACGGTATAATAAGGCTGCAAACGTCATCGGTAATACCATGAAATACCACCCCCATGGGGATGCCTCTATCGGAGATGCTATGGTACAAATTGGGCAAAAGGACCTGTTGATTGATTGCCAGGGTAACTGGGGAGACCCTATTACGGGTGACTCCGCTGCTGCACCTCGTTATATCGAAGGACGATTATCCAAATTTGCAAACGAAGTTGTCTTCAATCCGGATACTACAGATTGGCAATTGAGCTATGACGGTCGTAATAAAGAGCCCGTAACACTTCCTGTCAAATTCCCGCTTCTGCTTGCGCAGGGTGCCGAAGGAATTGCGGTAGGTCTTGCAACGAAGATTATGCCGCATAACTTCAATGAATTGATTGAAGGCTCTATACAAGTTTTACGGGGCGAACGTCCGTCTATTTATCCTGACTTCCCTACTGGAGGTCTCGCCGATGTTTCGGGTTATAATGAAGGAAGACGTGGAGGCAAAATCCGCGTGAGAGCGAAGATTGAAGAGCGTGATAAGAAAACCTTAGCCATAACAGAAATACCCTACGGAACAACGACCGGAAGCTTGATCGACAGTATTGTAACGGCGAACGAAAAGGGTAAGATCAAAATAAAAAAGATTGAAGATAATACAGCCGGAACGGTTGAAATTATGGTTCATCTTGCACCTGGAATCTCTCCGGATGTAACGATTGATGCCCTTTATGCATTTACAGGCTGTGAAAGCTCCATCTCTCCAAACACCTGCGTAATCAAGAATAACAAGCCGCTCTTTATGAGTGTCAATGATATCTTGATCGAAAACACAAAACAGACAAAAAGTCTCATAAAACAGGAGTTAGAAATCCGTTTGCATGAGTTACAGGAAAAAATCTTCTTTAGCTCACTTTTAAAGATTTTCATTCAGGAAGGGATGTACAAGCATCCAGACTATGAGAATGCCGGCGATTTCGACACTGTTGTCACCGTTTTGAACCGCCTTTTCGAACCTTTCTTCCCGCAGTTCTATCGAGCAATTGAGCCAGAAGACTATAAACGTCTGATCGATAAGCCGATGAGCAGTATTACCAGATTTGACGTTAAAAAGGCTGACGAACAAATGAAATCTCTTGAAGACGACATCAAGGAAGTTCGTAAGAATTTAAGAAACCTGACAGAATACACCATTGAATGGTTCGAATATATTCGCGGCAAGTACGGGAAAGATCGCGGCCGCAAAACTGAACTACGTGTTTTCGATCGTGTAGAAGCTACCCAGGTAGCATTAGCCAATGCTAAACTATATGTCAACCGTGAAGAAGGATTCATAGGAACGAACATGAAGAAAGACGAGCTTGTGGGCGATTGTTCTGATATCGACGATATCATCGTTTTCCGTGCAGATGGAAAATATTCTGTTGTCAAAGTTCAAGATAAGGTCTTTGTCGGAAAAGATATTATACACGTCGCGGTATTCAAAAAAGGTGATGATCGCACCGTTTATAACGTGATATACAAAGATGGTGGTACTGGAACAAGTTATATCAAACGATTCGCAGTAACAGGTGTGACGCGTGATAAAGATTATGATATTGGCAAAGCGACGAAAGGCTCTAAAATTCTGTATTTTACAGCAAATTCTAATGGCGAAGCTGAGGTAGTAAACATCCAACTAAAACCGCATTCAAAACTTCGTAAGCTAACTTTTGATATGGATTTTGCTGAAATCGCAATTAAGGGTAGAGCCTCGCAAGGAAATATTGTAAGCAAATATCCGGTTAAGAAAGTGTTGTTCAAAAGTGCCGGGGTTTCCACTCTTGCTGGACGCAAAATCTGGTATGACGATGTTTTAAAACGTCTAAATGCAGATGAAAGAGGACGATATCTAGGTGAGTTCGATGGTGATGATAAGATATTATTGACCATGAGCGATGGAAGTTATGAACTTTCAAACTTTGACCTTAGCAATCACTTCGATGATAAAATGACGCGAATGGAGAAGTTCCACCCGCAACAGGTTTATACTGCTATCCACCAAGATAACAAAGGAACTTATTACGTGAAGCGTTTTAATTTTGATGACTTGCCAGTTGGAAAACGTATGAAGTTTATTGGCGAAGATAGTAAGCTTATTCTTCTTACCAACAATGATGAGCCGATGGTTTCTTTGGATATCCTTAAGGGTAAATCTCAGACAAAAGAGCATATCGATCAACCTTTAAATGAAATCGTTGATGTGAAGGGAATGAAAGCTCAAGGAAATAGGCTGTCGTTCCATACAGTCAAAAAGATTAAATTGTTGAGTGAAGAAAAAGACCTTTCGACAGCTCCCGAACCTATAAAGGAAGAAGCGACGGAGGTTCGCTCTACTGAAAATGTTGAAAGTCCGGCTGAAAACACAGAGAATACAGAAAAGAATGACGCATCTGATATTTCGTTAGAGATAACTAATCCAGACGATATTCAGATCGATGACTCTGGACAAATGGGATTGTTCTAGACATCATATAAATAATGAGGGGGCATTCAAAGCCCCCTTCTATTTCTTATGAACGTTTCTGTTTTCAAAGGCTATCAAGCACTTTTCATCCCCATCGCTGACTCAAAGGAACCCTGATGGCTTTTTATCTTTCCCACCAAAATAATTGATTAAATCCCGACTTCTTCGTCCAATTTAAAGATTTATAATAACGTGAATAGTTATATTGATGTTGATCCGGAATATAACATGATAACCCCGAAAACTTCTTTAACGGAACACCCAAAAAATGAGTCGTATAAATCTTAAAGAGAACGACTTTATCAATCGCTTCCTCTAATTTTTTAGCAGCTTCGAAATTCAAGTGTCACTGTCCAAAATCTAGAAAATCAAATGCGGAAATTGGCGACGTTCGGTCCAAATCTAGTCGCTGAATACCATCTCGACGAACCCTTTTAACATTCATCTCCGATATCAACAACCTTGTAGTTTCTGCTAACGTTTCTAATTGCTCCATGTCAATGAGGGAAAATGTTGCAGAACGCAAGATGCCGTCCTTTTCGTTATAATACTTATAAGTGGCTCGCGCGACTTCCATTAGCCCAGAAGGTATATCCTGGTGAAACAACCCATTCAAAACTTGATGGTAGGGCATTCCTGTGTTGATTATCTCTGTCGGAGAAGCTAAAACGAGTGGCGTTATATCCTTCAGTTCATACAGGACCTCTACAGATGCCATTGAACAAGCATCAAAAACAAGAAAATCTAAATTAGTGGGCAGTGCTTTTTTCAGCGCCTTGATATCCATTGTCCTACCGTCATCATCGCCAAAGGATCGTGTTTTCAGTTTCGAAGTCCCCGGCAACCAGTTCGAGGCATGTGACCAAAGCACCAATCCATAAGACTTCGCCGGGGCTAATTTCTGCATATCATCCATCACCATTTTCATGATTTTTGGATCGGAAGAATCATGGTCAGGATAGCTTTTCAGAACGGCGCTCTTTATTTCACGGGAATTATCATAACTAATGCGATATATACGAGGAGATTGACCAAAAATCTTTGCATAGACGATTAACGTGCCATCAATATTCCGAAAACCCTCTTCCATTTGATTTATGTTGTCATAAGCATTTCCTGCGAGATTATTGTTTGCAGCCATGTAAAGAAAGATGGTCCGTTCTGCTAAAATCTCATGGGGTTCCTTCTTACAAGAAAATAATACAGCTAAAATGAAAACTGCAAATAGTCGATATAACCAAATATTAAACATGCTCGTATTTATCAAATTCGTCAATTGATTATTTCCTTAATTAGGTAAATAAGAACAGGGAAATGGTCAGAATAACCATTTTGAAACATATTACCTGAAAACGTGCGAAAGGGATAACCCTTATAACGACCTTCCTTACTGATCAAAAAGTCGGGATTGAAGATCTCAGATTTCCAAAATTTTAAAGCGCCTCGATCCGCATCAAGCAATGCTGATGAAATGATCAATTGATCAAATAAATTCCATTTGCCTAAATACCCTAAGGTTCCAATACCACGTTGATAATAGCCGTACATCGTATTAAACAATCCACCCGGAGCAACATGTTCTTTTTTTACTTGAGCTTTCAACACTTTAGTTAAGCTCTTATCGACTGGATCATCATTAAAATCGCCCATAATGACAATCTTAGCATCCTTATCTACGCGTTGGATCGAATCGATACTCGTTTTTAGAATGTTCGCAGCATGTCCTCTAAGCTTCCATGAGTCTGCGGTAAAACGAGAAGGCCAGTGGTTTACATAGATATAGATTATCTCGTTCGATAATCGTCCTTTCACCAACAGAATATCCCTTGTGACATAATCAGCGTTTTCAGGCATCCTAAAGGGAATTGCTTTTGACTCAATTAGCTCAAACTGTCTAGCATCGTAAAGCAAGCCAACATCGATCCCCCTACGATCTGGAGAATCGAAATGCACAATTTGATATTTATTATCTCGTATCCCTGGATCGGCAACCAAATCTTTTAAAACTTGTTGATTTTCGACTTCGCAGACTCCAATGAGAACTGGTCCCGAGGGACTGTACTGTCTGCCCAGTTGGGATAACACCTGTCCCAGTCGTCTTATTTTCTTAGCATACTTTTCCTCCGTCCATTGCAACGGGCCCATCGGTGTAAATTCTGCGTCATTACCCGACGTGTCGGCGATGGCATCAAATAAGTTTTCCAAATTATAAAAAGCAAGAGGAAAAACCTGAAACTGTTTCTTTTGGGCCAGTAGAAGACACGACAAGTGAAGATAAAAAAAGAAAAACAGGGTAAGAATGAATACTCGCTTCATCAGTTACTGGTTTTACTGTTTAATACAATCACTTCTTCCTTCTTTTCTACCGCACTGCCACTTAATTCGATATTATCCAGTCGGAATCCAATCTTATTCGATTGCGATGACGAGATGAACTCAATGATAAGATTAGCGCTTTGAGGCAAACCTTTCAACTCAATAGGATAGAATTTTCCATTATCACCAGCAGCGTTAGAAATAACTTTGCTCGGAACCGCCATCATATTGCCATTAACACGAATCTGAATCTGATCAAGATTTGCCGTCGAACCCGCATCAAATAAATTCGCTGTTAATTCATATTTAAGGTTAATAGTGCCCTTATTCAGACTGTTGATTCCGGAAATTTTAACCGTTGCATCTCGATTTGCCGGCAACCAGATATGGGCACCGCTTCCACTGGAGATACTTCGTATATCCGCATTTTTACTGTCATCCTCATATTTCACTGGTGCTTTCATATCGAAGTCGGTAAAATCATTGATCTTTGGCCTGTTGCCCGACCCGTAACGCTGGTTACCAAAAGTCTCTCTAAAGAATATTGCTGTATTCGGTTCAACGGTCTCTTCTTCCGTCCCGTCAAAATTGCCAATATCTGATTTCGTTCTTAAGACCAATTGCCAAGCACCATTAAAGCGCCCCAACACCCCGAACAATTTCCCCTTGCCTTTTGGCAAGGGCTCACGAGAGAAATCTGCATAATTACTCGTTCGAACATCTAGCGTTTTTCCAGAGGCGTCTTTGATGCTTTCATTCGTCGTTCGATCTCCGGTAATAAACGCGTTCTTTCCACCGTTGATGAAGCGGATATCATTCAATTCAACCAATTGATGCAAATACTCCTCAGACATATCCGAAATCGAGATTTTCTTTGCCTCAACGTTCTTCATATTCGGCCAAGAATTGGCGAAGGCACGAGTCTGAAAATCATCCCAGCGAATGCGGTTTGCCTGTGTTTTCGCCATACCTAACTGCAACTCATCGCCATATTTCAACATATATAAACCTTTCAAATGCACGAAGAGCTCCTGCCCTACTTGATAAGAGCCATAGATCGCATTCTGATCGATGCCGATATTCAAACCCGCTGTCTCATCTTGTATATAGATCTGTTTATAGATATTCCCAGACTCATCATTTCCCACAACCGTACCTTTAATAATAAATTCGTCGGTAACTTCCGTTGGGGCTGTAATGTTTTTGAATTGCGTCTTAAGTTGCTTAATGCTGATATTATTCAGTTTTCCACTGTATTTAGGCTCCGTTAAAGGTGGCGGAGTATAATCGCGTTCGCAAGCAGCAATAACTAAAGCAACTAACAGCGATAATATGATGTAGATCTTCTTCATCGTTTTTATTTTTTAGAATCTATAACTTGTGTTGAGAAACACATTCAAACCCTGCATATAGAAGTATCTAGGCGCAAATTGATTCGGCCACTTCGTGCTCAACCGACCCTGCTCGAATCCTCCGGTACGAATTTTCTTATCGTTCAGAAAGTTGACGATAGAAAAGTTAACACTTAACGACTTTCTATTTTTCAGGTAGAGCAATTTGCCAATCGACGCGTCAAACGTAATAGCGTCCGTTAAGCGCTCCTGCGCGCTTAACTGTAGATATGCATTATAACTCTGAGTATCATTGGGATTGATATTAGCATAATTAGATGCAATGCGGCGTAGAGGGACTGCAGATAAATACATTCTCCCTGCATAATTGCCGCTTAGTTCGAAAAACCAGAAATCATAAAAATATCGTGCCGCCAAAATTCCGGCGAACTGAGGTGTTCCCGAAACATATACATGTTTTAAGTACACCTTCTCCTGTACATTTACCAATTTTCCATTTTCAGAATTCATAGTCCCCATTGGATTTGCGGAATAAAAATACTCACCCAGATTCAATATAGCATCGATGCTCCAATGCCGATCAGGCGTCAGTGTCGCTGCTGCTTCTAAACCACGATGCACCTTCGATACACCCGATAATTGGTGGAACACAAAAGTTCGCTCCGAATCATGGTAGTACTGCATCCGCTCAACCTGATCATTAAAATTCGTTTGGAATAGACTAATTCGACCGGCTATTTTCGGCGTGGAGAAAATGTAGTTCAAATCACTCTGAAAAACACGAGCACTTTTGAGGTTTAAAGCCGTTTGATCGGTCGATCGAGACATGATGTAAGCGCGGTCCGGAACAGGGGCCTCCGTTAGCAAGCCCACGTTCACAGATAGAAAATGTCGACCCGAAAACTTATAGTTCATACCTCCTTTTAGTGCAAAATCAAAAAACTGATGTTTTGTTCCCTTGCCATATGAAGAGTTTGGAAATCGACCATTTTTCATCTTTCCGCTTCGTCTGAAATCAACATAAGAGAACTTACTCCCATAATAGAAATCGAAAGACTTCGTCTTATGCTGATTATTAAACCAAATACTTGCCGACTGTATTCCGATTTCAAAGTCATAACCAAAAATATCACCGACATACACTTTACGATCTGGAAACAATAAATCGTTCTGCTTTCGAGTTTCGAAATCTGCAAACTCTTTCTCGCGTTCGGCGAACTTATCGTAGTCTGTTACGAAATCTGCACCCAACAAGTCATTAACTGTTTTATATTGAAATGAAGTCGATTTTCGAGCCTCTACACCCGCCGTAATGGACATGTTATTGTCATAAAGCTTATGGAAATTAACATTCATGGTGCCCTCTAATAAATCAAAATGCCGACGCTCGACCATGTAGAGTGCCTCGCCTGCATATTTCCTCCGATGCTCCGGATTTCGGTTTTGCGCATAGAGATCATCCCAGTCGATTTGGGTGATTTTTGAATCTCCAGAAATCCATCTATTCGTTAATCCACTAATGTCTAAGGATGTACGGGAGCTATCCTGTAATTGAAAGGACGGTAATTTCCTGTAATAGTCTGGTCTAGGATCCATCGCATCATACCAGTTCAAGGCTGAATTGCTATAACGCCCATAATGTACCATCGCTCCACTGCTTAACGACGTTCGCTCGTCTACACGCCAAATGTGTGATAGAATAGCCGTAGGATCAAAAGCCTTCACGATTCTTGAATTCCGAACCTTCCCATTTTGATAACCCCAATTTGGATTGTAGAGATTATTCTTGGTCAAGTCGTAGGCTTCCTGAAATGACGACCCCTGTTGTCCGCGGACGACCGGTGAACCATAGGTAACAAGAGATAGGGAATGTTGTCCCTCAGCCCATTGTCTTTCGACAGACAGCGCATAAGAAACATTTTCATAAGACGTTCCTTCGATATAGCCACGGTCGGAAAATCGCCCACCTAAAGCACCTACAAATGCCCAGCCGCGATCAGACATCCCCGTCGCATAGCTTAGAATACTACGAGCATAGTAATTCCTATTTGTATAAGATAGAGTAACCCTGGCTCCGGGGGCATATGACCCTGCCCGCATATTGATATTTTCAGACCCACCTATGGATCCAAAAGTGAAAGTTCCGCTATTATTGTAATTGACCACATCACCATTACGCGTCAGGTCATTCAATGCACCAATGGATGCATAATTAAATACTCGACGGTATTGGTCATTTGCCAATACCCCATTGATAAAAGTCTGTTCGTAGATTGGATCATAGCCTCGAACACGATATCGAAATGGAGACAGCTTAAAGCCAACTTTATTCAGATAAATATCATTCGATAAGATGACAGAGGATTGAACCTCTTGATTCGAGATATCAGCATCGCCAAGAATATCTTCGTCAATAACGCCCAACAGCATTTGGTAGTCAACTTTCGGTTCTAGCACAAGCTCTATTGGGTCTAAGCGTAAAGTATCACCTTCCTTAATAATCAGCTCTAACTGAAAAGGTCGATAACCTGCTGCTCGGATACTAAGCTGTTCAGATCCTGCTTCTAAATTCACAAACAGGAACTGACCATTCTCATTGCTGATTGTTGATTGCTGATTATTGGCTAGGTCTATCTGTATGCCAACCAATGGAGCCTGCGTTCCTGCTTCCAGAACCACACCACTGACCTGTGCTTTCTCTTGAGCAATAAGTAGCATGCTTCTCCAAAAGAGAAAGAATATTATGATGAGTAGCTTTCTACACATACGCAATTATATTAATCATTGAAAACTGAAAGAATGAGGCTAGAGAATTAGCCTCACTCATAGAATCAAATCTGGGTGTTAACCCTATTTGGTTCCGAATATTTTGATGTTATCGATACGATATCCAGCCTTATTCTCTGCAGCTTGGGCTGAAATCTCTACAGTTAAGTTTGCAGCACTCGCAATACCGTTGATTGCAACCTCGCTAAACTGGTTCTGCCCCCCTAAGGTTCCACTCGTTGGATAATCTACTCCATTGATCTTAACCTTCAGTGCAGCAATGTCAGCGTTATTTCCATTAGCAGCTTGCTCATAGGTCATTCTTAACTTCGTATAGCCCGCAGCATTGATATTTTCAATCTTCCTACCCGTCGTTCTGTTGGCCGGAAACCAAACATGTGTATCCATGGTTGATGTTTGGCGAATATCTGCCCAACTGTCGGTGTACAAATCACTATATTTAACCGTTTTATTTTTAAAGTCTGAATAGGTTGCAAATCTACCACGAGGATTTGATCTAGGCCCTTGTTCACCAAAATCTTCTTCAAAAAAAACTTGTTCA
The DNA here is from genome assembly GCF_008274825.1 of Sphingobacterium hotanense. Lineage (NCBI taxonomy): Bacteria > Pseudomonadati > Bacteroidota > Sphingobacteriia > Sphingobacteriales > Sphingobacteriaceae > Sphingobacterium > Sphingobacterium hotanense. Next base: position 3,472,079 of record NZ_CP030848.1, read on the forward strand.
ACGCCAACCGGGTCGATCGGTTTGATAGGCTCTTTGTCTTTATCCAAAATAACGCTGCTACCAGGCACAATCACCCAATCCGTAATCGTTGTTTCACCGATCTCAACAGCTTTTGTTATTCCCGCTTCCGTACGTAATTCGATGGTGTGATTGTATTTTTTTCCAGCTTCTAAATTGTAGGTAGTAGGCAATTTCCAAGTGAAGGAATTAGTGCCGATCGTGAATACAACGTCTTTTCCGCCATAAACTTCCGGAATCAAAATCGCTTCAACTGTTGAACCTGTTGTTCCAGCAGTAACTTTTGTCGAAATGTTTGTCGCAGTGGTCGGCGCTGTTAAATTCCCGCTCGCTAAATCTAGTGAAGTCTGTGATAGTATGTTCTGGTAAGTAACAGCTAAACCATCTAAATTAGTAACACCAGGGCCTGCTTTAACTGTAATCTCTACTTTCGATAAGCTATGCTTGAAATTCAGCTTTGCAATTTCAGAGTCCTTGCTAAAACCTGTCGCATTATTAGAATAAAGGACGTCGATGGCAGACTGATTGCTCTGATCAGCAACATTGATTGCTACGCTTTTATCTCGAAGATCTGCCTTAAAAGGATAGTATGCAACAAAGTCTACAGTACCTTCATTAGGGTAGTTGATAATATCGTCTCCTGTGGCAGTAAAATTACCATTCCCAGCAGTGCTATATTTTTTATTTCCCGCAATTACATTACTTAAACCTGTACCTTGCTTCATAAAAACACCGATCGCATCGTCCTTGTCCCAAGAATTTCCGGATACGCGAGTTGTGCTATTTCCTGCTATCGTAGATGTGAATTGTACTCCATTTTCTGCCGTTTCTTCTAGATCACGGTAGGCATCGTTCTTACACGAGCTTCCTAGCAATAAGGCCAAGAAAGCCACGCTCAATATTTTTTTTGTGTTCATTGAATGAGTAATTATTTGTAAAAAAAGTAAAAAATTTATCGCCAGATTTGATTGTCTATTGTCCGTTTGACCGAAGGATCCAAGCCTGGAAAAAATGTCAAGCCTGTTAACTCTTCTAGGTCCGCCACACTTAATCGGTGGCTCATAAAATTATTGTCTGTCGGGAAGTATTTATTATCCATCTTAAAGCCGATGGCGTAGTAATTGCTACCTCGTTTGACCGCCAAAGCCTTGTAATAATACTTTGGACGTGCAATTCTGTTCCTCCCCCTATCCATAACATAGTCGATCGTTTGGTCGTCTTTCGTTTGAATGACAGCGCCTGTAACGACATACATCGTATCAACAGCCGACTGAAAAGTCCAATTGCGTATCTTGTCTTCCAAACGCATCCATAGGCCTTGATTCAAGAATGACTCCTGAGCCGTCATATTGGTATAATAAAATGTCGTCGCATTTTCAGCGAAGTTCTTCGTGCGGTCCGCGCTCGGTAATTGGTGGCCGCGATCAATGCCCGTTATACCAAAACCACTGGAAAGAAATGGTTGTGTATTTTGAGGAAATAGAGGATCGTAGCTCCAAGCATTCGTGCGTCGCTGAGAACCTACATAGTCGCGACTCAGCGGATAAGCAACCCAATGAGCTAACCTATTTACCTTATCATATAGCATCGAAAAGTTTCGCTTCGACCCATCAGGTGTCATTCGGAACTTATATTCTAGATTTGCATTGGCTTCGATCCTCGGCACTTCTAGATAACTAGTCTTTACCTCAGGAAGTACTTCTCCTCCACGCAACGTGAGCTCATACTGATAACGATTACCTGCCATAAGTGGAAGGTTCATCTCACCAATATTCCATGTATAAGTACCTCCATTCGCATCATGGATTACCAGTTGTGATGAGCGAGGTAACTGTCTAGGAAATAGCATCCATTCCACTGTCGTTTCCTGCTTATTATTCTTCGAAACAAATCCCTCTACATCCTTTAGAACGTCATATAGATCAAGATCCTTATTTGCTAGGTCATAAGTCGCCCTCGTTGGAACCTGTTTTAGGGTTGCCTTCAAATTTGATCTTGAAGTATTACTTAGCGTAATCTGAAACTTAACCATCAATCGCTCGAATACCAAGGAAACAGGGTCCTGTTTAGATATGGGACCTGCCTCGCTCTGCCCATGTAAAAAGTCAAGCGCTGATTGATTCTGCTGGTTCTCAATATCTAATAAACGTGTCAGCAACGGAACGCGCTGAAAAGGATGGAAAGCTAAAAAACGAACTTCTTTATCTTTGGGAAACTGAAATGATTCGTTGACATCGGCAGGGCGCAAATTCCCGCCTCTAGAAGCGATAAACTTTTTATTGAAAGCCTGGGGGAGGATGCTTCCGCTTGTGAACTTATCCGTTTCATACATATATATACTCAGCGAGTCCTCAGTATCCCATACATTACCAGACACGCGCGTGATGCTCTCTCCCGAGATTTTACTACTGAAAAGAACAGAAGAATCCTGTTCTATGACGTCGGAAAGGTTCGCCTCCTTTCGACAAGATTGCGTTATAGTTAAAATTAAAAATAAATAAATTAATCCGACTCTTTTCATTATTTCTTAGCTATTCTATTGTACAGGCGCATAAAACTATATTTAGCTGTTTTGAGCGCTCGATGCTAAATTAAAAATGAAATAATAACTTTAAATATCTTGCTTATTAAGCAATTGTTATTAATCTAAAGTTTTCAAGGATTTAACAGGGTAGAATAAAAATGTTGGAGTACAAACAGTAGGAAGAACCGAGAAACCGCTGGCTATATTTTCTTAACGTAGAGAGACTAGCTTAACGAAAAAACTCCCATGTTTCCTTCGACAACAGCAAAACAATAAAAATGCTCAATGGTCTGCGAAAACAATCAGATTGCGTAAGGACAGAATTCAGAAAGATTAAGGCAAAAAAAAATCACTATTTCTAGTGATTTAAACTCTTTAGGTATTTGTTGAGCTTCGGCGCGATGACGACCTGACAAAACTGATTCTGAGGATTCTGATTGAAGTAATCATGATGATATGCTTCGGCCTCCCAAAATCTCGAAGCAGGTTCAACTGCAGTAACGATAGGACTATCAAATACTTTCTCAGACTCTAATGCCTGAATAAAATCCATTGCTGCTAGTTTTTGCGCTTCATCGTGATAGAATACTACCGAACGATATTGCGTACCTACATCTGCGCCCTGACGGTTTAACGTAGTAGGATCATGCGTCTTAAAAAACACTTCCAATAACTTCTGAAAACCAATCTGGCTCTCATCAAAGTCTATTTCAATAACCTCCACATGACCTGTCGCACCTGAACAAACCTGCTCGTAAGTCGGATTTTCACGCTCTCCGCCCATATAGCCCGGACGTACCGAATTAACCCCTGCTGTATTTTGAAAGATAACTTCTGTACACCAAAAGCATCCCCCTCCGAATGTTGCCTTCATTTCTTTTCCTTTATTTTTACATACAAATTTACAAAGAATTGCCTACTTAGCCGTCTCGCTTTTGTAATGGAACTTTCCTTTTTCAATGAGATCTTGCTTTTCCGTATCGCAAACTGCAAAAGTAAACCCATCCTGCAGCGCATAAGATCCATACTCACCCTGCTTATTCAGTGCCAGAAAACCAACCTGTATATCCTTAGCAATCTCTGGTTTTTTCTTAACAATACGGAGCACCGCCTCTTTGCAGGCATCCTCTGGAGAATAACCTTGTCGCATCAATTCAACGACCAAAAAACTCCCCACTGTACGAATGACCTCCTCGCCGACTCCAGTAGAAGTTGCACCACCAATCTCATTATCTACATACAGTCCTGCTCCGATAATCGGGCTATCACCCACACGACCATGCATTTTGAATGCCATTCCGCTTGTTGTACAAGCACCAGACAAATTTCCATTAGCATCTAAGGCCAACATACCAATGGTATCATGATTATATTGGTTCCCGGGTAAACGATCCGTCGCAAACGACTTATTCTCAATATTCATTACCGGTTCATATTTCTTCTCTTTTAACCATTCTTTCCAAGCCTTATCAGCCTCAGGTGTCAATAAATTATCCTTCTGAAATCCACTCTCCAAGGCAAATTGCATTGCCCCCTCACCTACTAGCATAACGTGCGGCGTTTTTTCCATCACTAAGCGCGCAACAGATATAGGATGGGCGATATGCTCCATCGCGGCTACTGAACCACAATTTCCAAACTCATCCATGATACACGCGTCTAGCGTGACATGTCCGTCCCGATCAGGATATCCCCCTTTTCCAACCGTATGATTTGATAAATCTGCTTCCGCAACTTTTACGCCCTGTTCAACGGCATCTAACGCCCGTCCATTCTTCCCTAGAACCTCCCATGCAGCTTGATTTGCAGCAACGCCAAAGTCCCAAGTTGAAATGACAATAGGTTTTTTTCCTTTAGATTTGGATGGACTCGGCTGAGCGCAAGATACAGCCGATGCCAACGTGCCTAAACTCGCAGCACTGAGGACGCCCTGTTTAATGAATGTTCTTCTGGAATGCATAAATTTTTTATTATTCATAATGGTTACTTAAACAACAAATATAGAGGTTTCGACCGAAATTAAACGTTTTAGTAAAATGTCAATTAATGCAGTAATTCTAAAATAATCTTGCAAGAAATTGCATACTTTTTTACGATTGTGGATAAAAAAGCTAGGGAAATCGAGGTTATCACCATATTTATTCGCATATTTATGCACATTTACCTCAGTTTTAGCAATTTTAATCGATACCAATGAACAAGAAAATTATTCATATTGTTTGTTTATCCCTATTCGCTGTACAATTCAGTTACGCACAAAGCGATTCCACAACTTTTAAAAAAATACAAGCGGTTGTAGCACAAGCAAAACAAAACTTTGCTCCTGACAAGCGGACGAAAATAGTTGCTATCACAAAAGCAGACGCCAATAATAACCAGTACTTTATTGAATCAACGGAACCTGCAGCGAACGACTATATTCTGCAGCAGGTAAAAGAATTGAAAGCAGAAGTTAAGATCAACAATCTGCCGGATAGTTCAGTTGCCGACAAAACGCATGGAGTGATAAATTTGTCGGTGGCGAATCTACGTACGCAGCCCGGACATGCTTCTGAAATGGCAACTCAAGCCATATTAGGAACTCAGGTCGATATACTCCAAAAAGATAAGGGCGAGTTTCGCGTGAGAACACCTGAAGGCTATATTTCTTGGATTCCTGCTTCATCGGTTGTACCTATGGACAAAGCTACTTTCGAAAAATGGAAAAAACAGCAGAAGATTATCTATACCCAGGATTTCGGAAAATCGTATTCTAAACCCGATAATCAGAGCATACGTGTATCAGACTTAGTTTATGGCAATATTCTTAGCTTGCTCGGGAAGGAAAAAGGATTCTATAAAGTAGCTTACCCCGACAACCGTATTGCCTATATCCCCACTTCCGAAGCTATTAGCTTCGATCAATGGATATCGACTAGAAAACTGACATCCGATAATGTTTTAGAAAGTGCGAAAACGATGATGGGTCTTCCCTATCTTTGGGGCGGCACGTCTGTAAAAGGTGTGGATTGTAGCGGATTTACAAAGACTGCTTTCTATATGAATGGCGTGGTCATTCCTCGCGATGCTTCTCAACAAGTATTGGCTGGAGAAAAAGTCGATATACTAGACGCTGAAGGGCATTTCGAACCTACAAAAGCATTGAAAAACTTAAAACCTGCCGACTTATTATTCTTTGCTTCTGGAAAAAACAGCAACCCAAATGCACGCGTAACACACGTCGCGTTGTATATTGGCAATGGCGAATTCATTCACTCAGCAGGAACAGTTCGAATCAACTCTATGCTAAAAGACGCGGCAAACTACGACGATTTCCAAACCCGTACGGTAGTTGCTGCAAAACGCTATATCGGGGTCGACGATCCACAGATACAAACCATAAAGAACAATCCGTATTATAATTAACAAACCAATGAGTGCAGCTTGGCAATCAAAAAAAATGGGGAAATTCACCCTACGCTACAGACCTTACACGTTAGAGTTACGTCATGTTTTTACTGTAGCATCCTTCAGCCGTTCAACAACACCAGTTGTGCTGACCGAACTTGAATATGATGGAATAATCGGATACGGCGAGGCAAGCATGCCCCCCTATTTAGGCGAGACGCAGGAAAGCGTAATCAACTTTCTAAGCAAGTTAGATCTTTCTGCCTTTTCTTCACCTTTTGAAACTGCAGAAATTCTGAGCTATGTCGATCAGGTCGACAGCAAAAACACAGCAGCAAAGGCCGCTCTAGACATCGCCTTGCATGATCTATTGGGAAAAATCATGCAGCAACCTTTCTACAAAATCTGGGGCTTAAACCCTGATCTTATCCCAGCAACATCTTATACCATAGGTATTGATACGGAGGATATGATCCGAAAGAAAGTAGAGGAAGCCGAACAGTTTAAGATATTAAAAGTAAAGCTGGGCCTAGATACCGATAAGATGATTATTGACACCATTCGTTCGGTGACTGATGTGCCACTATGTGCTGACGTGAACCAAGGATGGAAAAATAAAGAAGAGGCCTTAGAGATGGCGAACTGGCTTCATGAACGCAACGTTGTGTTTTTAGAGCAACCCATGCCAAAAGAAATGATTGACGAGAATGCCTGGCTTACCGAGCACTCGCCAATTCCAACGATCGCTGATGAGGGCTGCCAACGTCTAGCTGATGTAACCGCATTACAGGGGGTATATACGGGGATTAACATTAAGCTGATGAAATGCACAGGCATGCGTGAAGCAAAACAAATGGCTGAATTAGCGAGAGCATTGGATATGAAAGTCATGCTAGGATGTATGACGGAGACATCCTGCGCCATTTCGGCTGCTGCGCAATTAGCGCCGTTAGTGGATTGGGCGGATCTTGACGGAGCATTACTGATTGGAAATGACATATACGAGGGGATGTATGTGGAGAATGGACTCTGCAGACTACCCGACCGACCGGGAATCGGTATTATAAAAGCTTAAAAAACAAAAAATACCTAGAAACATTTTAAACACCTAGATTATGAAACATCATTTACTCACTTCACTGTGCGTCATGGCCTGTAGTAGCCTACAAGTCGTTAATGCGCAACAGATTGCAGTAGCCGGAAAAGTTTCAGACCAAAATGGCGCTTCGATAGCGGGCGTCACAGTAACTGTAAAAGGTACTTCCATCAGTACCTCTACGAACGAAAATGGTCTCTTTACTTTAAATGCGGATCACAACGCCACATTAATTATTTCGGCAATCGGTTATCAACGCCAAGAAATCCCTTTGGCAGGCAGAAAAACAATCAACATCAATCTGACCAGCGCCGATGAGGCGATCGACGAAGTTATTGTAGTCGCTTACGGTACTGCCAAGAAAAGTGCTTTCACCGGATCAGCAACACAAGTTGACTTTGGAAAAGAGGCGGGCGACGTCCCGGTAAACTCTTTTGAACAAGCATTGGTTGGGAAGCTTCCGGGCGTTCAGATCAATACCACAACGGGACAGGCGGGAGCAACATCCAGCATACAGGTTCGTGGTATCGGATCGATGAATGCCGGAACAGAACCTTTGTATGTTGTCGACGGTATTCCGGCACACAGTGGAAACTCTGGCCAAATGCAGTCCGCATTAGCAGGTACGTCCAACAATATCATGGCGACCATCAACCCGAACGATATTGAATCCATTACGGTATTAAAAGACGCTGCGGCTTCATCACTTTATGGATCCCGTGCAGCAAATGGTGTCGTTTTGATTACGACAAAATCTGGAAAAGCAGGAAAACCAAAAATCGACTTCCGCACCTCTTTGGCAACCACGCCAGACTGGGCGGTAGACAATTATAAACCGGGAAGTGTACAAGATCAAATCCAATATTTCTATCAGATTTTCCACGACTATAGAACTTCCAACGGAAAAACAGAGGCCGAGGCAAATAAATATGCATTAGATCGCATGAATACTCGTTTTGGGATACATGGTTATAGCTTCTCAAGTGAAGGCACAGGTCTCTATGATAAAATTATTATTACCGGAAAGACCGATGGTGTGGAAAATAGAGATGGTAAATACTTCGACTGGAATGATGCTTTATTCCGCACGGGAAGACATCAAGCCAACGACCTCTCCTTTTCTGGAGCTAACGAAAAAACAAGATACTATTCTTCGTTAAACTATACCAAAGAACTTGGTAGAGCTATCACCAACGAGTTCGAGCGAATCAGCGGGCGAGTAAATATCTCCCAAAAGCTGCATGATATTGTGGAATTCGGTGCTAATATCAACGTCACGCACAATAATAAAGAGGGATACAACGACACTAGAAATACCGGAACAAACTATTTCTATCTGGCGAACAACTTACTGTTTCCTTTCTATTGGCCTACGGATTACAAGACAGGACAGGAATATAGCACCCGTTATAGTTCTTTAGGATATAACCCCTTATTCTACGATAAACAATGGGAAAACAATTCTAAAACTTTCCGTGTGATCGCATCGCCTTCATTGACGGTAAACATCTTGCCGGAACTAACAGGAAAGACAATATTCTCTTATGATAACGCTGAAGTCAAAGATCATTTGTACTATAGCCCACTGCACTATCATACGACTTATGGAGCGACAGCTAATGGTTCTGTTTTCGAATACAGCACCAACTACCGTATTTTGGTTTCTTCCTCGACTTTAACCTACGACAAGAAGTTCAACAACCATAATTTAAACGCATTATTGGGTTTTGAAGCGCAAAAAAATGAAACCGATTATCAGTATGCTGCAGGTTCGAATCTTCCAAACTCTGCGCTACATACTGTAGCAACGGCAGGGGTAAAAGATGCTAATGCCTATTCTTGGGGACACAATATGCTGTCTGTATTCTCTAGAATGGAGTACAACTATTTAGATACCTACTACCTATCAGGATCTATCCGTCGTGATGGTTCATCAAGAGTAGGACCAAAAGATCGCTGGGCAAACTTCTGGTCTTTATCGGGGGCTGTGAACTTGAAAAATACAGCTTTTTTAACGGATGTTAATGAAGTGAGCTTCCTGAAACTTAAAGCGTCCTATGGAACAAACGGAACCCTTGCAGATTCTAACTTCGGTTGGCGATCGCTTGCAGGTTTTGGCATGAATTATATGAACCAACCTGGAGGATCCATCAACACGATTGCCGATGAAAACTTACGTTGGGAGCAAAACTTAAACTTTAACGTAGGAACGGAATTCGGATTATTCAATAGCCGACTTAACGGTTCGATCGAATATTTCTCGAGAACTTCCAAAGATCTATTACAAGCCGTAAATATTTCACTCGTTACAGGTTTCCCAAGTACTTTGAGAAACATCGGTAAAATCAATAATAGTGGAGTGGAAATCGCGTTGAGCGGAGATATCATGAGAAATGACAATTTCCGTTGGTCTGCTAATGCAAACACCTCATTATTGACATCAAAAGTGAAGTCTTTGTATGCAGGTCAGGACATCCTTTGGTCTGACCCTACTGGCGGAGATGCCCGCGTTCCTTTTATTTACCGTGAAAACGAACCTGTCTATTCCTTCTATATCAGAGAGTGGGCGGGAGTAGATAAAACAAACGGTAAACCAGTGTGGTATGTTAATGATCCTGAAAATCCAGATGGCGACTTCCTATATAACGGCAGAGGCGCATCTAACTCAGTATCTAAGGCGAAGCAAATTATTGCTGGAAGTCCGATCCCGAAAGCATATGGTGGTTTTGGAACCGAACTGGAATATAAAGGTATTAGCTTAGGCATGACCTTTACCTACAAAATCGGAGGTAAACTTTATGATGCAGGATCTAAAGATGTAGCAGAAGACGGTTATTACTGGGAAAGAATTCGCTCGGAGCATGGGATCAAAGAAGTGTGGAGACCAGACTATACCGACGCATTATTACCTAAAGTTAGCGGAAATGACCCGGAAGACGGAATTACCAATTCAACGCGTCACCTTTATGATGCTTCATTCTTACGTTTAAAACAAATTAATTTAGCTTATCGAATTCCTGCATCAATCACCGAAAAAGCGAGAATCAGTAATGCTAGAATCTTTTTCAATGGTACAAATCTATTGACCTTCTCCAAATTTAAGCTAGCGGATCCCGAAGTTAATCAGTACGGAACACGTGGATGGGAAACCCCATTCGGAAAGACTTATTCATTTGGTTTAGAATTTAGTTTATAACCTATCAATTATTATCAATCATGAAAAAGAAATCAATATTCATCATAGCACTTGCAAGTATATCATTATTCTCATGCAAGGATTTCCTCGATGTAAAACCGACAAACTCCATTGATTCCGGAGAAACGATCACAACGGTAGCTGATGCCAAGGTGATGACAAACGGCTTATTACGCAGCTTGGTCACAACAAGTTATTATGGCCGCAACTTTATGATATATGGCGACGCAAAGGGGGGGGATGCAACGATCGTTTCACAGGGTCGTGGACTAGATGCTCTTTATGTATTCAACCATAGCGTCACGAACAATAACTACAGCGGCTTTTGGGCTGACGGATACAACGCTATATTACAAGCAAACAATATTATACAAAGTATCGATGACATCGTTGCCAATGGCTCTACATTGGATTTCAATACCTATAAGGGGCAAGCATTAACCTTGCGTGCATTAGTTCACTTCGATCTGGTTCGCCTCTACGGCAAAACCTATACAGATGATCCAGCTTCCTTTGGTGTGCCAATTGTAACCGAGAAACTGAAGCACGACGCTAGATTACTAAGAAATTCCGTAACAGACGTTTACAAGCAAATCTTAGAGGATTTAAAAGATGCTGAAGCCTTATTGCCGAAAACAAAAACAAATGGTTATGTGAATTACTACGCCAATAAAGCCATTCAGGCACGCGTGTATTTGACTATGGGCGACTTTACGAATGCATTTGCTGCTGCGGAAGAAGTAATAAACTCGAAAGTTTACTCTCTATACAGTAATTCCGAATGGGTAAGTTCTTGGGCAGCGCAGTTCGGTAAGGAGTCTATTTTCGAAATTGCTATCGCTAAAGATCAAGGCGACTTAGGTTCGGGTTCATTAGGTTTCTATTATCTGAAAAGTAAACAAAATAATGCCCTTGGAAACTTCACAGCATCGGATTATTATGTAAACCGTTTAGGCGAAGACGCTGATGATGTGCGTTGGGGCGTAATAACCGAGGATGAGTTAGAAAGGAAAGCTGCAGTTTATAAGTATGTTGGTGGCATCAGTCAACCTTTTAAAGGCGACGGTAAAGACGTATTTACTGCAGTAAACATCAAAGTTATTCGCTTGTCAGAGATTTACTTAATTGCGGCAGAGGCAGCGTTGAAAAAAGCGGGCCCCGATGCTGCCAAAGCGGCAACATACTTGAATGAGATCCGCAAGCGATCACCGAATTTAGTAGCAGCGACCGCAGCGACAGTTACTGAAGACATGATCCTGAACGAGAAAAGTAAAGAGCTTTACGGTGAAGGACAACGCTATTGGGACATGATACGTAACAATAAGACAATCACCTTCAATGATGAGCACGTGGGTGTCTCTCTTCAACATAGACAGAAGACCATCAACCGCAGCTTCTACAAAACAATCCTTCCAATTCCACAGGTTGAAATCGATGCCAACCCGGAACTTGAAAAACAACAAAACTCGGGATATTAACTCCCTTAAATAATAAGAGCTGGCAAATGCCAGCTCTTATTATTTTGAAGTATCTGTTTTCAAAGGCCATCAAGAACTTTCATTCCTGTTGGTGTTTCAATGGAAACATAAAAGTTTTATTGTATTCTATTCTTCAGCAATCCTATATCTTTCACCGACTTTGACAAATCAATCAAATAACCATTTAAGATCGCATATTTCAAGTTTCCTGTAGAATCCCCAATATAGAAATTAGTCGTTCCACCTAAGTCAATAAAAGGCGTTGCTGCAAAAGCGGTTTTGCTAAAAACCTGAATCGGTAGACTATGTAGCATCCCTTCTTCAGCAGGCAAAAGCTTAGCCACCTGCACGCCCATATACCCCTTTTTCAGTAGATCATAGGCAACTTCTGGCGTTAGTATTGATAAATCCGGGATAGCTTGCGGTGCTATTTTTCCTGCAATAAATCTTAAACCATCAGCTTCCACTTCATCGTAACCATAAGATTCCGGCAAATCGCCAATATCTTCAACGCGACCGCGGACAAAATAATCACCAGCTACTGTTGTCTCTCCTCTGCGGATTGCAATATCGCTCTTTAGCGGAATGGAGTCATTACCGAAGGAAAGTCCACGGATAACGATATCATGCATCTGGCTCGCATTGAATGGAATCTCCTCATAACCCTTTGCATCATAGTTCTCATAAGTGCCTTGCGCAATCTCCATCAAAGCATTAAGGATAATTATAAAATTGAGTTTCCGAATCTGCTGTTTTTCCGGATCACCTTTCAGTCCACCCGATTCAATTAAAACGGTGCTCGCTCCCCAAGATTGGAAATTATCTCCAAAGCCCCGAGGCGTATATGTATCGTCGTATTTAGCAACAGCATCAGGAACATATTGCTGTAAAATTTTATTCATCCCTACAATAATCTGCATCGCTCCTTCCCGCACTTCGTTGACATCTCGCTCCGTATTATAAGCCGGCGCCAGCAAAGATATCGTTACTGGATTCTTGGTATCCGGCACATTGTAATAAATATTCTGATCATGAAGATTGAATCCATAACGAGGATTAAACTCCTTTGCCCGTGATTTTAGCAATGCTCCCTCTACCGTTTGATTCGCGCGCGCATCTCTATTCAAGTCTATGCTTTGGGCATTTCGACGTAAGAAGCGCTCTGCGCCGTCCGGGTTTAGCATAGGTATAAATCGAATACTTAGATTTTCTTGAAGCAGGTTCCGAATGCTATCAAAGCCATCCCCCTTGCCTTCCAGAAAGTTGAATATATCAAACAGCGCCATGGTTGCAGTAGGCTCATCGCCGTGCATTTGAGACCATAGCATAACCTTCTTGTCTCCTTTGCCATAGGCAATCTCATAAATTGCTCTCCCCTCGACAGATTTTCCAATTTGCGAAATATTAAACAACCCGCTGTTGCGATGCACTTGGATAAGTGAGTCGACATCTTTGTGTTTAAACCGCCTGTGAAACAGAGCAGACTCTTTGTATGATGCATGCATGGAATTCCATTGGCTACTATCCACCTGCATTCCCATTTTTAAAGTTTGTTTTGAACTGCTAAATGGATTACTACAAGTTGTCGCGGCCAATAGACCTAAGGAAACTAAGAATAACTTCATATTAAATCAACGCTTTTTCTAGGATTTCTATTGTTCCCTTTGTCGCATCTAAGCGAACTTTCACGCCCACCGGCAACAGAAACTGATCATCAATATGGCCAATAACTGCCCCAGTATAAGCCGGGATGTTTAGGGGTTTGATAAAATCGCGAAGGATTTGGTCGAGATTTAAGGAGCCGTATCCTGCCGACGGTGAGCAACCTGTGCATTTACCGAAAACGAAGCCTTTGATCTGTGAAAGTATACCTGCATTCATTAATTGGCAGAACATACGATCCACCTTCTCGGGGGTCTCATTAATCTCTTCCAGGAACAAAATGCTGTCTTTAAAATCTGGAAGATATGGAGAACCGCAAAGGCCGGAAATCAGTGTTAAGTTACCACCAAGTAGTTTACCTTCAACCACGCCTGGATTAATCGTCGTTATACGATCCTTATATTGTACGATGTTATCGCCTTTTTTATCAGGGTTCGAAAAAGTCACGAGTTTATTATCAATAAACTGATCATTAAACGTCTTCGCTACGAAATTGCTCCAGTTCGATGTACCAACAGGCCCATGGAAAGTAACTAAACCTACTTTCGCTTGGAACGCCATGATCAAAGCCGTGATATCGCTGTAGCCCAGTAACACCTTTGGATTATTTGCGATAAGTTGATAATCTATTTTCGAAAGTAATCGGGACGCTCCGGCGCCTCCGCGAATACAAAGAATTCCCGCAACAGATTTATCCGCAAACATGGTATGCAGATCTTCCAGACGCTGTGCGTCAGTACCTGCCAAATTCCCATAACGCTCGCGTATATATTTTCCTTCTTTCACTTTGAAACCGAAATAAGTTAGCACTTCTTTCGTCAAAGTGATAGCATCCTCGTCACCTAATGCACTAGCAGGAGTAATGATACCAATGGTATCTCCCGCTTTCAACACTTTTCCTTTCAATAAAGGTCTTACCTGCGCTGCCATGGCTAAGGCATCCGAACTGCCCGCAAATGGGATGGCAGCCATCCCCAACCCTAAAGATTTTAAGAATGAACGTTTATCCATTATTATCTATTAAAAAGTAAACGATGTCCAGAACCAACTTCGACGATAGCACCATTGCTATAGGCAATATTTCCTGAAACCAAAGTATGTTCGATCGTAGAAGAGAATGTATAATCCTCAAATGGCGACCAGCCACATTTAGAAAGTATATTCGATTTATTTACCGTATAAGGTTTATTCAAGTCAACCAAAACTAAATCGGCCCAATAATCTTCGCGTATATAGCCGCGTTGCTCAATTTGGAATAAAGTCGCTGTATTATGCGCCGACTTTTGAACTAATTGTTCCAAGGTCATCTTGCCTTGCTTTACTAGGTCGATCAATGCTTGTAAAGCATGCTGTACCAATGGCCCACCTGATGGCGCCTGTAAATAACCTTGTGACTTCTCTTCAATGGTATGAGGCGCGTGATCCGTTGCGATCACATCGATATGCCCATCCAATACCGCTTTTAAGATGGCGTCGCGGTCATCAGCTGTCTTTACGGCAGGATTCCATTTAATAAAATTCCCTTTCGTTTTATAGTCGGCATCCGAAAACCAAAGATGGTGTATGCACGCTTCTGCCGTGATGCGCTTCTGCTCTAAGGGAATGGAATTATCGAATAAACCGGTTTCTCTGGCCGTTGAAATATGAAGAATATGTAATCGCGTATTATTTTTCTTAGCCAATTCCACCGCTTTGGAAGAAGAAAGATAACAAGCCTCTGCCGAACGAATCAGTGGGTGCATCTCTATCGTTACGTTGTCGCCATACTTTTCCTTATAGGCCGCTAAATTTGCTTGAATCGTAGCCTCATCTTCGCAGTGCGTTGCAATCAATGTTGGTGCCTGACTGAAAATTGCCTCCAGCGATTGTTCATTATCGACAAGCATATTTCCCGTCGAAGAACCCATAAATATCTTAATGCCACAAACATCGCGTGGATTAGTTTTCAATACCTCATCCAGATTATCGTTTGCCGCCCCCATAAAAAATGAGTAGTTGGCTAAAGAGCTATCCTGTGCGATATCATACTTATCTTGCAATAATTTCTGCGTTAATGTATTAGGAACGGTGTTGGGCATCTCCATAAAAGAGGTCGTCCCGCCGGCAACAGCAGCGCGACTCTCAGTATAGATATTCGCCTTATGCGTTAGTCCTGGCTCGCGAAAATGAACCTGATCGTCAATCAATCCTGGAAAAAGATGAAGCCCCTCCGCATTTATCTCTTTATCAGCAGAAATATCAATCGTCCCAGCGATTTTTTCTATACGACCATTTTTAATCCATAGATCTTGCGCCTTGACCTCCCCTTCATTTACGACCTGCGCATTTTTGATAAGTATTGTAGACATGTATATTTATTTTTAGGATAAACAAATATACTAAATAGGAATTCCTAAAGCGGATTAATTGCGGATTATGGTTCAAATGTCCCTTCCGGAACATAAAACATTTCCAACTCTTCTTTTTTCGCCAACTTTCTACAAGCGCCATTGTCCATGAGAATGATTTGATCGCTAATCTCCAAAACATTGTGATAATCATGATCGGAAATTAAAATGCTCTTCGAATTGCGAAAATTGAGAATCAATTCCTGAACATTTTCCTTTAGCAACGGCGAAAGCCCCGAGAAGGGCTCGTCCAACATGAGGAAAGTAGCTTTTTGATTAAGCAGCAATAATATCTCCAAATATCGCAACTCACCGCCTGAGATATTGGCAACCCGTTCACCTAACAATAGGCGAATGACCGCGTTATCTTTTACTTGTTGAATAGATTGCTTGTCACCAATCATCATATCGATCGCTTTTTCTACCGTAAACCATGTGGGCAAGAACGAATCTTGTGGTAGATAACAAACATCTTTTGTTAAGTAGGCTGTTTTTACGCGCTTGCCATTTAGTCTAACAAAGGCCTCCGAAGGCTTGAGCGTACCGAATAAGATTTTCATCAAGGTCGATTTACCACAACCATTGCGACCCAACAATCCGTAAATAATTCCGGGATGCATAATGATAACTGCCCCATTTATTAATCTCTGATTGTAGATATACTCGAATGCAATCGAGTCGGCGTAAAACTCCTTCATCACCTCTTCCATAGCATACTGATTAATAAAATAAAAAATGCGGGCACACAATTAAGAATCCAACAGTGAAACCAAAGTTTAGCACGCGAATATCCTAAATTTCGAAAAAGGTAGGTGAAGCGTATTAAGAACAACTCCGAAAGCAGCATCGAAATACCAAATCCAAACAGTAGAAATGAAAAAGCCAAACTCCAAGTTGACATGTTAAAGAATGCCGTAATAAAGAGATTGATAATCAATGCAGGAACATAAATAGGTTTGATATGTTTGAATTGGATAGGCATTCTTAAAAATATTGAAAAAGGCTGATAATCAATAACAGCGACGGCGTTCTTAACAAGTTTTAACTTATAGTATCTAAAACTAGGTTGGCTAAAGGGCGACAATATCAAATGTGATCTAGCGAAAACCACTACATCTAACTAGTAGAAAATTATCAGAGGCACAGCTATAGAAGATTCCGTTGCAGTACGACGACTGTATCCTTGCCCTAACTAGCATCCTCTACATCGCTTGCAAAAAGTACCTTCTCTTCGAAAACAACAGCGTCTTTTACAGATTGCTTCTGCTGTGATTTTAAAGTCGTTATTAGCCCGAAACTAGTACTCTGTACCTGTATATCGAACTGGTTAATCTCCTTTAAGTTGTCCATAAACGTTTTCGCTATTTGAATGCAACCTTAAACGGTATCTCCAAGCACCATTCATGCTTAGAATTACAATAATCATGCAAAAAAAGTCTCGCAATTTTTATAAATCTGGTAATAAAAAACGCTACTGTAGAAGTTTTTCTATAAAAAGAGTTTTTACCACATATGAAGCATTTTTATTTTCTATTTTTAACTAATATTACTACAATATCATATTGTGAAAAATGATTCTACCTCAACGAACATCGGGATAATCCTTTCGGGTGACCATCTACGATCTCGTTTTAATTATTTGTGCCATGCTTCTTAAAATCTGGGATTTAATCTCTAATCGACATCTTACACAACAAAATCCAAATCAGCCAAGACTGATACAACTTAAAATCATTAATCGGCTAACCCTTGGGATTTCAATCAGCATCTTTGTTCATGTCTTACGTGATTATTTTATTTTTGATTTCAGTTGGAACTGGCTATACAGTGCAAGAATCATTCTAAGCGCTTTTTTACTATACTGCTTTTTTCATTTCAAAGCTCGCTTCAAAAGCCTTTTTCAATTCATTATCTACGTTATCATCGGCGCTCTAATATTTGTTATGAGTCTCCATTATGGCTTGCAAAGTTGCTTTTATCTTTACTTTTTCCCTTATTTAGGAAGTTTCAGCTTAATTTTCAACGACAGAGACAACATCAAATATACTATTCTGCTATATAGCATCACTTTCCTAATGATACTGGGGCTTCATAGATTCCAATTCGAGCCGTGGTACTTTGGTATTACCATTCAAGATCAGATCCAACAGAACATTAGACTCAACAGTATTTTAGAGGTTTTGATACTTACTGGATTCAATAGTTTTTATGTGTTTGAAAAAAACGTTAAGCTGATGTCATTAAATAACAATTATCAAAACAGCAATGAAGAGCTTATTGCGTTAAAAGCTGTCGTCGAAGATACCCAAATCAACAATATGGAAGAACTGCTCGACTTAGCAAAATCAGGCGATCCCGGATTCCTTTCCTTATTCCAATATATTTTCCCTGGACTTCGCGACGCTCTTTCTGAAATAAACCCCAGTTTCGGGCAAGAAGAATTTAAATTATGTGCCTACATAAAATTAGGTTTCAATACGAAAGAAATTGCTCATTTCAACCATCTCTCAATTCGAACTGTACAGACGAAAAAAAGTCGCTTGAGGAAAACGTTCAATATCCCTTCGCAAAAAAACCTCTATGTCTGGGTATCCGAAATTAGCGAAAACATACCTTTTCCCGTTCACTCTACTGTCGAGGATTAAAAAATCCATAGATTAAGTAGTTTATACCAGTATCTCTGGCACAAACAGTATAAAAAGTAGCTTTTGCGTATCTCAACAGAACTTTTGTTGTAGCAAACGCTTCTTTTTCATCATTTCTTTCGGCTTATGTTTGCATCCGTAATAAGCTAAAAATCATTAAACGCATGAAAAAAACAAATTACCAAACCCCAAGAATTAACTTGGAAGTCATCGAGCTAGAATGTGGAATTGCGGCGGAATCTACCGGAACCGTCACGGTTGGTCCTCCGGGAATTGAAGAACCACCGGAAGAAGAAGTTATTATCGAAATCTAATTAGGAGAAATTTAAATTAATTGAGAAACAAAAAAAATGAAAACATTTAATTTCATTAAACAATGTACGGCTGTTTGCCTAACGCTGGGCCTATTCTTGCTACAAGGTTGTGAGAAAAGTGAAACAGCAGCCGACAATGACGGAAATACCACCGTATTGGTAAAGGTAGTGGGGTCAAAAACAAATGAAGCATCCACTACGCTTCCTCAAGTAAAAGCTTTTGATGTAGATATCAAAAGTGATAACGCCGAGAACGCCCAAGTACAGATTACAGCGGAATCAAGTGTTGAAAATGGATTTATCTCTAGTCAATCAAATTTGATCAGCTCGTCAAAGCGTTCTACTGCCACGGGGTTAAAAGCAGCAACAAATGCCGAAAAGGGTGCAAAATATCGCTTGATGTTATACTACAAGGATAGCGGAAAATTCTATAAATCAATGATGATGAACGCCGATGAGTTGGCGAAATTGGAACTTCCAAGCTATAACACTTTTACTTGGGTCGCCTATTCACACAACGAGAATAAGGACATCGCCGTACCAAGTGATGTGCAAAACCCAAAAATCACTTCTTCCATCAATAAACCATTGTTGTATTCAAGTGGTGAAATCGAAGTAGAAGGCGGCCAAGTCACGCTTGATATCCAATTTAAATACCTACAGGCACAAGTAGTTGTGGAGTTGAACGCGACTCAAATGTACGGCAAATTGGTTTCTGTAAAAGCGAAGTTCGATAAAACTGACTATATCAAAACTGGAACCCTAAATTTGAGGACAGGAAAAATGGAGAATGTCCAAAGTGCTAATATCAGCGATTTGACATTCTATGATGACGTAGAAGGGGCAACAAAATACGCTTCCTACTATACGATCGAACCGGAAAGACTTACTCAAATAGGCGTTATTTTTTCAGAAATTCAGGTGAAACTTGATGAAAGTGGTGAAATCCGCTCCGGATTGACAAATGCTGGAGTAGCACAATTGGTAAAATTCCCTTTTACAAACCCAGGAGCTTCAAAAACGCTTAAAGCGAAATTGATGGTTACAGGAGGCTACTACCTCGTACGCGGAATTAAATGGTCTCCGGGCTATTTATATATCCATTCTGATGGAAGTTACCGATTCCGTGCGGACCAGAAATACATAGGATATCGCGACTGCGAATTCTACTGGAACTGGAAATCGACTACTCCAAAAGGTAAACCAGGTAGCGGAGACCCTTGTTTGAAGGTTTATCCAGAAGGTAACTGGCGGATGCCGACACATGCGGAGATCACTAAAATGGCGGGCACTAAATTAGCTGGCGGATCTAACTATGTCGCGTACCCAGATGACCAAAGCCCAAATAAATTTATGTACTTGATGACGCACGGAATCATGTGTGGCAATTATTGCACAGCATCATGCACTGGATATGGAAAGATTTGGTCGAGCACCCAAAAATCAAGCTGCTACGCCTATATTTTGGAAATCGAACCAACTTGTAGAAAAGCGTGGGTGACGCATTTATCGACTACTTATCGACTACCAGTCCGTTGCGTAAAAAACAATTAAGCAAGTACAAACAACGTTGAGAAAACATTTTTTTTATACATAAAGGTTTCAATTTATAATTGTTTTTTCATGTTAGCTTTCCATTTACCTATGGAAAATTGACTATTGCTTTACAAAGCTCCCCCGCTCGGGGGAGCTGCGTTTTAGGCTAATGGTAACCTTCGTAGTATTCCCCTCCGCAGGTGGGTTGTTTTGGATCGAATATCGAAAGTGTTTTAAATAAGGAGATCGCCATCTCCTTATGTCCTTGTCCATTTGGATGCAAGGGATCATTCAACAGCTTCCTAGACCATTGCTCTTTATACTTTTCCTTCAACTCCCCGTTCCAAATTTCCCACTGATTGACGAAAATAACCTGTTCCTTCTTGACCAACGCTACCATCTTAACAACATAGGCCTTCAGGTTTGCACGCTCAGGCGCATGGGATTCTAAAATAGGAGTCGGACTGAGTACTACCGGAATAGCACCGATAGCACGGATCTTTCTAATCAAATTCTCTAGATTTTTTCCGTATTGCTCCACAGAGATAGATTTATCACTTGCCGCATCGTTAGTTCCGATCATTAGAAAAACTACCTGCGGTTTGCTATGCGCAACGCGCCAATCAAAATCGTCTAGAATATTTTTAGTTGTATTTCCACTTACTGCGGTATTAACGATCAAATCGCGTGATCGTCCCATCTCGTAACGCACGCGCTCAAAGAATATCTCCGAATAGATCCGCATACCGTGGGTATGTTTCGCCCCTTGGGTAATACTGTTCCCTGTAAATAACCAGGTGATAGGCGTCTTGCTTTTAAGCATCTCGGCGATCGCACGCTTGTCCTTTTCGAGCGAATCGACTAAAGTGTGACTGGCAGCAGTTTCCAAATGCGTTTTAGCATAATCCACTGGCGTCAGACTTGCATGATATAGAAATAGAGATGTAAAGCAAGTTAAGATTGCATTGTTCAGGTTCATGGTAGGATTGATTTTTTGATTGAACTTAAGTTACGATTTTTGTAAGAGTTTTGACGTCAATATGCGCCGCTTATCTACAAAAAAAGCTGTCCTTCAAAAGATCAATCCTAAATGCGACCTTCTTTACTGTTTTTTTAAGGAGATCCAGTTCTTTGGTTCTATCTCAAATTTTAGAGTTGACCCACTGACTTCAAACGGCATTTTAAACGATCCGTCCTCAACGATTACGCCCTTATTGGTCTTCGTATCGAACGTGTATGTCCCTTCCCAGTCGTTAGGCTGATTGTATCCTTCAACTTTTCCGCCGGTCTTAAATTCTAGGGTAATTTTAACGGGTTCCGGCAGCCCTCCAAACGTCCCTCTTCCTTCCCATTTAGTATCAACCAAATTGATCACTTCGGTCTCAGTCGAGTCGTCATCCTTGCTGCAAGAAAATAAGGTAATAGATAGCAATAGGAAAGCATAGATTAGTTTTTTCATAGTGTGTGATTTATGTGTGTGTGATAAAAAATTTAATCAAACACTATGCCGCTTAAGGTCTGCTTTTATTCTTACCCAATTCAAACCCCATGTATAACCCTTTCGGAGCGGTTCTGATACGGTTATGTATTGGGTTTGAATTGGGGTTGAAAGGGAATTGAGGTTTAGATGTTAGATATTAGATGTGAGACATTAGAGGTGAGACATTAGACTTTTTTAAATATTCTGAACCAGGAAAGGAAGGATGCAAGGATAGACAAGATCCTGTTTATCGTTTTTTTTCCTTCCTTTCCTGGTTCAAAGACAATGCGCCCATCCTAAATCCTTTTTTCCGGTTCAGACAATGGGGGTCTATTATCTAAAAAAAGAGGCCTCGAGGGCCTCTTTTTATACTGAAAATGTTCTATTGAATTTAGTTGATTAATTCCTTGAGGGTAATCACTGGTTTTGTACCTTTTACTACCATCTGCAAGTCTCTTTGCTGATGTGGGTTGTAATAGATAGAAGATGTTGTTGATACGGTTCCGATAAGGTTTCCTTTATTATCAACGACAGGTGCTCCACTGGATCCTGCGGCATAATCTGCTGTGATTTCCATCTCTGGATATTTCGTGCTATTTCCCGAACGATCGCTCTTCATGTAGTTTCTAGCAACAATACCTTTTGAGAAGTAGAACAACATATTGTTTGGGTTGCTTAATACAAAGACGTCAGCACCTAATTTTGCGGTATTTCCTAATCCAAATGGTGTGAGTTTGTCTCCTTTGGTATCTACTCGTAGAATTGCTAAGTCATTTTCTTTGGAGTTGGTCAATACCTCCATGACAGGGTAGACTTTGCCCTTCGCTGTCATGATCTGTAGCAATAATTTGTTTCCCGCAGTGTCTGCATAGGCTTCCACCACGTGGTGGTTAGTTACGATCAAGCCGTCTTCATCAATTACATAGCCAGAAGCAGCATTCACGTGTGTTTTATCACATTTACCGCATAGGTAGGCTTCACTGACAACAACGGTTGATTCTAAAGCACGTTCAGCGATCGCTTCAGCGCTAAGCTCCTTTGTAGCCGGCTTGACAGATTGCACTTTCACTTTTTTATTTGCATTCGCTTTCAATTGCGCAACGGCATCTTGTGGTGTCAAGAATTTGGCTGTGGACATATTTGCTGTTGCTTCCTTTTCCATTAAATCGAAGTATGCTTGATTGTCGTGGAAGATATGATCTACTTTTTTTTGTTGTGCCTGCACGTTCAAGACGAACAACACGGCTAAAATGGATAATTTAAATGGGGCTTTCATTCGTTTTTAATTTGGTTTATTGTTCTTGTTTATATTTTCAATGAAATCATTGCGAATATATTAATTATGACGTGCTTATATCCTCTTAATTAATATACTTTCTGTTTTGTATAAAAAATAATACAAACAATTATAATTTTAGCAATGGTTTACACTCTTTATTTAATTTATTACAGGTTTTTATGGACTTAGATTCGAGAATGTTATGGATTAGAATGGCTTTCGTATCTGTTACGGGATGGCTGTCTATCGTTATATGGGAAGATGTTTTAATTTGCTTTTGAAGATGGTCTATTTCGTTGTTGAAAGACCGCCGATTTTATTGTGAAAAGACGTGCTATCCTATGCCGAAAAACGTGCTAGCGGAGCCCTTTAGTGAAAGGGCTCTACGCGGTTCGTCCTGGCTAATCCCTATATAGATTCAAATTTATAGGTGTTAAATATGTCGCCAATGCGTAGAGCCCTTTCACTAAAGGGCTCCAACAATACAGTCCAAAGTATATTTTATAGAATGTTTCGATGTATGAATAGTTAATGCTCTTATTATCTGTTTTATTTTTGCTAATAATTTTAGTTTTAAACATTCCTTGTTTGCTAATTATTTTAGTATTAATTTTGTTTTGAAAGCCTTGAACAAGGAGGTATGATGTTAAGAAACAGAGAAGCATTAATCAGTCAGCTAAAAAACGACATGTTGCTTTGGCAGGGGGTAAAACCTCGGGACAGCCAAGAGGAGCGTCTTGGTTTAGGACCTATTGAGGAAGCTTTTCCCAATGGTATCTTTCCTAAGGGCAGCATTCATGAGTTTATCAGTAGAGGTCGAGAAGAGGGTGCTAGTTCCTGTGGTTTCATGAGTGTTTTGCTTGGGAAGCTAATGAAGAGCAAGGGTGTCTGTCTGTGGATCAGCAGCTTTAAATCTTTATTTCCTATTTCTATAAAGAGTTTTGGTGTTGAGCCTGAGCGTGTTGTTTTCATCTGCATGCAAAGGGAGAAAGATGTGCTTTGGGCGATGGAGGAGGCATTAAAATGTCCGGGCATTGCCGGGGTTATTGCGGAGGTGCACCAACTGGATTATACACAGACGCGCAAATTACAGCTTGCTGCAGAAAAGACCCAAGGTGTTGGTTTTATTTTACGTCATAATCCGCGCAGTTTGGCGGCCACTGCCTGCACAGCACGTTGGCAGATTAAGCCTTTGGCGAGCTATGCCGAGGAGGGTTTGCCGGGCATCGGCTTTCCACGCTGGGATGTAGAACTCCTCAAGGTTCGAAATGGTAACCCCGGGCGTTGGGAAATGGAGTTTTCCAATTTAGGTCTACGTCCTATTTTTCAAAAATCGAATACATCTGTTTTATGCAGCAAAACACAGCAGACAGGTTAATGCGTCATGAAAAAGAGATATGCTTCCATCTGGTTTCCCTATCTGACAACAGATTGGCAAAGCAAGCGTCAACCCGCTTTGCGAGATACCCCTTTTGTGTTTGCCCATCCTGTACATGGGCGTATGTTGATCAGTGCTGCTAATGCTGCTGCAGAGAAGCACGCCGTGGTACAAGGGATGGTTGTGGCCGATGCGAAAGCCTTTCTTCCTTCGTTGGAGGTGCTGGATGAGCGCCTCGGGCTTCAGGAGAAATTATTGAAAGCTATAGGTCTTTGGTGTATTCGCTTCACTCCTATTGTTGCCTTAGACGAGCCTGATGGACTTATCCTTGATATCAGCGGCTGTGCGCATCTTTGGGGCGGCGAAAAAAAATACCTACAACATATTATTTCACGTTTTGCACAATACGGTTATCAGGCTCGCATGGCTATCGCCGACAGCATAGGAGCTGCCTGGGCAGTAACCCGCTACGGAAAGAGCAATTCTATTGTTGAGAGCAACACCCAACTGGAGGCACTATTAAACCTCCCTCCTATGGCTCTACGTCTGGAGGTACCTATTGTGGAGCGGATGTACCGCTTGGGCTTAAAGAAAATCAAAAGCTTTGCGGGCATGCCACGTTCCGTACTGCGGAGGCGCTTTGGCGATCATACGGTTTTAAGATTAGCGCAAGCCATAGGCTCTGAGGAGGAGTTTATCCTTCCCCTAAAACCTATTGCGCCTTATGAGGAGCGACTTCCCTGCTTAGAACCTATCAATACCGACAAGGGGATTGAAATTGCTATCGAGAAATTGTTGGAGGCGCTTTGTGGGCGACTGGCAAATGAGGGCAAGGGCATTCGGGAAGCCAGTCTGATTGGGCACCGCCTGGATGGCAAAGTGGAGCAGATCAGCATCGGCACCAGCCGTTCGACCGCCCATATCCCGCATCTTTTCAAGTTATTTGCGTTGAAGATATCGCAGATTGAGCCTGCCTTAGGGATTGAGCTCTTTATCTTACAAGCCCATAAGGTAGAAGATGCGGAAGCGAATCAGGAAATTTTATGGGATACCCGCACGGGACTGGAGGACAGCAATCTGACGGAGCTATTGGACCGCTTGAAGAACAGGGATACGGCCTGCGAGATCTTTCGTTACTTCCCGGATCAGCATTATTGGCCGGAACGCTCCATGCGTCAAGTTTCTTCCATCATAGAAAAGGCTGGCTTCGACTGGCCTTTGGACCGGCCTCGTCCGACTCGGCTATTGGCCCGTCCTGAGCGCATCCATGTAACAGCTCCCATCCCGGATTATCCGCCTATGGTTTTTCAATACAAAGGTGTCCGTCATCCGATTCGGAAGGCGGACGGACCGGAGCGCATTGAAAGAGAGTGGTGGATCGACCCGGGGGAGCACCGGGATTACTATGCGGTAGAAGATGATCAGGGGCAGCGATATTGGTTATACCGTTCGGGGCATTATGGGGATAAGGAGTCGGATGAGTGGTTTATACATGGATTTTTTGCATAAACGATGGGTTATATAGAATTACAGGTGACGAGCAATTTCAGCTTCCTCCGCGGAGCCTCCCATCCGGATGAATTGATGGAGCAGGCTGCGCTTTTGGGCTATCAAGTTCTTGCTATCAACGATCGTAATACTTTTGCGGGGATTGTCCGTGCGCATGTTGCAGCCAAGAAACATGGCATCCGTCTGATTCCCTCCTGTCGCTTAGATTTATTGGATGGACCTAGCTTGCTAGCTTACCCTACAGATCGAGCAGCTTATGGGCGTTTATCCACCTTGTTGAGCGTGGGGAACCTACGTGCAGAAAAAGGACAATGTCATCTGTATAGAAAGGATGTGTATGAACATGCCGAAGGGCTCAAGTTTGTGGTATTACCGCCGGAGAAGCTGGATGCAGCTTTCTGTTTGGACATTGCCTATATGCAGGATATTCGCGATTATCGGGATAATCTAGGTTCAGATCTTTATCTCGGCATCAACAAACTGTATCGAGGAGATGATGCGAAGATGATTTTCCGCCTACATCAATTAGCGAAAGAGCTGAACGTGAAGTTGGTCGCCTTGGGCGATGTCTATTACCATAGTCCGGAGCGGCGTGAGCTACAGGATGTCCTGACCTGCATACGGGAGAAATGTACGATACACAATGCCGGTTTTAAGCTGCATGCGAATGCGGAGCGTTATTTAAAGCCTGCTGAAGAGATGGAACGTTTATTTCGACAGTATCCGGACGCTATCGCCCATACGGAGGAAATAGCTCAGGCTTGCAATTTCTCTTTAGACAGCCTAGAATATGTCTACCCGACCGAGTTAGCACCTGACGGCCGTACGCCTCAGGAAGAGCTCGTTCGTTTAACCTGGGAGGGCGCAAGGGCTAAATTTGGAGAAGATATCCCGAAGCATATTCTCGACACGATACATATGGAGCTGGAATTTATTGAGCGTAAGAATTATGCTTCTTATTTTCTAACGGTGCATGACTATGTTCGTTTTGCGCGTGAGCGTGGCATCCTTTGTCAGGGTCGCGGTTCGGCGGCCAACTCAACGGTTTGCTTTTGTTTAGGCATTACCTCGGTTGACCCCTCGAAGATCAAACTGCTGTTTGCACGTTTTATGTCGGATGCGCGGGATGAACCACCCGATATTGATGTTGATTTTGAGCATGAGCGCCGTGAGGAGGTCATACAATACATTTATGAGAAGTATGGGCGCAATCGCGCCGCTATAGTAGCGACGGTTACCCAAGTTCGTTCGAAGGGCGCATTACGGGACGTGGCAAAGGCGATGGGCTTATCATTGGATGCCGTAGGTCGCTTGTCTGGGGTTATCAGCAGCTATTGGGATAACCATGTGGATCAGGAACGCTTGATTGAACAGGGTTTTAATCCTGAGGATCCGAATCTGCAAAAGGTCTTGGCACTCGCTTATCAGTATATGGGTTTCCCTCGACAATTGGGGCAGCATACGGGCGGTTTCGTGATTACGCAAGGGAATCTGCATGAGCTATGCCCATTGATCAATGCGCGGATGGAGGGGCGAACTAATTTGGAATGGAACAAGGACGATCTGGAAGCCTTGGGATTCTTAAAGGTAGATGTGCTGGCCTTGGGTATGCTGACCTGCGTACGTAAGGCATTTGACCTAGCGAAAAAGCATTATAAGGAAGATTTTACGCTAGCTAATATCAAGCAGGATGACCCCAAAGTTTATGATATGATCTGTAAGGCCGACACCTTAGGGGTCTTTCAGATTGAGAGTCGCGCGCAGATGTCTATGCTTCCGCGATTGCGGCCGCGGAAGTTCTATGACTTGGTTATTGAGGTTGCTATTGTTCGTCCGGGGCCTATACAGGGCGATATGGTACACCCTTACCTGCGTCGCAGGAATGGTGAGGAGCCGGAGGAATATCCGAAGGAGGAGCTACGGGGCGTATTGGAAAGGACAAAGGGCGTTCCTCTATTTCAGGAACAGGCGATGGAGATTGCTATTGTTGCTGCGGGATTTACGCCGGCAGAGGCGGATGAACTTCGTCGCAGTATGGCGACCTTTAAAGCGAAGGGCAAAGTATCTGCTTTCCATAAAAAGATGATTGATGGCATGGTCAGCCGTGGGTATACGCAAGAGTTTGCAGAACGGGTATTCCGACAGCTGGAGGGATTCGGGAGCTATGGTTTTCCGGAGAGCCATGCTGCTTCTTTTGCTCTGTTGGTATATATATCTTCCTGGATCAAATGCCATTATCCGGATATTTTTGCAGCGTCTCTACTGAACAGTCAACCTATGGGCTTTTACCAGCCTGCACAGATTATCATCGATGCGCAGAAACATGGCATCCAGATTCTTCCTATTGACGTCAACCTCTCCTCTTGGGACAATACTTTAGAAGGAAAAACCGGCAGTAAATGGCATGCTATCCGATTGGGATTGCGCCAGGTTAAGGGTTTACAAGCTGAGGATGCGGAGCGCTTGCTTGCCGGTCGGATAAAGCCTTATCAGTCGATCAACAGTTTAATTGACGCAGGGCTCACGACTGCATTATTGGAGCGATTAGCGGATGCGGATGCTTTTGGCTCCCTAGGTCTGGATCGTCGGCAAGCCTTATGGGAGATATCGGCACTTGCAGATACTCCTATTGCGCTATTTGAGGGACAGGCCTCGGAAAGCACACAGGAAGGACAAATTGAACTGCCATTGATGAGCCAAAGCGAGCATGTTGTGCAGGACTACGCTGCTACGGCCTTATCCATCAAAGCACATCCTGTTAGTTTTTTACGCAGGAAATTGGATTTATTGCATGTAATCCCAACTGCTAAGCTATCTGAGGTAAGGAATGATATGCCTGTCAAGGTATGTGGATTGATCACGGTGAGGCAGCGCCCGGGAACAGCAAAGGGGGTTCTCTTTGTGACGATTGAGGATGAAACGGGTTTTGCTAACTTGGTTATCTGGGGTACTGTTTTTGAGAAATATAGACGAGAGGTGCTGCGGGCAAAACTCTTCATGGTGTCTGGCAAAGTACAGAAAGAAGGGGATGTCATCCATGTGATTGCGCAACGTTGTTTTGATGTTACGGGTTTATTGAAGGATTTAACAGAAGATCAGCATAGTGAAGAGGCTTTTCATAAGGGAAGGAATTTTCATTAGGAGAAAGACCTCGAGAAGATCAACACATCCCTTTTCCTGTTAAGCAGATTATTCATTAACAGACATGTTTGAGGTTAAAAACTTATCTATGGTATTGATTTCATTCATGGTTATATAATTGTAAATGGCGTGTCCCATATTTTTTAGTATATGAATCTCAGATTGTTGAATACCCAGGTCCTTCATTTTTTTATGAAGCGCATAGGCGTACGCGACATTTATTAATTCATCTTGTTCCCCATGAAACGTTAGCAATGGGGAAGCATTCTGTTGGATATCATCTGTATTTGATAGTCCTCCCCAAAAATTAACAACGCAGCGAATGGGCATTACTTTTTGCTTGGAGCGATAAGCCGTATATAGCGCTGTCATCGCCCCGGCAGAACCACCAGAAATAGCAACTCTGTTAGTATCCAACGCATAGGTTCCTGCGTTTTCTTTGATCCATTGCAATGCTAATTCGGTATCAGCAGACGCTATTTTTACCGCCGTTTCTAAACCGTCATGGAACTTTCCAGCTTTTGGAAGTCCGTCCTTCATATTGGCACCTGCAGATGCCCCTTGAATCTTATTTTGCTTTAAATAGAGATAGTAATTTATAGAGACTACCGCATAGCCTTTGATCGCAATTTTTTTGCATAACGCCACATTCCCTTTTGCACTCTTGTCGCCACCAGAAAAACCTCCTCCATGGATAAAAACTAACACTGGCAGCCTATTCGCAGACTTCAAATTGGGGAGATATAGATCTAATAATCGATCTGAAGACGTATCCTGGGCAATCCCCTCCGGCGCTGCAGCATACCTTATATCACGTTTTACCGTAACTACCGCAGTGTCTGAAACGGACTGTGCCTGTGAATACAGGAACGCATAAATGAGCATTGGTATCATTAGCATGATCCTAATTACAAATTGTTTGCGTCGCATATTATTTACGTTTTGTCTTGAATTCGCCATAGTTTTATATATCATTACTTTCCCGCCAGTGACAGCAGTTCCTTGGATAGAGATTTTATTAAGAGCCTTCTAAAAATTATAGTAGAGAAGTAAACCTAAATAAAGAATGCCTGAGCCATGGATAGAAACTGTTAATTGTCTTTATTGAATATACGACTTTATTTTTTGGGAAAATAAAGCGTTTTTGGCTACTTAATTAAACCTCAAACGTTTTTGATTAAAACATGCTAAATACGGCAATGATGCCATATAGGCTTATATCTTTCTTTTTAAATACTAGTTTCAAAGCTGCCATTGCTTTCGAACGAGCAAAGTATATGTTATTTGCCGTTGTACCTAGTGTCGTACAGATTTCATTGGTATCCATTCCTTCTAAATAAGTCATTCGAAATACTTCAGCTTGATATTTCGGCAGCTTATCCAGTTCCAATATAATTTGCTCAATAAGTTCTGAATAAATGATATCAGTTAGAACATCAGATCGATTTTCGATTTTATCCCACAACAGCTCCTCTCCTAGATCCACCGTCTTCCGAAAAGCAGAACCTACATGATCATAACATGCATTTCGTGTAATAAGAAAAAGGAAAGACTTAATAGCTTGTAATGAAGATGCATTAGCTCGATTAAACCACAGTTTGCAAAACGATTCGGATACAATTTCTTCAGCTGCTTCGCGGTTTTTGGTAATCCTATATGCAAATACAAATAATTGCTCAGCGTATTGGCTCATAAAATAACGAAGCCCCAGCTCGTCTCCGAGTTGCAACTTTTCAAGATATTGGCTATCTAGGGTAGATTTTTGGTTGAACTGTTTCACAATGAGCGTAAAAGTAGCTATAACAAACCTAGTAAGGTTACCTAATATCGTTATTTTTTTGTTAACTATATGTAGCCAAATTTGTCATATGATTATTTTAACATTCCATCCTTCCAAGTGAGTCTTTCACCCCAAAAAGGAATCATCGTTTTATCACATTTTACAGCGGGCAAATGTTCCA
This sequence comes from Sphingobacterium hotanense, assembly GCF_008274825.1. Classification (NCBI taxonomy): domain Bacteria; kingdom Pseudomonadati; phylum Bacteroidota; class Sphingobacteriia; order Sphingobacteriales; family Sphingobacteriaceae; genus Sphingobacterium; species Sphingobacterium hotanense. The sequence goes on from NZ_CP030848.1 coordinate 3,503,070, forward strand.
TTGTTTTCGTAATTGAGGCTTGTCCATGCGGATATGGCTTATGTCTCAGTTCAATTAAATGGGTCAATACCGCATAATCCGGTTGAACTTGCCCTTCGGCCGTTCCCAAAAGATTGTTTTCTCGCTTCTCTCCCCATCGCATAACTAATAAATTAACCGGTCCTTGAATCTTTGTAAAATTTGCAGGAGTAAAGCCTGCATCTCCGCAATGTAACAAAGAGAATGATCCAGCATCAGTTCCACAGTCGATTCGTGCCATGGATATGAACTTTGGAAACTTCGGATTAGCAAGGTGGTCGTCCATATCAGTGCGAATCGTAACATTCCCAATTTGATAGCTGGTTGGTACTACAGAATGATAAGCCGAGCCCGGCTTATAGAAGTTGGAAATAACGGGTTTACCTAGGTTTGTCATCGCCTCCATCAACTTAACATTCGCATGGTCACCATGATTGTGTGTTATGTACAGGAAATCAAGATATGGGGCAAATTGCCAAGCTAGTCTATGATCTACATCAATACCGAAGCAAGCTGAAGGTGTTTTAACGATAAAACCCATATTATAAAGCAACCAAACTTGCGCAGTACCTTTTTTAACTTTATTATTCTTCACTTCATTCAGAACCTTGTCAAAGCCTTTTCTATAAGCATAAAGAATGGGAACTTTCCGCTCCATTTCCACTGCGTCATCTTCAGACATTGCCAAATAAGCCTTGAATTCATCGGGAGGAAAGCTATCCGAATATCGTTCTATCGTTTTTAGCAATTCAATTCTGTTTGGACTTAGATCGAAGGCGGTTGTTTTCTCTAGGCTTTTCCAAGTTTTGATCGCTTCATTAATTTCACTTTTTATGCTGCTCTCCTGAACGAGACCTTGTCCGGATGAAACAAACACCAAAAGGTACATGGAGAGGGATAATAACAATCTTTTCATAGGATAAACTTAGTTTTAGGTTTTTGATTTATATAGGTAATAGTAATAAACAAAATTATTCTTCCTAGTCGCCTAATTAGAATGACTAGGAAGAATAATATTTCTCATTGGATAACTCCTAATATAGGGTCCTTTAAGGAATAACTGTCTCCAAATAATTCGGAGTTATTAAGGTATCAATATCATTTGCATTGATCAAATACCTCGTTTTACTTCTAACTAATCCACCTTTTTTAGGGTTGACCATTGTTAGAGTTCTAACGACTAATTCTTCTTTGGTAAACGTTCCATCGTTTTGTTCGTAACTTACCAAATTATCAACGGCTCCCACCCTGTTATCAAAATTAATGACTCCATTATCTTGAGTAAATCTGACCGTTGATGGCAACAGCGTGTTGATGTAATTATCACCATAAACATAGCCCCCCTTATCCGTCATTAGGGATTTATTACCAAAGGTATCTACATTCCAAGCTTCGATCAGAATATTGCCCTCAATGTCGGGCATCTCTAACGTCGCGAAGTAACCGCCAAACTCTTCATGATAATTACTGTCGATGTAATCCACTTTCAGTGAATCTCTTGAGCCCGCGGCGGTATTCCACCGCAACATAAAGAATGATTTATTCACATCTTCTGCTGGCACCACAACTACGGCCACTTTATTAAATCCGGACTTAACGTTTATATCAGCGATACGCGCTGCATAAACAATAGGACCATCTTTAACATACTGATTTAATAGATCGTCCGCATTATCACAGCCGACCTGCAAAAAGGAAAAAATCGCTCCTAGTATATATATTAACTTCTTCATCTTTAAATACTTTAATCTATATATTCTGCTAATATGATTTAAGCACTTCTCCGAACATCTTGAATTCATTGATCGTGTAAAACGTTTCGGTTGGTGTGTAGGACTCCATCAGCTGCAATCTCATGTAACGGAAGGACTCCGTCGGTTTTGCATCAGGATTCTTATTGTCTTCGGAAACTGCGTACTCCTGTTTATTGTAGAAATAATCTGTTTCTTCTTGTGTGATACTAGCCATATTTGCAGGCATCTTTCCTTCGTACTCCCCGATTAAAATCCATCCTTCCGGGAACTTCGACCATCGGGTAGTATTTGCATCATTCGTTCCCCAAATCCTGAATCTCTTCACACTAGAACGCGCATACAGATAACTGGCGGATGGACGAGGATAGATTTGTACTCTACTCAATCGTAAATCTTGATTTAAGTCAAAAGTGACATATAAGTCATGTACGTAGGTCCGCTGAGTTGGCTGGCCTTCCGGGATCTTAAAGAACTTATAGGCTAAGAAGTTGTTAGCAGCTGTGATACCATTGAACATCGTTTGAGGACCAAAGTTGGCACTGTGTGCTATCCCATCATTTTGTACCCCCGTCTCTAAATTATATCCAAACAGCGCATAGTCTTTACCCGAGGTTCCATATGATGGGTTGAAGTAAGCAACAGGTTTCACTGTATTGAAATCAATCAGCTGTTCTTTGAATGGTGTAATCAATTCAATCAGTGTGTCCGTCCTATTTCCCCACTTATCTGATAATACAAATCCAAATTTCTGCTCCACATTATCATACTGTCTGATATAAGTTGCCGTATTCAATGAGTCTGAGCTGTAAATTGTCTTAGAAGGATCCTCTATAAGTGTCTTTTCGCCCATTTGAATTTGATCTTCCGTCAATATGTGAATCGCGAAGGGCTGTGCCTCTTTATTTTCCCATTCTAGCTTAACACCTCCAAATGCGGGAGTAGCCAACAAACTTTGACGTGCAATTTCAACAGGTGATAACAATGGCTTTTCCCTAACTTGAGTTATGTCGGATTTATTACCGCCCTCATCCACAACCGCTAATTCCACGGATACCTCATTGGTTCCTGTAAAGCCTTCAACTAAAATGATATGGCTATAGCGAGAAACTTTAAATTCCACTTCATTGCCGGCTTTATTTATATAGGTTGCAATAACTTGTGAATGTTTAGGGTTGCCGGCCGGCAGACTAAAGTGAATCTCTAATGCACCTGGCTTCGAAACCACTTTGTCGACGGTTAATTTTTCAGGCTTGCCACCGCCTAAATCCAATTGTTCAATCCCTAAGTAGGAATCCATGCAAGAAAGAAGCGATAAGCTACTTACCAAACATAAGAACAAGTATATAATATATCTTTTCATCGTTTTATCAATTAATTACCAGCCTGGATTTTGAACTAAGTTTCTATTTTGAAGCAAGGTATTGGTCTCAATTGGCATCAAATAATCTTTCATTGAAAACCTCGGCTGCACAAGAACCTTCAAGGTGAAGAAATCTTTTTTATTCTCGCCTTCTTTATTCCAACCCATAATTGGTTTGTTATAAACTAATTCGCCAATTAACCATCGACGAACATCGTAGTAGTAATGGCCTTCAAACGCTAATTCATTGATGCGTTCCTGCTGCACAATCTTTCTTAAGCCTGCTTGACTTTCAGGCTTAGATTTAAATGCTGGAGAAGCATATTTCGCCCAACTCACAACCACACCTTCCATTCCAGAACGTTGTCGAATCTGATCTAAATAGTAGTAAGCATTATTACCTCTAGAATCCGTCTTGCCCGGGCCACCTGCTTCGTTTAATGATTCGGCTAATAGCAAATACAAATCGGCTAAACGAATAATTGGAAAGGAATAACGTTCATAAACCAATTCAACGCGCGTTGCAGTATAGGTTGTTTTTAAATGGGTCAGCTTTTTTGCTAAATAACCAGACAGGGGATAATAGCCATAAGTCTCTCCATATTTAAATCCGCTACCCATATGTCTCATAAAGTTTGGAAAAGCAGGGTTTGACAATTGCTGCGAACGACCTTCCCAAATTCCGCCGTCGAATCCCACCGATGCGTAGAAGCGTAAAGAGCGGTGGTGATGAAGTAATGCGGTCTCCTGTCCACTTTTTATGAAGTACTTCGTATGATTTTCATCTGGTAGCTGCGTTGTATATCTATTCTGATACCACCCGTTCGTTTCCCATTCCTGGTCCTCTTCAATCGGAACGCCATTGGAAGAATAAAATGATTCAACGATATTCAACGTCGGAGAGTGGCGTTGTCCAATATCGGGAGCACCGGAGCCTGCAATATTCTCCCACTCTGAATTACTGAGCATACTGGAAAAACGTTGAAGCTGTCTTGTTGCCTCATTGGTTGCCCAGATAAGCTCTGGATTCCATGGTGAAGTAACAGCTTGTCTTAAGCTTACCATCGCCTTCGTCTCTGGACTGATATTGGTCGTATTTACATCCGGGATGGCACCGGCGCCAGCATCTGCAGTAATCAATAAATGGTTTCCGTCTTCCTCCGCAGAACGAACAGCCTCATCACAAGCCAACAATGCCCGCTCCCATCTTTGCTTACTATCACCGACCGGAAATAGATCAATACCTCGTTTATCTTTAAATCCTGTATAATAATTATTGTTATTAAAAATTGGACTAGCTGCTAGGACTAGTGTCTTTGCTTTAATTGAGCGTGCAATAGTCTTCGTGAAACGTCCGTATTCCGTAGAGGGGTCCAATTCAGCCGTTGTTGGCAATGCTTCGATCGCTTCATCCAATAGGTTGACAATGTAGTCTGTCACTTTATCAACCGGTTCGCGATGGAAATCAAGTTCCTCCCCCTTCGCTGCGATAGGAATAACCTTATCAACAATGGGTATCGGTCCGTAAAGTTGGAACAAATAGAAATTGAGGTAGGCCTTAATCGTTTTGACTTCAGCAATCCATTTGGCGCGTTCCATCTCATCCATGTCTCTTGGACCGCCATCCTCTAGTTTGATATGTTCTAAGAAGACATTACAGTTGCGGATTCCTTGCCAAATGTTTCGGCTCGCTCCATTCTTACCATCCCAGAAATTCATATATGGACGTACTGCGTTATTACCGTTGAAGAATAGTAAAACAGTATTCGGGACGTTTGCCGGATTACCACCCGGCATATTCCGAGGATCCGAGACAACATCACCTCCAGCTGTAAGTCCTAAGGTATTATCCGGATTAGCAACATTTGGAAGAGCCGAGTAACAGGTGAAAAGATATTTCTCGGCGTTAAAGCGATCTTTGAACGCGTCCTCCAGCACCGGTTTGTCGTCTGGTAAAATATCTAGATATTTATTACATCCTGAGAGTGCCATGATAAGGACACCCATTGATATAAAAATTATACGCTTCATATCTTTATGATTAATCATTAACATTTCGATTCCAGATTAGAAATTAACCTGCATACCTAAATTGAACACTTTTTGCAGTGGATAAGCCAAGCCATTCCCACGCATTTCCGGATCCCATAATTTGAAATCGGAAAGCGTAAAGAGGTTTGTTCCGCTTGCATAGATACGAGGACTAATTCCTCGGAATTCCTTGAACTTATACCCCATTTCAACGGATTTCAATCGAATAAAACTTGCAGAACGCATCCAGTAGTTACTACGAACAAAATTGTTCGCATTGCCCACCGCGCTATTTCCAGCCTCTGGTGATAATCGTGGCCAGTGAGCGTATAGGTCTCTATTCGTTTCTGTCCATAAACTTTCTTTGATGAAGTTCAGCATCGCTCTGTTCCCTCTCCTTTCAACTCCCTTTTCTACTAGAGTTACATTGACAAATGGTGCCATTTTATTTGCATCCAAGAAAAAAGAGAAACGCGAGGAGCCTTGAACGAAAACAGAAACATCAAAATTCTTATAACCAAATGACCCTCCGATACCATATTGAATTTCGGGATTGGTAGGGTAGCCAATCGGTACGATATCGAAAGTATTGATCACGCCATCGCCATTGATATCACGGTACTTAATATCGCCTGCCTGATACACAACCGAATTCCCGTTAACCATTTGAACCGGTGAGTTCAACACTTCGTTATCATCGATAAATAGACGCTCCGCAACATAGCCCTGTGACTGTCCCACTTTCCGGCCCACAACAGATTTCCATGGAGCGAAGCCTGAATAGTCTAGCTCATCATAGACTGTGATCTTAGATGTACCATAGGTAAAATTACCCCGAACGATATACCACATTCCGTTGGCTAGAGACTTGTTATAGTTTAAAGTCAAGTCAAGACCTTTTCCTTTCGCTTCACCGTAGTTTGTTTTAACGCTTGAAGTCAATCCTACAACAGATGGAATATCCTGTCGTTCTTGTACAATATTCGTCCGGTTCTCTAAGTAAACCTCAGCAATCAAGGATAGATCATCATTTAGAAAACCCAGCTCCACCGCTAAGTTTGTTTTATAAGAAACCTCCCAAGTAATGTTTGGATTCGCATAGCGTAAAATATCAATGGTCGGTCTGGTGAAGGTCGAGTTTACATTATTTCCGAAATATCCAGCCTGCGGCCCGTTCAGATTGATATTCGAGGTAAAGAAAAAGCGATCGATATCATCAACAATAATGTCATTTCCGACTAGACCGTATGTACCGCGTAGTCTGAGCTTAGAAAACGTAGGTTTTAGGCTTTCAAAAAATGGCTCGTCAGACACTTGCCAGCCCAACCCTACTGACGGGAAGAAACCCCAACGAAACCTTGGATCGAATCGTTCGGAACCGTTGAGTCCAAAGTTTAATTCCGCGAAGTACTTATTAGAATAACCGTATGTAAATCTTCCGGCTAACGAAACGTTACGCGAAGGCAACGAAGAGTCTAAGTTCTGCGGACTGCCATCCAATCGATCTTTGATAGACCCCACTAATAAACCTCCTAAGTCATGTGTCCCGAAACGACGATTATACAACACCGCACCTTCGGCATAACCCCTAGCTTCCACAAACTTGTTACCTGCGGTATAATCAATATGGTCTGAGCCTTTTTCAGGATTTAATACTGATAACTGATAAGGATATGCATTAGTCGGATCATATGTCCCTTTGATATACTGATAATAGAACGGATTATAGCTACGCTGAATATTGAATCCCGAATATCGCGTAATACTTCCTATAAAGCGAGCTTTTAAGCCCGGCGTGATGGACTCTAAGTTCTGATGCAATTCTAACTGAGTCAATAACGTACTATTTCTTACATCCTCATAGCCTTTCATGATATCCGCATATGGGTTGATATAGCCTGGTTCTCCATTTCCGTAATCATCTCCAGAGTAGTTACCGAACAAAATACGGTCAACAAATTCCGTGGCGTGGTCAGGTTGATAATATGCTGGGAATAATACAGGATTGGCTAATAAAGTCTTGCCGTAGGTGTTTGCTCCTCCACTGCCAGACTCACCGATAGGACCTGTATAATCGTCGAAAGTCGCACTCAAACGAACCTTCGCTTCCAAGGTTTTATGGAGAAACAAGTTCACGTTCGAACGAACTGAATACTTCTTTAGATTGATATTGGAGTTGAATGGATTCTTCTCATCAACTTTCAATATACCGTTATCTTGAGAAAAAGAGCCTGCTAAATAATAGGTCGCGGCATTTCCACCCCCCGTCAAGTTTATGTTCGTACGATGGTTTAAGGAATGGTCTCTGGTTAACATTTCTTTCCAATCGACCGCGGGATACACATTGGGATTGCGGTTTGGATCTTTAGTAAAGTTGATCTTACTTTGCGGATAGACCAATTCGCCAAAGCGCGTCATCTGTGCGATATTGGCATACTCCATATAACTAACCGGATCTGCTAAATCAACTTTGGTAGTCGGAGTGGATACGGAAGATTCATGTCTGAAAGAAACTTTTACATTTCCCTTCTCCCCTTCTTTGGTTGTCACTAACACCACCCCATTTGCACCGCGCGCTCCATAGAGCGCTGTTGCCGACGCATCTTTCAGAATAGAGAAACTTGCGATATCGTCGGGGTTTAATCGAGCTAGATCCCTTGATGACATCTCAATATTATCGATCAATATTAAGGGAGCTGTTAAACCACTACCGAATGAAGTCACACTTCGCACAAAGAATTGCGCATCTTCCTCTCCTGGAGCTCCAGTTGATTGATACGCAACTAAACCCGCCATGCGACCAGCCAATGCTGTTGTTAAGTTACTCGCCGGAGTTCTCAGATCCCTGACATTTACCGTCGTAATCGACGAAACAATACTTTCTTTCGCTTGTCTACCGAAAGCAACAACTACTGTCTCTTCCAGCTCACGATTATCTTTCGAGAGCCGAATATTGATAACCTTTGCACTGCCCACCAAGATACGCTGAGTCGAATAACCGACCATTGAGAAGATCAACGAGTCGCCTTCATTTACCGCTAATTCGTAGACACCATCACCATCGGTACGAGTGCCGACTGCTGTTCCTTTCACAAAAACACTTACACCCGCCATCGCTGAATCATCAATGGCATCCGTAACTTTACCTGTCACCATGTTCTGTTGTCGCACCGGCTGTATTGGCACTCCTTCCCTAACAGGTACTGAAGCGACATTTTTCGAGGCAACGCGTGCCTGTGGTTTTATTACAATGGTATTGCCTTGAAGCAACCACTCTGCGGATTTATCTTGCAGCAACTTGCGCATAGTCCCCTCTATTGGCAAGTCTTTAATGTCCGCATGAATCTTCATATCAGCCAATACTTTGCTCTTGATGAAGAATTCATATTTTGTTTGTTGTTGAATAGTCTTCATCACTTTCAGCAATGAAATACCATCAGCTTTCAATGTCACGTTCTGCGCCATACCATCGGCCATAACCGTCGTGATATTGAGCAGTATGAGTACAACGATCCATTTCATAATTAGGGAACATCGGTTTATAGAAGACCAGTGCCGGTCTTCCAGATTTTTTTTAAAATTCATACATTTGTACTGATTAGATCATATTGTAATTATTAAATTCAAAATTTTCTCTTAGCCGAGAGATTGTAATGCGATAGACATCTAAAGAATTGGCGGGCAGTGTTGGAGCACTGTCCGTTTCCTTATTATCTATCCTTTCCTTAATAGTTCCGTTTCCTCATTCCTTATTCCTGTTTAGTTAAAAATTGATAGTTTGTTCCTTTCCCCTATGCGTTCGAGTTTAAACTTAAACCCGCTGCCTTCAATTATCTTTAGCACCTCCTTTAAATTCTTTCCACGGCTAATACTTGCGTAGAGATATGTTCGCTTAACGCGATCATCAATTTCAAAATCGAAATCGTACCATCTACTAAGTATTCTCATCGCTTCGCCCAACTCCACTTCTTCAAATACAAATTGATTATCCTTCCAAGCGACGTATTGACCTATATCCACCTGCTTTTTATGTAGACCTCGTTGATCAATAAATCCCTGTTCACCCGCTTTTAGAGGCAGTATCTTCCCCGCTGCGTGCAACACGACAGATCCTTCCACCAGCGTCGTACGATTCTCATATTGCTCGTCAGCATATGCTTTTAAATTAAACTGAGTTCCAGTCACTTCCACCACTTGTTCAGACGTTTTGATTTTAAATGGGATCTTTTTCCCGCCGACAATCTTACTTTCTACATCGAAATATGCCTCACCGTCCAATTCTACGACGCGTTCTTTTCCTCGCATCGTTAATGGATAGGTCAATTTAGAGTCTGCATTTAACCATACCTTTGTCCCATCCGACAAGGTTATCTGATACTGGCCGCCTCTCGGCGTAGAAATCGTCGCGTAGCTATCCTCATCATTGTTCAGATCTTGAATCAATGTGCCATCCGCATAAGCGAGTTCATCCCCCATAACGACAGCGTCCTGATTCTCATTTAATTCAATTACGCGACCATCTGCCAACGTGATTTTGGCTTTATTGCCGCCTGGCGCTAAATCACTAATCGAAATAGCTTTTGTCTGATTGATTTGACTTCTGTATAATATCAAACCAATTCCTAGTACTGAAATCAGTAGCGCAGCACACGATAAATACCATCCCCAATTTGTTTTCTTCCGCGGAGGATGTTCACCTTCTGCATCGCGCACTTTTGCTAAGGTCTTTTCCTCGAATTTCATCAGCCAGTCTGATTTTGAATGATCAGATTTAATGGCCAGTCTATTTTTCAATTCTGATAATAAAAGTTCCTCATCCTCTACTTTCTTCAAAAGATCCGAAAACAAAGGATCGGAAGCCCCCCAGCTCTCAAGCATGCGTAGCTCTTGCTCAGTGATGGTTCCTTCCATCCGCTTTCTTATTAAAGACACTATCTCAGCGTTGCTATTCATGGTTATAGATGTTGGCTTGTTTTATTCGTCGATCAGATCGACTGTTATTAATACGAACGACTCTGGAAAACCTTAGAAAAAAAGTTAAAAAAATTTATAACGAAGTAAAAAAGCATATGAATTACTATTGAAAAACCACCATAGCAAACACGAAAAGAGGGTTTTGAAGAGTTAAAAAATTTTAGACAGAACTTATTAAAGCGCCAAATGTTTATTATATAGTCACACTAAAAACGATAAAAATGATTAGTTCAAAATTTCAATCCTGTATAGAAGCTTGTTTAGAATGCGTAGCAACATGTAACTTGTGTGCTACGGCATGTCTTAATGAAAAAGATGTGGACCATCTTCGGAAGTGTATTCAACTCGACCTTGAATGTGCAGCAATCTGTCAAGCCGCAGCTAATGTGCTAAGTTTAAACGGTCAGTTTAGTGCTGAAATTTGTAGACTTTGTGCAGATATCTGTAATGCCTGCGCCGAGGAATGTGAAAAACACGCAAAAATGGGCATGGATCACTGTAAAGAATGTGCTGAAGTATGCCGTAAATGTGCGCAGGAGTGCGAAAAGATGGCAGCGTAATAACAATTCATATTTTGTACAGCAGGGCGCTCGAAAGACGTCCCGCTGTATTAATAAACTCGTTATTAGTAAGTGTATCAGCTAATCTATTATCTATAATAATAGATTTAAGGATGTATTCAGGTTTCTATTTCGTTGGCGAGTAATAAAGTATAATTGCTCCGTTGTTGAAAACTTTCGCCCTTTTGAGTTGAAAGACGGTCCGATTTTCTATATCCTCAAATAATGAGATTCCTGGTCCTGCAATAACCGGCTGGATACAAAGTTGTAGTTCATCGATTAAATTCAAGTTCATTAACTGAACTATCAAACTGCGGCTTCCAATCAGGATGTCTTTTCCTTCTTCCTTCATTAGCTCATTAATTACTTCCACTAGTGGCTTAGTTGCAATTTCAGCAGTCTCCCAATTTGTCTTTTTGAGCGTTTGAGAAAAAACGATTTTTGGAATTTTGTCTATTGATTTAGCGAATTCGTTCAATTCTTGTTCATCGGATGGATGTAGTAGCATTGTCTGCCAATATTGCATCAATTCAAAAGTAATTCGTCCGTAAAGGATTTTGCCTGCATTTTCCAAAAGACTAGTATAGTGTTTATGCAACTCTTGGTCTGCAATTCCAGCAGTGTGGTCACAATTTCCGTCGATTGTGGTATTGAATGCTGCGATAACTTTTCTCATAATTTATTCTGTTGCTGTTAGGAGGTTAACAATTACAATGGACATTTATGTAGATGAAGTATAAACCTAATAATAAATATGTAGATGCTATTATTTAATATCCCTAGAGGCGGACAAAATGCACGATCTTTCAATATTTCCTTAACCAGCATATCCCAAAACCGATGTTATAGGGAGTTTGATTTTGGTACTTTAAAAAGTAGAACAATTGAATAAATCTGTAAAGCCGCTTGGACAACATTAATAATACCGACTATCGGATTCAATAATATGTTCATAATAATAGTTGGAATTCCAATTAACCCTAAAATCATAAAAACTAACAAAACATATTTTATCCAGTCATCACCTTTACTTACTAAGTAGCCAATACCAATTAACATTCCTAACGTGAGTATTGCAACTTTAATTCCGAAACTATTGTTGAATATCGCAGGACTTAGAATTACATTAATTATACCTAATCCTGCTGATAAATAAATTAAATTAGCTGCTTTTTTGTGATTTGGATGGATTATTTTTGCATTTTCTTTATTCTTTTCAGATATCAAAGATGTTAATCTTTGCGTTTCTAATTCGGTAAATTCTCTACCTCTTGATTTAAGAATTTCAAATGCTAATATATTCGCTTCAGGAACAAATCTATTTCCTTCCTTAATATATTCTTCTAGTTCTCTGTCAGTTTTAGTTTCTAAAACACTCTTTTTTACACTCATAGATTGTTAATAACTGTCTATAACATACTGTTTAGCGAAGCTAACATACAAATATTTCACCGATCAGGATCTATTAATGTACCTCGCCTTACAAATTCAAAGACAATATAATAATCTATATTTTAACGGGTTGACACAACATTAAATATCGTTATCCATATGGAGAAAACAATTATTATATGTAAATCGTTTTCTAGATATGGCTAGTTTAATTTACAATCCTCATTATTTGGCAATTCTAAAACCGATGAAGTAATGAAAAATGTAGCTGAAAAAATGGGCCTCAAGGAAAAAGCGTGTGCATACTTTGCAAACGCTCCGAAAGAAGCTATCGAAAACATGCATCTTCCTGAAATAGAGATATCAAAAATATTAGAAGGAGAATTTGATTATATTCATTTTTTTGCAAAAACTCAGGCGGAACAGACAGAGCTGTTCCCAAAACTGAAAGCGCATTTAAAATTAGATGGAATGCTCTGGGTATCGTGGCCGAAAGGCGGACAGTTGAACAGCAACCTTACCCTACCAAAAGTTGTCAAAATAGGCTATGAATTCGGATTGATAGAAAGCACTTGTTTGAGCATCAATAATGTTTGGTCCGCTTTAAAATTTACGCACCCCAAAAAAGGAAAAACCTATAATAATAGCCACGCAAAACTGAAATCAAGAACAACGAATCGCTAACAAGAGATTCTAGAATGAGCCGCTTCAAATCCTTCATGTGTGGCAGGATTGCTTCAGCCCCACAGCCCCAAACTCAACCCTGAAGCTCCTACGGATCGAACCGCGGCTCGAATCTCCCACACCCGAACACAAAAAAAGCCCTAACTTTCGTTAGAGCTTTATTTTCTGTCGGGGTGGCAGGATTCGAACCTACGACCTCCACATCCCAAATGTGGCGCGATACCGGGCTACGCTACACCCCGAAAAGGTATCACCTTTGTTTTTGTGTGGCACAAATATACGGCGAAAAATATATTTGTCAAGATAAATTTTAAAAAACATGCTAAAACACTCATACAACGCACTTTACAGTTTTAGCAATCCTCGAAAAATAATTTTTTAAAAATATTTTCACAATAACTTTCATATAATCAAGCTGTTTTCCTATCTTTGCACCCACCTCAAATAGAGGAACATAATTTTTAAAAAAAGTATTTTTTTATATCAGATAAAAGCTGTAATATTGCATTCCGATTTTTACAGGATATAAATCGTTTTTAATTACACAGAATCATGGATTTAGTAAAATTTGTAGAAGAACAAGCGGTAGTAAAAAATGAAATTCCCGCTTTCAAAGCAGGAGATACCATCAGCGTTCATTATAAAATTCGCGAAGGAAATAAAGAGCGTGTACAGGTGTACCAAGGGGTGGTAATTCAATTAAACAGCGAAGGTGCTAACGCAACTTTTACCGTTCGTAAAATCTCTAACGGTGTAGGTGTTGAACGTATTTTCCCTGTAAACTCTCCTAACATCGAGAAAATTGACGTTAACTCAGTAGGTAAAGTTCGTCGCGCAAAATTATTCTATTTACGCGGACTTACTGGTAAAGCTGCTCGCATCAAAGCGAAAAGAGTTTAATTACGATATTTCTTTTAAAGAAGAAAAGGGACTTACAAATTGTAAGTCCCTTTTTTTATGCCCGATCAACCAGCCATTCGAATTAGTTCCGGATAACAACAGGCTTAGTTCCCATGATCACATCAATACGCTCCTTAACCTCTGCCGTAATTAATGGAAGAACTTCCAATGCTTTTAAATTTTCAGTCAACTGGCTCTCGCGTGTTGCACCCAAGATAGCAGTCGTTACATTCGGGTTACTTAAGCACCATGCAATACTCAATGTTGGCAATGATACACCCAGCTCATGTGCGAAATCACCTAAAGCCTTTACCCGGCTCAACTTATCTTCTACAACTGCTCGTTCTTTCAGCCACTCATAACCTTCCAAAGACATTCTAGATCCTTCGGGAATTCCATCGTTATACTTACCTGTCAATATTCCGGATGCTAAGGGACTCCAAATCGTCGTTCCCATCCCGACATTTCTAAAGATAGGCTCATAGTCCACCTCCATTTTCATGCGGTTGAATAAATTGTATTCGGGCTGCTCGACGGACGGACCTTCCAACCCCAAATCCCTAGCGACCATGTGCGCTTCCATAATCTCGGCAGCTGACCATTCGCTGGTTCCCCAGTAAAAGATCTTGCCTTGCTGAATCAATGTATTCATCGTACGTACCACTTCCTCAATTGGAACATTACGATCAGGACGATGACAATAATATAAGTCCAAATATTCAACTTGAAGGCGCTGCAAAGCCTCCTCACAAGCCTCCATCAAGTGCTTTCTGCTCAGACCATGCTGATTAGGTTTCTTATCCTCGCCCTTCCAGCCGAAATAAGCCTTGCTCGACAAAACATAGGAAGATCGATCCCAGTTCACTTTCTTTAATACACGACCCATCATTTCTTCTGATAATCCCGCAGAATACACCTCCGCATTATCAAAAAAATTCACACCGGCATCGTATGCCTGCATCATCAATCGTTCGTTCGTATGATCATCTGTTTGTCTAGCAAAGGTTACCCAAGACCCAAAGGAAAGCGCACTCAACTGTAGGCCGGTTTTACCCATTCTTCTGTATTCCATTCTGTAGATTTTTTATTAAAGTTACTCCATTCAAGGCTATTTCTGTATTTTATTTTCCACTAAAAGTGTAAAATTTCAGCAATTATTTAGGCTATGACAGTGTGGAAAACCTGCCAATCAATTAATCTTCAAATCAATCCATCGAAGATTACCCTAAACGATTTTTTTTAGAGCAGATTGAAGAAAAAATTTGTACCTTCGTATCCCGTACATAGAGCAGATGAGGCGGTATAAAAAGACCTCATTCTATATTAGAAATCCATTATTGCTATGACTAAATATATCTTTGTTACGGGCGGCGTAACTTCGTCGTTAGGGAAAGGAATTATTGCTGCTTCCCTTGCCAAACTACTTCAGGCGCGCGGTTTAAAAGTAACCATCCAAAAGTTTGACCCGTACATCAATATCGATCCAGGAACGTTAAACCCTTATGAACATGGCGAATGTTATGTTACAGAAGACGGTGCTGAAACCGACTTGGACCTTGGTCACTACGAACGATTCCTAAATGTTCCCACTTCTCAAGCTAACAACGTTACAACAGGTCGTATCTACAGCCATGTTATCGAGCAAGAGCGTGCAGGTGCATACTTAGGAAAAACAGTTCAAGTAGTTCCCCACATCACCGATGAAATCAAACGTCGTATGTTGCTTCTTGGTCAGACAGGCGAATACGATATCGTTATCACCGAGCTTGGTGGTACTGTTGGCGATATCGAGTCCCTTCCTTTCATTGAGGCCGTACGTCAATTACGTTGGGAATTAGGCAACAACGACTGCCTAGTTATCCACCTAACCCTTGTTCCTTACTTAGCTGCGGCCGGCGAGTTGAAAACAAAACCTACGCAGCACTCCGTAAAAACCTTATTGGAATATGGTGTACAACCTGATATTTTAGTTTGTAGAACCGAGCATAAGTTGAATAATGATATTCGTAAGAAATTAGCATTATTCTGCAATGTGAATATCAATGCGGTAGTAGAGTCGATCGATGCGCCTACGATCTATGATGTTCCTTTGAACATGCTAAAAGAGCAATTGGATAAAACAGTATTAGCAAAATTAAAACTATCGACGAAGAACGAACCAGATCTTGAGAACTGGAAAGCCTTCTTAGGTCGTTTGAAAAACCCAACCAACGAGGTATGCATTGGTCTTGTGGGTAAGTATGTAGAATTACCAGACGCCTACAAATCTATTGCAGAAGCCTTCATCCACGCGGGTGCAACCAACGAAACCAAAGTAAAAGTTAAATATATCGCTGCAGAAAGCGTAAGCGACGACAATGTTGCTGAGAAATTAAAAGGCCTTGATGGTGTTTTAGTTGCTCCAGGCTTCGGCGAACGCGGCTTAGAAGGAAAACTAACCACTATTAAATATGTTCGTGAGAACAAGGTTCC
Organism: Sphingobacterium hotanense; assembly: GCF_008274825.1. Lineage (NCBI taxonomy): Bacteria > Pseudomonadati > Bacteroidota > Sphingobacteriia > Sphingobacteriales > Sphingobacteriaceae > Sphingobacterium > Sphingobacterium hotanense. The sequence continues at coordinate 3,519,215 of NZ_CP030848.1, forward strand.
CTTCTTTGGTATCTGTTTAGGTATGCAATGTTCGGTAATCGAGTTTGGTCGCAATGTTTTAGGACTTAAAGGAGCAAACAGCTTCGAAATGGACGAAACAACACCGCATCCGGTAATCAACTTGATGGAAGAGCAAAAGAACATTACCAACATGGGCGGAACGATGCGCTTAGGAGCTTATGATTGTGAAATCAAAAAAGGAACAAAAGCGTTTGGTATCTATGGGAAAGCTAAAATCTCCGAAAGACACCGTCATCGTTATGAATTCAACAACGCGTATTTAAAAGATTACGAAGCTGCAGGAATGATTGCCTCAGGCTTCAATCCGGATACTGGATTAGTTGAAATCGTAGAATTGAAAGACCATCCTTTCTTCGTCGCTGGACAATTTCATCCAGAATTAAAGTCAACGGTAGTAAATCCTCACCCACTTTTTGTTAGCTTTGTAGCCGCTTCTTTAGCGCACAAGAAATCACAGTAGTTAAAACACACTACGCGAGATACAGTAAATATTATAAAATGGATAGAAACAATCTAATAGGATTCATCTTAATCTTTGCCATCCTGGGGGGCTCCTTCTACTTAATGAAGCCATCTCAAGAGGAAATCAAAAAGGAACAGCAGCTCCAAGACTCGATAAAAAGAGTAAAAGAAGGAGTGGTTGTTACAAAAGACTCCACAAGAATCACTAGCCCTGCAGAAGCCGTAGCAGATTCTGTATTGGCGAAGCAACCTTTCGGCGTTGCATCGGTTGGTACCGAACAAGTGATTACCTTACAAAACGAACGCATCGCTGTAAACTTAAGCAGCAAAGGTGGTCGCGTAAAATCAGTAGAACTGAAAGAAGAGAAAAATTACGACGATTCTAAACTGATCTTATTCGACGGCGATAATAACCGCTTTGGATTAGAATTTAACGTTCCTGGAAAAGCAGTAAAGACCAACGACCTTTACTTTCAACCGCAAGGATCTAGCTTCACTGTTTCAGGCGAAGAATCTAAATCGGTAACTATGCGCCTTTCTTATAGCGCAGACCAGTACATCGATTATATCTATACCCTTGCCGGAAACGACTATAACTTAAAGTTAGACATCCGCACGGTAGGTTTGAACGACCTGATCGATGTTAAGAACAAAAGTCTTCTTTTAAACTGGGAAACGACATTAACACAAAAAGAGCGTAACGTAAAATCAGAGCGTGAGAAATCTGCGATCTTCTTCCGCGATGTAGAAGGCGAAGTAGATCACCTTTCTGAAACTAGCGACGAAAAAGAAACTGTTGAAAATAAACTAAGCTGGATCGCCTACAAACAACACTTCTTCTCGACCGTATTGACGAGTAAAGAAGGATTAAGCAATGTCAACTTAAACTCTGTTTTCTTAAACGAGCAAGGTTTGGTAAAAACTTACCAAACAACAGCAGACTTAGCTTATACAGGCCAAAAAGAAAACCAATATGGCTTTAGCTTTTTCTTTGGACCTAACAAATACAAAACCCTGAAAGCTGAAGGAAACGACTTTGATAAGATTATCAATATGGGATGGGGACCAATGGGATGGATCAACAAATTCATCACCGTGCCGATCTTTGATTTCTTAGATGGTTTCCATATGGGTTACGGGATTGTGATCTTGATCTTAACTTTATTCCTAAAGTTCATCATGTTCCCATTAACATTCAAATCTTACCAGTCTATGGCGAAGATGCGTGTGTTAAAACCACAGTTAGATGAGATCAAAGAGAAAGTTGGTGAAGACAACCCTATGCTATTGCAGCAGGAGCAAATGAAGCTGTACAAGCAAGCAGGCGTAAACCCGCTTGGAGGATGTTTGCCTTTATTATTGCAAATGCCTTTCACGCTAGCCTTCTTCTTCTTCTTCCCGAACTTGTTCGAACTGCGCGGAGAAAGCTTCCTTTGGATCAAAGACCTTTCAACCTATGATGCGCCAATTACATTCGCGAACATCCCCGTAATCAATGTAGACCACATTTCCTTAATGTGTGTGTTGATGACATTGACTACTTTGTTAACGACTTGGTACAACAACGCAACATCAGGAGCTGCAAACAACCAGATGAAATACATTGGTTATATCATGCCATTAGTATTCTTCTTCGTGTTGAACAGCTTCCCTGCAGGTCTGAACTACTACTATTTCCTTTCTGCCGTTCTTACTTTCTTAACGCAGGTAATTATCCGTCAATTTATCGACGATGATAAAATCTTAGCGAAAATCGAAGAAAAGAAAAGCAAACCCCAAGCAGAAAAGAAAAAATCATCCTTCCAAAAGAAAATGGAAGATATGATGAGAGCACAACAAGCAGCTCAACAAAATAAGAAAAACTAGGGTTTAGATATTAGATATTAGATTTTAGACATTAGATATAAGAGCCTGCCTAGCGGGCTCTTTTTTCATTTAAGATGTTGGAGGTGAGATTTTTGACATTTGATAGCGTTTTTTTCTGAACCTTCGGTTTTGAAATTTGTCTTGAACCAGGAAAGGAAGGAAAGTTTGTTTTGAACCAGGAAAGGAAGGATTTTAGGATTAACAGGATCAGGTTTAACTGCTATTTCTGGTGCAGACAAATTTCCCTTTCCACAAGATCCTGATTATCCTTGAATCCTTTCTTTCCTGGTTCAAAGACAAAATATCCTGAACATCCTTGAATCCTTTCTTTCCTGATTCAAAGACAAATATCCTGCCCATCCTTGAATCCTTCCTTTCCTGGTTCAAAGAAAAAACATCCTGCCCATTCTTGAATCCTTGCTTTCCTGGTTCAAAGAAAAAACATCCTGCCCATCCTTGCATCCTTCCTTTCCTGGTTCAAAGAAAAAACATCCTCGCATCCTTCCTTCCTAGTTCAAAACATATCCTTCCTAATAAGTAGGACTCAGTCCCCTTTCAAACCCAATGCAAACCCAATGCATAACCCAATCAAACCCTTCCGAAAGGGCTTTGATTGGGTCATACATTGGTAATAAAAAGAACAGCAGTCGAAGCTGTTCTCAAGCATTTAAAAATCCGGCAATAAAAAAGAGCCTTTGCAGGCTCTTATATCTAATGTCTAATATCTAAAATCTAGACCTAAACAAAAGCACTAAATCCGGTAATACTTCTACCGACGATCAGGGAGTTAATCTCTTTGGTTCCTTCATAGGAGTAAATTGATTCGGCGTCGGCGAGGAAGCGGGCTACATTGTATTCTAGCAGAATACCATTACCGCCCATCACTTCGCGTGCTCGCGACACGATATCGCGCGTTCTAAGCGTACAGAATACCTTGGCTAGGGATGCGTGCTCATCTTTCAGTTTATCGTCGTCTTGAAGCTCAGAAAGTCTAAACACGAGTGTTTGCATGGCGGTCAGGTTGGACAGCATCTCGACCAAGTGATTTTGTATCAGCTGGAAGGATGCGATAGGTTTTCCAAATTGTTCTCGCTGCAGGGTGTACTCCAAAGCATTTTCATAGGCTCCGCGTGCACATCCTACCGCCATCCAGGCCACCCCTGCCCTCGTCATCTGCAATACTTTCGCAGTATCTCTGAACGAATTTGCATTTACCAAGCGGTCAGACTCTGGCACTTCGCAATTCGTTAAAGTGATCAAGCCGTTTTGGACGATTCGTAATGCCATCTTTCCTTTAATCTTTTCAACCGAGAACCCTGGATTCTCTTTACGGACGATAAATCCTTTCACCTGCTGATCGTCTAAATCTCGAGCCCAGATAACCGTCATGTCGGAGAAAGTAGAATTTCCTATCCATTTTTTCTGACCATTCAAAATCCATTTGTCACCCTCGCGTTTACAGGTCGTTGTTAATCCGCCTGCTGTTCCGGAGCCTACCAATGGCTCCGTCAGGCCGAATGCGCCGATCTTCTTCAATTGCTGCATAGCCGGGAGCCATTCCGCTTTCTGTTCTTCAGAGCCACAAAGGTAAATGGACCCCATCGCTAAGCCACTTTGAACACCCAAGAACGTTGCGATGGAAGGGTCGACACGTCCGAACTCACTAGCGATGATACCATCCATAAGGGAAGTCCCCCCTGCACAGCCGTAGCCCTCATATACATAACCGCATACATTAAGCTCAGCTAGCTTCGGTATAATTTCAAAAGGGAATTCATCATGCAACCAATATTTATTGACTACAGGCTTTATTTCGGCTTCTAAAAATGCGCGCACCTTTAATTGCAGTGCTCGATCTTCTGGTGAAAGCTTAGCGCTTATATCGTAAAAATCGGCATCGATGGGTGGCGGATCCTTTTTCTTTTTACTTCCGGTCAACATTTTCATCGCCATTTTAAGCTGATTTTCGTCCATCTTTGATACAGCGCCTAAAACTTCGGCTAAATCGACCTTCTTTGATATCTTTTCTAATTGCTCCAAATCAACTGATTTAAAGAGCTTTACCATATTCTTCAGTTTATCTATCATATTCTTTCTTTAAAATCTTAACAGAAATATAACAAAAAATGTTTTTTATTGTTGCAAATCAACAAAACAGTAGTATATTTGCGCTGCTCAAAGCAAATAACGAATATTAAACAACTGAAATTCAGCCGGTTTAATAAATTTTTAAAAAAAAGTTATTTTTTGGGTTACCTTTTTAGGTTACTGGTATTAAAGATTAAATAAACAAATTTGTTTCAACTAAATAGAAAATTAAAAAAATGAAAAATTTATTCAAATTCGGATTCTTAGGATTAGCTTTAACTGTAGCAGTTGCATCTTGTAACAACGCTGAAACTAAAACTGAAGCTGCTGCTGATTCAATCGCTGACCAAGTAGAAGCTACAACTGATTCAATCGCTGATTCATTAGAAAACGTTGCTGATTCAGTAAAAGCAACTGGTGATTCTATCGCTGATTCTTTGAAAAACGTTCAATAATCCGAACTAAATTAAAAATACTTCAAAAGCCTGTTTTAGAAACAGGCTTTTGTTGTTTTATAACCTTTGGGTTGGTATAGGTCTACGAATTTCTTATTTTTGCCTCACAAAAGATTTTATACCATGACATTATCATCCTTAACTGCCGTTACACCTATCGACGGGAGGTACTACAATAACACCAAAGAGCTTGCTAATTACTTTTCAGAATTTGCGCTGATCAAGTATCGTGTTTTGGTAGAAGTGGAATATTTTATCGCTTTATCAGAATCGGGTATTCCTCAATTAGCACATTTTGATGGTTCGTTGAACGATAAATTGCGTGATATATACCGCAACTTTACGGAAGAGGATGCGCAATGGATAAAGGATACCGAGAGAGTAACTAACCATGACGTTAAGGCCGTGGAATACTTTTTGAAAAATGAATTTGAGAAATTAGGTCTTACGGACTCTTTAGAATTCATCCACTTCGGGTTAACATCACAGGACATTAACAATACCGCTATTCCATTGTCATGGAAAGAGGCTATTCAACAGGTGTACTCGCCGGGCATCAATGAATTGTTGGGCGAATTAAGATTATTGTCTGCAGAATGGAACGAGGTTTCCATGTTAGCACGTACGCATGGTCAGCCGGCCTCTCCTACACGTTTAGGAAAAGAGATCAAGGTTTTTATCGAGCGTATCGAAAGACAATTAGATTTGTTAGCACAGGTTCCCTATTCAGCAAAGTTCGGCGGTGCAACGGGTAACTTCAACGCACACCACGTTGCTTATCCTGCGAACGACTGGGTTGCATTCGGAAACAACTTCGTTAATGAAAAACTTGGTTTAAACCGCTCGCAGACTACTACGCAGATTGAGCACTACGATAACTTTGCTGCAAGTTGCGATAGCCTGAAACGCATCAACAATATCATCATCGACCTATGTCGTGATATCTGGACATATATCTCCATGGATTACTTTAAGCAAAAGATTACTGCTGGACAAATCGGTTCATCAGCTATGCCGCATAAAGTTAATCCAATCGACTTTGAAAATGCAGAAGGCAATTTGGGTATCGCGAATGCAATTTTCGAGCACTTGGCAGCTAAGCTTCCTATTTCCAGACTTCAACGCGATTTAACAGACTCTACGGTATTACGTAATATTGGTGTACCATTCGCACATACGTTAATCGCTTTCAAATCGACATTACGCGGATTGCGCAAGTTGATCTTAAATGAAGCGGCTTTCCAAGCAGACCTAGAGAACAATTGGGCGGTAGTAGCAGAAGCAATTCAAACGATTTTACGTCGCGAGGGGTATCCAAAACCATACGAGGCATTGAAAGATCTGACCCGTACAAATACGCACGTTACGCAAGCAACGATTGCTGAATTTGTAGACAACTTGAATGTTTCTGATGAAATTAAGGCGGAGATCAAAGCAATTTCTCCAAGCAATTACACCGGCGTACAGTTATAAGCTTTTACGCAGTAATGACGCTGTCATTTGCGGAATGAGTTATATTTGTCCATTATTTTAGAACGATTACAACATGGCAACAATAAACGTATATACAGAGAGCACGCCGAACCCATCAACGATGAAGTTTTTGGTGAACAAGCTTTTAATCAACGGAAGCTTAGATTACTCGGATAGAGAGAAGGCGCAGGAGTCGGCTTTTGCACGTGAGTTATTTAAGTTCAATTTCGTAAATGGCGTATTCTTCGCAAGCAACTTCGTAACAGTTACAAAAACTGACGATGCAGAATGGTCGGATATCGAGGCTTTATTAAAAGAATTCGTGAAAGGTGCTGTGGAATCAGAATTGGCGGTAAAGCCAGAAGAACACTCTGAGGATGTAGTTTTCGAAGGATCAGACGTAGAAGTGAAAATACAACAAGTATTGCACGACTATGTACGTCCAGCCGTGGAACAAGACGGTGGGGCAATTGCCTACAAAGCATTCGAGAACGGTGTAGTAACAGTAGAATTGAGAGGATCATGCTCAGGCTGTCCTTCCTCTACGATTACGTTGAAAGCCGGTATCGAAGGTTTGTTGAAACGTATGGTTCCAGAAGTAGAAGAAGTTGTAGCAGAAGCGATGTAATCGCGAATGCAAATAGATAAATTCTCAAAATAAAGATATGAAGGCCAGGAAGATTATCCTGGTCTTTTTTGTTGTAATGGTTTAGATACAAGGTCACGAGATCATCCCCCACCATTAAAAAAGAGCATGGCTATCCCGCCATGCTCTTATATCTAAAGTCTATTTAAACTTACTAGCCAAAGCTGCCAGTTTACTTGCCATATCCGTTTCCGGCGCACGGTTTTCTTTTCGCTCTGTCCGTTTTCTAGGCGCTTTCTCTTCCGTCTTCATGGTCAAGCTGATGCGATTACGTTTTTCATCAACCTCCGTCACAGTAACCATTACAGCTTGCTGTACTTTTACCACTTCGTGCGGATCGCTTACAAAATGATTTGCAAGCTGACTTAAGTGTACCAAACCATCTTGGTGCACACCGATATCGACAAATGCACCGAAGTTGGTAATATTTGTTACGATTCCTGGAAGTTTCATTCCAACGCGTAAATCGCTTACACTATTTACCCCTTCTGTAAAGGAGAAGGCTTCGAACTGCTCACGCGGATCCAGTCCTGGTTTCGCCAATTCGGCAAGAATATCATTCAATGTTGGCAAACCGACCTCATCACTCATGTATTTCTTTAGGTCTAAGCTCTTTCTTAGCTTCTCGTCCTTCATAAGTTCCGGGATGGAAACATTCAGGTCTTTCGCCATTTGTTCTACCAATGCATAGCGCTCTGGGTGAACGGCTGAAGCGTCTAAAGGATGTTCGGCGTTTCTGATGCGAAGGAATCCTGCTGCTTGCTCGAATGCCTTCTCCCCTAAACGTGGAACCTTCTTCAATTCGCGGCGCGAAGTGAATGGGCCGTTCTCTTTGCGGAAGTTAACAATTTGCTGTGCAAGTGCTGGTCCTAAGCCAGAAATATAAGATAGGATTTGCTTAGAAGCTGTATTTAATTCGACACCTACGGCATTTACACATGAAATCACCGTGTCGTCCAATGCAGACTGCAACTTATTCTGATCGACATCATGCTGGTATTGACCAACACCGATAGATTTAGGATCGATTTTTACGAGTTCTGCCAAAGGATCCATCAAACGTCTACCGATAGATACAGCGCCACGCACCGTAACATCCTGATCCGGGAATTCCTCACGTGCGGTCTCGGATGCAGAGTAAATCGATGCACCGCTCTCATTGACCATTACGATGACCACATTCGCTAACTTCATCTTACGAACAAAATCTTCCGTTTCTCGGCCTGCTGTACCATTACCAATAGCAATCGCTTCGACATCGTACTTCGAAACTAGGTGTTTGATTGCCTTTTCAGCTTCCAGGGCAGCATTTGCTCCACTATGGGGATACACTGCTGTATTTTCTAAAAGATTGCCCTGAGCGTCTAAAACTACGGTCTTACAGCCCGTGCGGAAACCAGGGTCTAAAGCTAGTAAGCGCTTTTGACCAAGCGGAGCCGCTAATAACAATTGGCGCACATTATCTGCAAAAACTTTGATAGCTTCCTCATCGGCCTTTTGTCTGGTCAATACGCGAATTTCTGTTTCCATGGATGGTTTCAGAAGACGCTTGTAACTATCCATCATTGCTAATTCCACCTGCTTTGAAGCCTCGTTATTTCCCTTCACAAATTGCTTAGCAATTTTAGGAAGTACATTTTCCTCTGCCACTTCAATATCCAGGTAAAGCAATTCCTCTTTCTCACCGCGGCGCATCGCCAAAACACGATGCGAAGGCGCATCTTTTAAGGACTCAGACCATTCGTAATAGTCTTTGAACTTCAAGGCTGCCTCCTCTTTGCCCGGCACGACACGTGAAACAAATTCGCCTTTATTCAAGAATACCTGACGGGTATTTGCTCTCACTTCCGCATCCTCAGCAATTTGCTCGGCAATGATATCTCTAGCCCCTGCCAATGCTTCTTCTAGGGAAGAAACGCCTTTCTCTTCATCTAGATAGGCAGCAGCTTCATTTTCTAAATCGATATTATTTTGAGCTAAAATTAGCTCTGCTAAAGGGGCAAGTCCTTTTTCGCGAGCTACGGAAGCACGCGTTTTGCGCTTAGGTTTGTATGGTAGATAAATATCTTCCAATATCGCCATCGTCTCGGCCGCTTTCACTTGCTCTTCTAAGGCAGGTGTTAACTTGCCCTGATCGGTAATAGATTTTAAGACAGCTTCCTTACGTTTATCTAAATCACGTAGCTGTTGAATTCTATCGCGAATAGCCGTAATCTGCACCTCATCAAGACTACCCGTCAACTCTTTTCTGTAACGAGAAATAAACGGGATGGTCGCGCCCTCATCCAATAATGCGATTGTTGTACGAACTTGTTTCTCAGCAAGAGATAATTCTTGCGAAACGATCATTTCGTGTGATGTCATCATAAAAATTAAAATGAAAAACAAAGCTGTTGAAGGATTTCAACAGCTTAGGCATATAATAAAATAATATTGTTAGGCATTTTTTGTAGGCTCTTCTTTCGAAGGATTATTATCAGTGGAAGGAGTATCCTCTGTATTCGTCTCAGCAGCTTCATCTGAAGGTGTTTCTGGACTATCATTATTTGCAAAATGATCATTGTAGCCATAACTGTAATAATCATCAGCAGTAGGTGTTTGATAAGGCTGATGTTCGTATGTACCCGATGGTGCTGTAAATTGAGGCGCCTTCTTCTCTTTCTTCGCTAGTCCTTCGCCGTTCTCTCCAGTCACCTCGCTGGTCTCCTCAGGCTTCTGCTCCGCCACGCGCGTCTCAGGCTCCTTCTCTATATCAGCTTTAACATCCTCTATCTCCTTTTCAAAATTATTGATCTGATCGGATATCTCGCGCTTAATCCCTTCTGAGGCATCTTTAAACTCACGGATTCCACGTCCCAATCCTCTAGCTAACTCTGGTAATTTCTTACCACCAAACAACAACAAGGCCACCAAAACGATCAACATCATCTCTTGAGTACCTATGTTCAAAAACGCTAAATTCATCTCTATTCCTTTTTCTAGTAGAAAGCTAAGGTAAGTTTATTATCGTTTTATATCAATATCTCGCTGTAATTATTTCGAAACAAAATCAAGGGAAAGAAGGAAAAAATAAGGGAGAGATTGGGATATAATCGAGTAGGAAGATAGGGATTATTTCCCTATCTGTCCTCTCACACCACCCGGCATACGGATCCGTACCAAGGCGGTTTGTTAGAATAACGTCGTTTGATGCGTTGTTCTCCAGTAATAGTAGTCTGCAAATCCTTCGTAACCTAATTTAGTAAAGTATGAGTTTGTTAGCGTTGTTTGAACGATAGGACTTGTCCCTGTCCGAGTATAGGATTTACGGGTGTTCGCATGTTGGTAGGCAAGCCAGCGTTGGGCTCCCAGTTTCATTAAGTTCCGAATTCGATTACCTGCCGTCTTCCATTGTTTCCAAAGCAGAACACGCAAGCGTCTTCGCACTAGTTTATCTAGTGCTACCATCACCTTCTTATTCGTTGCTATACGAAAGTAATCCACCCAGCCGTGAATAATTTACCGTAGTTTAGTCAGTCGCTCATGCATAGGAGTGACTGTATTACGTCGAGTATTTTGACGTAACTTCTCTCGGATTCGTTCGATACTCTTTGCAGAGATACGAATCTGCCAATCTCCTTGAGTTTTGAAGAAACTAAAGCCGAGTAAACTACTTTGGGAAGGTCTGCTTAACTTACTCTTTTCACGGTTCACTTTCAGCTTTAGTGTAGATTCGATGTAGCTGGTGATGTTGCGCATAATACGAGTGGCGGATTTATTGCTCTTCGTGTAGATACTACAGTCATCCGCATAGCGTACAAATCGATGTCCACGGGAGCTGAGTTCCGTATCCAGTTCGTTCAGGATGATGTTTGACAAAAGTGGACTTAAAGGACTGCCCTGTGGTGTGCCCTTGGTTCGCTTTTGTTCAAGACCATGATCCATAATCCCACAACGAAGGTATTTCCCGATCAGGGCTAGGACTCGACGATCCGTAATCTTCTTGCTCAAAAGGTGCATCAGTTTGTCGTGGTTCACTTGATCGAAGAATTGTTCCAAATCAAGTTCAACGACCCACGTGTAGCCCAAGTTCAGATACTCTTGCGCTTTACTGACGGCCTGATGAGCATTACGATTCGCACGGAAGCCGTAGCTGTTATCGTGAAAATCACCCTCATACTTTAACCCAAGCCATTGGGAAATGCTTTGCTGAATAACTCGGTCGATGACCGTTGGAATACCCAGCATACGCTTGCCGCCACTTGCTTTGGGAATCTCTACTTTCCGAACAGCTTGTGGGCGGTAAGTGCCAGAGAGAATATCCGACCGAAGGGTTTTCCAATTCGTATTGAGGTAGTCACGAAGGTTATCGATCTGCATACCATCAATCCCGCTGGCACCTCCATTAGAGATGACACGATCAACTGCGTGTTTGACATTTCGGATGTGTAATATCTCTTCCAGCATAGTATTACTAAAAAAAAAAAAATTCCTCAGGCATTGTGTCCGTTGGTTGCACAACTAGGCTAAGCTCCTCTTACATTCTACTATCGGTTTCCGACCTACCCTCATGTAAGCAGTTCTCTTAAGTGGTTCGGCTTTTAGCGCTTCGTCATAAACTTCTTGGTTCCTTTGCCATTCTAACATTCAGACCTTCCCCTGTAGAAAATAGAGAAACAGGGTACTAGTCGAGTAGATAAGGACATTTCAGTCCAAACCTCTCACAGAACCGTGCGTAAAGATCTCCCTTTACACGGCTCTTATTATCCAACCGACAACTTTATCCCTATATACCAGTGTTCAAACAGATGCGGACTTCTTTCGGAAATCTCTGACATCCATTTTATGGCTCTGACTTTTCGGTTCCGTAGCCTTTTATATTTCCGCATAGCCCATCTTACCAGTAACCTGTTCATGTGCTGAAGTACTTTGTGTAGCTCTGTTTTGTAGAAAGCTCCGTAGTAATTGATCCATCCTCTGAGGACTGGATTTATATACCGGGACAACGTTTCTAAGTCACTGCCTCCTCTTCTGTGCAATTGCCATGTCCGCATCTTTTCTCGTATGGAAACTTTAGCTTTATTGCTGACTGCAGGAAGAAAACTGGTAAAGTTCAATCCCTGTTTGGTCTGAGCTTTTCGTCTTTTGAACGTATACCCTAGAAAGTCGAAGGCAATTATGGGATAGGATTTCTGTCGTTCTTTTCTGCCACAATACACGATCTTGGTTTTCTCTGGATGCAGTTCAAGTCCACAGGCTTTTAGTCTGTGTTCTAATGCTTTCTTCAGTTCCACTGTTTGTATTTCTGTTTTACAGTGTATCACACTATCATCAGCATATCGTTCAAACGGACAGTCCGGATAGTTAATTCGTAACCATTCATCCATACAGTAGTGTAAAAAGAGGTTAGCGAGCAGCGGACTGATAACTGCTCCTTGCGGCGTCCCTTTTGATCTCTCTGTAAGAATCCCATTGGATTGCTGTACCGGTGTTTTAAGCCACCTTTCAATATACAGCAAGATCCATGGGCAATCTGTGTGCTTACGAACTGCTCTCATAAGCAGCTCGTGTGGTATGTTGTCGAAGAAACCTTTGATATCAAGATCCAGAACCCAATCATACTTCCAACATCGCTCTCTAGCTGTTCCCACCGCCTCCTTTGCACTTTTGTTGGGGCGATAGCCATAAGAGTCCTTATGAAATATCTTATCCAACTTTGGTTCCAGAAACAGTGTGACCACCGTTTGAGCAATGCGATCTGTTATCGTGGGTACTCCAAGTGGACGTGTCCCCCCTCCTTTCTTGGGAATTTCTACTAGTAGAACTGGCATGGGCATATAGCTGCCAGAACTCATCCGATTCCATAGTCGATAGAGGTGTTTCCAGCTATCTGCTTTGAAATCCTCTAAGCTCATGCCATCTACTCCAGCACTACCACGGTTTTGTTGTACCCGCTGGTAGGCTTCCAGTACTATGGACTGAGAAATAATAAATGGTTTTGTCTTAATCATTCCTGTACCTCCTATGGTTTGTACCATAGTTTTCTTTGTGATAAGAACTGGATAATACACCCCCTTCGCTCCATCTCCATTACAGAGACTTCATCACTACTACGAGATGTTCCGCCCGTGTGCTTCGCATCGGTACTTTTGCTCTTGTGGGGCTACCACTTGAGGGTTTCCCTTAACATCGAAACGACACGTTCTCACGTTCCGCCTAAATGCCTATAATAGCTTCACGCCATCTTTACGCCGGATATCACGGAAGCAGTAATCAGGTTTCCCTTCCGTTTGTCCCAGAGCAAGGTCAAGACTCTGGTTTCGATATCATCTATTCAGCTTTCGACGCTTCATCGATGGTTCTCTTTCGTTCGTCTCTCTATTACATACCTGACATCTTTAACTATGCCTTTTCCTTTATCGCTTCTCACCAGATCTCTTTAACCCAGCAACATAAAGGTGGTTTGAAGCCTGCGCCTGAACGTCGACTTCGAGGGGCCTACCCTCATCATTTAAACAGCACCAAAGCAATATCATGCTTTGTTCGTGACACACTGTCCTCTGCTGACTTCTGACTAAAGCATACTAGCATCATTATTCTGCTATATGTTTCTTCGCGGGCATTCGCGTATACCTTTGACAGAGTTTAGTCAGATCTCCCCAGGTAAGAACAATAACTTTCACCTCATATATCCGCTACATTTACCATAGTGTTTCCGTACAGTTTGGGGCTTTGGCTTGTTTTGCAGCCTCACCCAACACTTGCGGCCTTGTATGTAGTTTCTGTTCGTCGGACCGAGGTTTTGCCTCAGACTTCCTTCAGATTCCACCTCGCGGTGGACACCCTTGTCCTAAGCTAACACTTCCCACTGTAAAGGCGTGTTCGGGACTTACACCCTAAAGTTATTGCCCATGCTGGGCACACAAACAAAGATAGCCTCCCGATGAGGAGGCTATCTGAATTCATATTTTAAGTTTCAAACCTTATTGTGTACAAGAAATCTTGGCCTTTCCATAACCACGTCCAATAACGATCGTATTGTTGGAAACTTTCTGGTTGATTTCGATCACGTTATTTCCTGTAGCATTCCACACAATAGCTGGGTTAAATCGAGCCTTATTTCTTAACCGTAATTGTACCAACGGCCCATTACTGCTCTTACTTCCCAATATGGAGATTGCACCAGCTTTACTGATCGACACGCGAATAATCGGTGTAGCATAGGATGTAGCTTTTAAATCCCAAATCGGTGGGATTTTCCATTTGTTCCAGTTCGCTGACCCACTTTTATCCGAGTACTCCGAACCATCGATAAACTCAATATTTCTAGTGATAATCCCTTCATTATTTGCAGTATTGTTGTACGTTTGGAATTGTATCTGTTGCTCGTCCTCATCTAATACCATCCATTGCCCGTTAATCTTCATGTTAAAGGCATTGTCTAACTGAAGGAAATCGAACGTGAAACCATAGTTTGACGCAGGTGCAGTAAATGATTTGGTCAGCAATTGACCATTTGGAATCGTGACATTCCCTGGACCAATCACACCGGTCTGGTTACTATTTTCCTTATAATTCCAATTTAAAACGTCGTCTGCTATTTTTACTTCCTGTGTACATGTTCTGAACTTCAGAATTAGGTTATACTTGTGTCCTGGAGTAACTTTGATATTCGGAACGGAGTAGTTTGTTTTGGATTCATCGTCCATGGCGAAGGTTCCAAAGCTCAAACTCTTATCGGTAGCAGCCGGATTAATTACTAATGTGGAATGGCTCGTAACGGTTCTCAAACCCGCTCCAAGGTCTGGAAAAGAAACTGGCGCCGAACCATAATTCTGATTATTGTAGGAGATACCACCCGTAGCAAATTTATAGTTAGCACTGCTGCTCACATTATTAAATTTGACATTGCCTAAGGCTGTTATGAAACCATTCATATTACTTCCCATTTCAATCGTCGTCGTAATCAAGCTAAATTTATGTTTCATAACCACGTCAAGTCTGTTCGTACCGTAAACCAACGTTTTATTCTTAAGCACATAGACCATCAAATCCTGGTTTACATTTGTCAGCTGCACATTATCGAATGTCTTTACACCATTTTCGTAAGTTACCGTAGCGGGTTCGGTTGTAGTGCTACCGAAAGAATACACAATAAAACTGTAGGTTTTACCCGCATCCAACTTCATACTATCTTGGATAGCTTCACTTCCGTGTACATAGGCACGTTCCGTTACATAATTTCCATTATTATCAAAGGCAATCATACGATAATGGGTTCCTATCGCAATTCTATTGATTTGAGAAACAGCTGCTGCTTTGATCCCGCCGCCGCTTCCCGATCCTGGACGATTCAATTTCATATCTTCCAATTTCGTGTCAATCAATTGTACATCGACCATATGTTCCCCAAACTTCATGGTCGTATCGCTTACAACAGGATTGATAGCCGTTGCTCTAGTGCTCGCCTTGGTTTCAAATTGGAAATCATCACCTGCAAGAAAATCTTCGGCTAGATTAAGTTCTATATATGCTTTTCCGGGTTCAATGTTTTCGTTGATAACATCCTTTTGGCAAGATGAAATTCCGAAGGTTAAAAAAGCAATAACGCTTAGAAATAATGTTTTATTTACTTTATTCATGTTTTTCTGTCTTAGTGTGAAGGAATTACCAGTCTAGCGTTCTTACGTCATCATCGTCTTTCATCCATTCTTCTTGAACCAAATGGTCCCTGTTCTCAGGACGAACTACAGCTGAGCCAGCAGCAATATCCGATTCCATCTCGACGTATGTAACCCGGATAACAGGAGTTAGGTAGGTGTTTTCATTTTTACTTAATAGTTTAAAAGGAAAGATACGTGCGAGTTCAGATATAACTTTTGAATCACCTTTTCTCGAAAAAAAGGCACCTAAAAATTAATTAGTGAAATCTCTTAGTGACGTAAATTTCATTAATAGTGTGTTGTGTGTGTGTTGTTGATAGAGATCAAGAACAATGCAAAAGTACAAATCTTCGGGTCTTTGAGATAGTATTTTAGCCTATGGAAAAGCGCTATTGAAAAAGTTGTAGAACATTTACTACGATAGTTACCAAAATATCCCAGTAGAGGGCAAATCAGCGCTGATGTTCATTTAAAAAAGGTAGACAAAGGTAACCCCGCTTTTCCAGAAAAAGTAGATTAATTACGACAGTGGTTTCCTATGAACTATAGCGGATAAAAAAAAATCGACTAATCATATCGAAACTAAAAGATAACGTCAGCAAGACATTTTTCCCCAAATACTCTTTGTACCTTTGCGGTTCTTATTATTTGCAGATATGTTCCAAAAGTACAAAGCCAACAAAAGGTATTACCTAAGCAGCATGGCATTGGCAGGCCCTGTTGTTATTTCTCAGCTAGGACACACGCTCGTACAAACAGCCGATACGATTATTGTCGGACAATTTGCCGGCACGATTTCCCTTGCCGCTGTATCGCTTGTACACTCTGTCTTCATGGTTGTCTTAGTCATTGGATTGGGGATAGCGTATGGATTGACTCCGCTCATCGCGCAAGAAAACGGTCGATCGAACTATCAGGAATGTGCAAAGTTGCTATCCAATAGTTTTTGGCTAAACTTTATTTCAGCCATTTTACTCTTCTTGTTTGTGTATTTCGGTTCCATGTATGCGATGCAGCATGCCGATCAAGATCCGCTGGTTGTTGAAACCGCGAAGCCCTATCTGTTGATTCTGAGTTTGTCCATCCTTCCCTTGATGATGTTTAACACCTTCAAGCAATTTGCCGAAGGCTTAGGCTTCACGAAACAGGCGATGAATATTACTATCTGGGGAAATGTACTGAATGTGATCCTTGCGGTAATTCTAGTAAAAGGGATGTTCGGCATCAAACCTATGGGTGTTGCCGGTGTCGGTATTGCGACCCTGGTCGACCGCATACTGATGATGATCGTAATGGCATGGTATGTACTCAAGTCGAGCAATTTCAAGCGCTATATACAACATTTCTCTATCCGCTTCATCGATTCGGATCGCATGAAAAAGATTCTTAAAATAGGAGCTCCAGTAGCCATGCAATATGTGTTTGAAATCGGGGCATTTGCTGGCGCTGCATTAATTGCAGGTAAGATCGGGGCATTAGAACAAGCAGCACATCAAACAGCGATTACACTTGCTGCAATGACCTATATGATGGCTAGCGGGATAGCGTCGGCTGCCACCATCAAAGTCGGCAATAGCTATGGCAACAAGAACTTCTTCCGATTAGAAAAATTCGCAACGGTATCCTATCATTTGGTACTGGTCTTTATGATTGTTTGTGCTATTATATTCGCGGTATTCAACCAATATCTTCCTTACATCATTTCTAAAGATGCAGAGGTGATAGCGCTCGCAGCACAGTTACTGATCATCGCGGGTATGTTCCAATTATTCGATGGAACGCAAGTGGTTGGATTAGGTATCCTTCGTGGAATGGGTGACGTCAATATCCCGACATTTATCACATTCTTCGCTTACTGGATCGTAGGATTACCGATCGCATATTTCCTAGGCGTAAAAACTGGCGTTGGAGTTAAAGGTATCTGGTATGGTTTAACACTAGGTCTTTTGACGTCCTCTATTCTATTGTACTTCCGTTATAAACATATTATCAAAAAGCGGGAAAAGGATATGGGGAGGCAAGTAGCCTCCTAATTCAAAAGTTCAATAGAATTAGGCTGTTGCCCCTTAAACGAGAAAGGCGTCATGTAAAGTACCTTTTAATAGCACTTACATGACGCCTTTAATATTCTAAAATCTTATGTCTAAGATCTAATATCTAAATCTAAACCACACGGTTAATATCCCAGTTCTCTAGATAATCCGCTACTCGACGAATGAATTGTCCACCTAGGGCCCCGTCAATGACGCGGTGATCATAGGACATGGAAAGATACATCATATGTCTAATTGCAATCACATCACCTTGTTCTGTTTCTAAAACCGCCGGCTTCTTCTTGATGGTACCCACAGCAAGGATTGCAGCTTGCGGTTGATTGATGATCGGCATCCCTAGGATATTACCGAATGCACCGATATTAGTGAAGGTAAATGTTCCTCCTTGAGTGTCATCTGGTTTCAGCTTATTTCCTCTAGCACGGTTTGCAAGATCGTTTACCGAACGACTGATTCCTGACAAACTCAACTGATCTACATTCTTGATAACAGGTACAATTAAGTTTCCTGTCGGAAGAGCTGCTGCCATACCAATGTTGATATTCTTCTTGCGAATGATATTATAACCATCCACCGAAACATTAATCATCGGGAAGTCTTTTATCGCTTTTGCAATGGCTTCGATTATAAGCGGCGTAAAGGTGATATTCTCGCCCTCACGTTTCTTGTATTCATCCTTTACTTTATTTCGCCAATTGACTAGTCCTGTGACGTCTGCTTCTACAACCGAGAAAACATGCGGTGAAGTCTTAACACTGATGACCATGTGGTCAGATATCAGACGGCGCATGCGGTCCATTTCTATGATCTCATCTCCGTTGCTAGCTTTCACCACTTGAGCCGAAGCAGTTTGCGTATTTGAAGTCTGAGATGCAGGAGCTGCTACGGTTGAACGAGTCTCTTCTGCAGGCTTAGCATACTCAACAGGCGCAGCTTGGCTCTGACCTGTATTCGAACGTTGTTGAATAAACTTCAATACATCCTCTTTCGTTACGCGGCCTTCGGCACCTGTACCCGGAATAGTGTCCAATTCAGCTTGACTGATTCCTTCGTGCTGTGCAATATTTCTCACTAAGGGAGAATAAAAACGGATACCATGTTGCATAGGTTCGCTGTGCAAGGTATCATGGTTTTTGGACTGTTCAACTTGGGCAATACCTGGGATTGGTTCTTCGATATTAGAATTAGCTTCCGCCAATTCTTCATCGGTTGGCTGAGGAATCTCGGTTGATATTGTTTCTGCTACATGATTGGTCTCAGGAGCGTCTTCTTCATCATCGCCATCCACCTCTATCAAGGCAATCGCATCCCCTACCTGTACTACTTGATTCTCTTCGAACAATCGCTCTTTCAATCTGCCTGATACCGGCGAAGGAACCTCAGAATCAACTTTATCCGTGGCAATTTCTGCAACGGCGTCGTCTTCATTGATTTGATCTCCAACTTGTTTTAACCAATTGGTCAACGTAGCTTCAGATACGCTTTCCCCCATTTTTGGGAGTAAAAGTTTATAAATAGCCATCTATTATTATTTCGATTGTTTGAAATACTAAGTTAATTATTAATACTCAACTAACAAGTAAACAAAATTAAATATTTTGCAACTTAAAATATCAGGAATATAATTTTGTTAAAAGCCTTTTTCTTTTTGAAATAGATTCCACAACATCAGAAGTGCTTGAGAGGTGGTTCTTTCGATATTCAACACACGGTCTTGGTGAAACTGGAACAACTTTGTTTTCACTTCCGAGCGGCCAGCTATCGCAACCCATACGGTTCCTACAGGCTTGTCCGGAGTTCCGCCACCTGGTCCTGCAATTCCAGTGGTCGCAATGGCGTAGGTAGTACCTAATTGCTTTTGCGCACCTTTAGCCATTTGAATTGCTGTCTCTTCACTAACTGCTCCGTAGGCTTCTAGTGTTGCGTGTTCCACATGCAACAAAGCTTCTTTCACTTGGTTAGCATAGGCTATTATGCCTCCAATAAACATTTCGCTAGCTCCTGCCACTTCGGTAATCTGCTTGGCAACATTGCCACCTGTACAGCTCTCTGCGGTAGATAAGGTCGCTTTAGATTCGACAAACGAACGAACGATTACCTCCTCGAAACTCAGGTCTTCACGAGCGACGACCGCATCGCCAATCCGATCTGCAAGTAGATCAGTGTAATGCTCTACATCTTTCTCCAATTCTTCTAAGTCACGTCCGGATGCCGAAACGCGCAAGCGTACAAGGCCAATCTTAGGAAGATAGGCAAGGTGTAAATGTGCTGGAAAAGAATCTTCAATATCAGCGATCTGTGTTGCTAAATGCGACTCTCCAATTCCTACGGTTAAGATGTAGCGAATAGCTATTTTCTCCTCGCTCTTGAACTCCTTAAGCTTGGGTAAAACACGATGAGTCATCAGACTTTTCATCTCGAACGGTACGCCCGGTAAGAACACAAATACTTTTTCCTCATGCGACACCCAAATCCCGGGCGCTGTCCCCCAATCGTTGAATAAGACTTCTCCGTTCGCTAGAACATCTGCTTGCCCATGGTTGATGTCGGGCATGGAACGATTCATGCGCGCAAATATTCCGCGTACATGATCTAAGACGGCCTCATTACGAACTAAACTAGTGTTAAAGAATTTCGCAGCCGTGAACTTGGTCACATCATCCTTTGTCGGACCTAATCCGCCCGTACAGATAATCAGATCGGCACGTTTGGAAGCATTGTGCAAAGCTTCAAGAATATGCTCCTCGCGGTCAGAAATGGAAGTAATTTGCTCTATTTGGATTTGCAAGGACAATAAGGCTTGTGCCATCCATGCCGAATTGGTATCGACAATTTGCCCTAGCAAAATTTCATCACCAATGGTAATAATTTCTGCTTTCATGGCATATTTGGTTTATATGCTTGTTAATAGGTAAAGTGACTGTTGCGCTTGGTTAGTTTCAAATCCTGAAGGATAGAAGCCTTTGCTCTGATCGTCACGTTAAAACTCTTATATCGTCCAAATGGCACCCAGCCAACGGACATATCCCAACAATGGAGATCACGATAAATACTGATTTGCGACATCGAAGACTCCATCCGTACAAAGTCAAAACCGGTATTGAACTGTACTTTCCATTTCGGTGTCATATTGAAATCACCATGTAGGTTGACCGTACTGGTAATATTCGGTTTCATCTCCCTCAATTCCGGATCAAAAACTGATGCGTAGTTGAAACTGAAGGAACCTGATAAATTCCATGGAATATTAAAATCTACAAAGGCGTTCGGATCTGTACTGATACGAGCTAGCGCTTGTGTCTGCTCGTCGGTCATTGCCGGCATACTGTTTCTCAGGGAATCGATATTATCATTTCTGCTCTTCGACGCTTTAGGATTAAAGCTATAGTCGAACGATAAACCAAAGTTCGTCAGGCGTGCTAGTTGACCATCCTTCACTGCAAAACGGTCGATACGTCGTCCTGAGAATTTATCATAGCTATATGGATCGAAACTACCATTAAAGTTGATATTGATTTTCTGGTCGAAAAGCGATGTCCTTCCGGAGAAGCTGATAGGTGACAATTTGAGTGAGTCGGCAACAGCATTGTAGTTACCACTAAAAGTCAAACCTTGAATAATTGGAATTTTCTTGATACCAGTGCCTGTCGAGTCTTTGTCGTCTCGTATTTTCGCTTCTAAAGTGTTGTCGATGGAAAACCCTATACCCATCGATTTACCCTGAGACGGTGTTCCATACACTGCATTTTCAAAAATAGAATAACGTCTGTATGCACCGTTATGATCAACAAAATCCTTGTAAAAGCCGTAGCGTTCCGCACCAAAATCAGGTCTGTAGTTGACATTGATGGAAGGCGTCATGACATGTCGCATGGCCTCAATCTTGCCAATCCCTCGCTTGAAATTACCATAAATCTTGGTCGATAAACCACTAGAAATGTTGTAATCATACGCACGCTTGAAGCCTTGAATCGTATCCTTTACAGTCGAGTAACCGTTGATCTCGTTTAATAGTTTGTTCTCGACAGATTGGAAATACCAGCGCTCGGTATAGTTCATCGAGGTATTGAACTGGAAGTACTTCAATACGTTTAAGCTTAAACTTACTGGAATGTTATGTTGGAAACCATTCGTAAATTGGTTTAAGAAGTTCCCTTTGAAAAGAATAGAGTCTTTCGTATTTACGAAGTTTCTTCCTTGCAAGCTATACCCTACAGTAATGCGTTGATACCATTTCTGCTCACCTATACGATTTTTAGAATCGAAAGGATTGAATGTAGAAACGTTCAAACTGATTTGAGGAAGTTCCAAACGAATATCACCATTTCGCATATCCTGCTCATGGCGTAAGCTGGAAGTGAAATTCACTTTTCCATCCGCAAACACTTTACCGTATGCAATAGAAGATCCCATGCGGTTGTTCGTAATCTGATTGATATCGTAAGTACCGTTGGCTGCTGTATTTCTGAAATAAGAAGTCGTACCGAAGTTTACCGATGCCGTAAAAGACGTTCCAGGATTTGCTTCCTGTCGTTGTGTATGGTTCCAAGTGACGTTGAAGTCTTTATTTCTTCCGAAACTCGGCGTACCTTCTACCCCGGTTACCGTCGATCCATAGCGTAGAGCAAAGTTACCATTGAACTTGTAGTTCACTAAGTATTGCGTCCGCATGCTCGCCTCCCAAGAGCCCTTAGAATATAAGTTTCCACGGAATTCGGTATCCCAGTAATCGTTGAACGTTAGGTACCAACCTAGGTCGCGCATCGAGAACCCTCTTGCGGCATCTTCCCCGAAAGAAGGGAATAAAAACCCAGAGCTCTTCTTATCCTGTTTTGGGAAGAAGCCAAATGGGATGGCCAGGAACTTTAAAGGAATATTTTCAACGACCAAATAGGAAGGTCCGGCAATAATCTGTTTCTCTGTGATGACACCCTTCGTAATCTGAATACCAAAGTGGGTATGCGGATACGGCAAATTACAAGTACTATATAGACCTTGATAAATCGAGGTTTCATCGTAAATATTCTTTCGCACCTCGCGCGCCTGGATAAAACCACCGTCCACCTCTGTCATAACCCCGAAAGTCTTCGGAATCTGACTTTTGTAGTTATATAGCAAGGAGTCTACCGCAATTGGCGCTTCGCCCGGCATGATCACGACCGGTCGACCAACATATTTTCCATTATGGTCAACAACACCCGAGGCAAACAACACATTGGTATTTCGATCCAAGCGGATATAGTCGGCCGCTAATTCAAAACCTTGGTATTTTACCTTCGCTCCTTTAAATAAGTGGAGAATATTCTTACTTACTTCATTCCAAGACGAGTCATTGGCTACAATACTAACCGTAGTCTCTAGGCCTGAACTATCCTGCATGACTACAGTATCCTGACCAGTGACCTCACGGAAGTTATTTTTCGCGCTATCTTGTGTTATTAAAGTCGAATCT
The DNA here is from genome assembly GCF_008274825.1 of Sphingobacterium hotanense. Classification (NCBI taxonomy): domain Bacteria; kingdom Pseudomonadati; phylum Bacteroidota; class Sphingobacteriia; order Sphingobacteriales; family Sphingobacteriaceae; genus Sphingobacterium; species Sphingobacterium hotanense. Next base: position 3,542,374 of record NZ_CP030848.1, read on the forward strand.
TGTAGCTTTTTTGTGGTATCTTGTGTAACGGGAGGACGTCTCAATGTAGTTTCTTCCTGTGCCTGCAATGAGGCCACTCCGGCTAAAAGGAAAAACAGGATATGGAAAAAACAACTTAAAGCCTTCAAAATGAATTATGAATGTTATTTTTGTGCTAATTTTAAACTCTTGATGGCAAAAATAGTCAAAAATCTATTACATATATGAGGTTTTCGACAATCTTAATCATATTTAACAATTTGTGAGTTTGAAACGCGTTGATAGATATAATAATTTGAAAATAGTGATGAATCTTAGGAAATCAACCAAATTAGTCTTAGCAATTATCGGAATTGCAGCCCCTCTATTTTTAATTGGAAATTATTCAGGTTATTCCAAGTCTGATGTTACCCCTCAGGTACAGACTAACAATAAAACTTTTAAGTTAGTCGTTATTGACCCAGGGCATGGCGGAAAACTTCCCGGTGCTTATGGAAAGATATCCGCTGAAAAGGACATTGTATTGCAAGTTGCAAAGAAATTAAAGGACTCTATTGAAAAGAACATTCCCGGTGTTAAAGCTATTTTGACCCGTGAAACGGATATTGACGTTCCATTTCATGAACGCTCTAATATTGCCAACCGCAATCATGCCGATTTATTTATCTCCATCCATTGCAACTCAGCAAATTCCGACCAGCGCGTAAAAGGGAAGAACGGTCGTTATACGACTCGTACAATCTATCGCCCCGGAGTGAGCGGCACAGAGACCTTTGTATGTGGTTATAATAGGCTTCAACGTGGCGAGTCGGACGTAGCAACACGCGAAAACGCCGATATCTTGATGGAGGACAACTATCAGGAAAAATACAATGGTTTCGACCCGAACGATCCTTCCTCTTACATCATCTTCTCGCTATTGAAAAGAACATATCGAGAAAAAAGCATTAAGTTTGCAACGTATGTTCAAAATGAGTACGTCAGCAAAGGGCGTGCGAACCGCGGCGTACAGGAATTATCACTAGCTGTTTTAGCTGGCGCAAGTATGCCGGCTGTCCTTACTGAAATTGGCTTTATTAGTAACCCCGATGAGGAAAACTACATGTTATCTTCTGTAGGTCAAGGTGAAATAGTAACCAACTTGGTAGATGCCATCAAGCGGTACAAGCATGGACACGAAGCGATCGCACAACGTTAGTTTTAAATAGAAAAAGCAAAAGAAGATTATTTTATTTTGAAAGACACGATCAAGAACAATCAATTTTGGACAAAGGGAATGCAGTTAGCACTTTGTCTTGTTGTATTAGCCTTAGCAAGTTTTAAACCCGCCGACGACCAAGGTCAAAACGGTGGAAACAAAAAAATAAAAACAATAGTGCTTGACCCTGGGCATGGAGGAAATGACTCCGGAGCCGTAGGAAGACAGTCAAAAGAAAAAGACATCGCCCTTCAGGTTGCTTTGAAACTTGGAAAGAAAATCCAAAAAGATCTACCAGGAGTTAAAGTAGTGTACACACGCACTACAGATGTTTACCCAAAATTATATGAACGCCCGGCCCTCGCCAACAAAAACCATGCTGACTTATTTATCTCTATACACTGTAACTCCGGAGGAGCATCAACTCGCCGCGTGAAAAACAGTAGAGGTCGTTATGTGACGCAGAAAGTGTTGAATACCTCGGCTAAAGGAACGGAAACTCTAGTACTCGGTTTTAGCCGTACCGGTGATCAAGATGTTGCGATCCGTGAGAATGCTTCTATCCTATTGGAGGATAACTACGAACAGAACTATGGTGGTTTTGACCCGAAAGACCCATCCTCTTATATCGTATTTTCGTTAATGAAACGTAAATTTAGAGAGCAAAGCATCAGATTGGCATCTTATATGCAGGATCAATTTGCGGGATCAAGTCGTGTTGATCGCGGAGTGAAGGAGCAGTCATTAGCAGTATTAGCAACAGCAGGGATGCCGGCGGTATTAACCGAAATCGGCTTTATCTCTAACCCTGACGAAGAACGCTTCATGATGTCTGCAGCTGGTCAAGAATCCATAGTCAACGACTTGTTCAATGCCATAAATACCTATAGAAAAAACGTAGAAAGATAAACTTTTTCTTAAATTGGGGATTATATAGGAGAGTAGAATAACTTAATTAAGAATATTTTGAAGATATCTAACGAAACCAAGGTCGGCGCATTAACCAGTATTGCCATTGCAATTTTATTTATCGGCTATAGTTTTTTAAAGGGCAACAACGTCTTTAGTAGCGAAAACACATTTTATACAGAATACGACAATGTAGACGGATTAGCAGTTTCAAAACCGGTGCTCGTATCTGGATTTCAAATTGGGCGTGTATCAAAATTAACGTTGCAGCCGAATGGCAAAATCCGCACAGAGTTTAAGATCAACAACGATTATGATATTCCTTCGAACACCGTTGCGAGAATTGTAAGTGCTGATTTATTAGGCAGCAAGGCTATTGTTTTCGAACTTGGCAACAGCACAACGATGGCCAGAAGTGGCGATCCCCTTCTATCAGATGTTCAGGCAAACCTGATGGAAAAGGTAGAGCCTTTGCAGAAGAAAATCGAAAATCTGGTGGAAAAACTAGACTCGGTATTGTCTGGAGTGAACTCCGTATTAGATGATGGTTTCCAACGAGATTTCAAAAGCAGTGTGCATAGTATTTCTGTGTCACTGAAAAACCTGGAGAAAATTACCAGCGATGTTGACGGCTTAATGGGTTCGGAAAAGAACAGACTGGCTAACATCATGGCTAACTTAGAGTCTATCACCAACAACTTCAAAAACAATAACGCGAAGATCAACAACATCCTTGGCAACTTAGATAGCCTATCTTCAGATCTTTCGAAAACTGAAATCAAGGCGACTATCGACAATGCGAATCAAGCGATGCGCGATGTTCAGGCTATCACGAATAAGATCAACTCTGGAGAGGGCTCAATCGGTTTGTTAATTCACGACGAGAAGCTGTATAACAACCTGAATAACGCATCGAAAAGCTTAGATGAGTTGGTGAATGATTTGAAGACCAACCCTGGTAAATACTTGAAGATATCCATCTTCGGCAAGAAGGATACGAAATAGTATAGAGCGCGGCAAAGTTCAGAACATAGCCTCACTTTATTGCAAATAAAAAGAGCGACCCCTTATCGGTCGCTCTTCTTATTTGATAAGCTTCTTAATTTATTTCAAGGTTTCCGACAACCATCCGAAGAACTCACGTTGCCATACCTGTGCATTATGTCCTGAAAGAACCCAGTGATTCTCTTCAGGAAGATACACTAATCTGCTCTTTATGCCTTTCAATTGAGCCGCTTGGAAAGCCTCTAATCCCTGTCCAATCGGAACTCTATAATCTTTACCGCCTTGAAAAATCAAAATCGGCGTATTCCATTTGTCGATATGTTTGATCGGGTTGAACTCATTATACGACTTTGCATTGTTCTTGTCCCAGTAAGGACCGATATCATGATTAGCGAAGAATAGCTCTTCCGTCGTGCCATACCAAGAAGTCATGTCAAACAATCCGCAATGTGATATCAAAGACTTGAATCTTCCTTCATGAACTCCTGCTAGCATAAATACCGAATAACCACCATAACTAGCACCCACCGCAGCGATATTCTCTTTATCTACGTACGACTCTTTAGAAAGATCATCGATTGCCGATAAGTAATCTTGAATTGATTGTCCACCCCAGTCTTTCGAAATTTGCTCATTCCACTTTACGCCCCAACCAGGCATACCGCGACGATTTGGAGCAATAACAATATAACCTTGAGATGCCATCAATTGGAAATTCCAGCGGAACGAGTAGGACTGCGTGGTTGCGGATTGTGGTCCTCCCTGACAGAACAATAGTACTGGATATTTCTTGCTCGCATCAAAGTCCGGCGGATAGATTACCCATGAAAAAAGATCTAAACCATCAGACGCTTTCGTCATCCTGCCTTCTACCTTGGTATCGGCTATCTGACTATACATCGCATCGTTCACCGTGGTAATCGGCTTGATCGCTTTAGATTTAAAGTTATAATCGAAAACCTCGGTTGCTCTCGTCATCTTCGTAGAGGTCACAATAAGGCCGGTAGCCGTTTCACCGACGATTCCAGTAATATCAAAGTCGCCCTCAGATATCTGTGTAATCTTAGGGAGCATTTTCGACCATACCCCTTTTGCCACATTGATTTCGAAAAGCTGTACCGTACCTTTGGTCGGTGCGACGAAGTAGATTTTCTTATTGTCTTTGCTCCATACGAATGAGTTTACCGTACCATCCCAATGAGCTGTTAAGTTCACCTTCCTTCCGGAGGCAGGTTCTAAAAGAATAATATCATTTTTATCAGCTTCATATCCATCCGTTTTCATGCTCAGCCAGCTCAATAGCTTACCGTCTTTACTATAAGTTGGATTCGTATCATAGCCGATCATCCCTTCCGTGAGGTTGTTGGTTTTACCGGATGCAATATCATACTGATACAAGTCGGTATTTGTGCTTTGCGCATAGTCTTTCCCAAATCGCTTCTTCGCGACATAGATAACGGATTTGCTGTCCGGCGCCCAAGTAAAGTCCTCCGCACCTCCAAAAGGCATTTGCGGCGAATAGAAAGGCTCGCCTTCCATAATATCCTTTGGCTTGCCAAGCTTCCCGTTTTCATAGCTCGCTACAAATGGGTGATTAAAGCGTCCGTCGTTCCAGGTATCCCAATGTCTGTAATCTAAGTTATCATAGATATAGACATTCGACTTCGGTAGGTCAGCATATTTATCTACAGAATGATAGTCTTTCAGCAGAACCGCTTTGCTGAATAAGATCGACTTTCCATCCGGCGAAATCTTCACATTCTCCAATCCTCCTTCAATGTCCGTCAACTGCTTCGCATCGCCACCATTTAAGCTCTTCTGCCATATCTGGCCCTTGAACATATACAATACATCGCCATTCTCTTGAACAGATAAAACAGACTCTCCACCCGCTTCGCTGGTAAATTGCTTCGCTTCTCCGCCCTTTACCGGAATAACGAATAAATTTTTCTCAGATTTATTATCGTCAAATTGATAGTTCGAAACACCATATATCAATTGGGTACCATCTGCTGACAACCCTTCAGCACTCACTCTTCCCAGCTCCCAAAGTGTTTTTGGACTTAGCGGAGTACCTCCGTTGATGGTTTTGACCTGATTTTCAACCTGCGGTCTCTTCACTTTTTGTGGAACTTCTTTACTCTGTGCAACAGCCATATTATTGATCAATAAGAGTGCTCCAATACATGATAATCTCAACATATTATTCTCTTTTTTGAGCCAATTTACTAAAGTTGCGAGGTATTAAGAAATTCCACATCGTTTTCAGTGCCTCGCCGACGTCATCAATAACCATATACTGGTTAAATACATGAGGAATGATTCCTTTTTAAGCTTAATCATCGTTTATCGAATTGGTACCAGTCAATCTTTGTCGATAAGCGCATCAATGCTGCCAGAATGATAAATACACCTATCGTTCCTACTATTAAAGAATAATCGCGCAGCTGCATCAAAATATAGATGAATACGTAAAATAGGGATAGTATAGCGCCAAATATAAGCGCCGATTTCATATTCTTCGTAATCGCTCTAACAAAGGAAGCTATCAATAAGATGGTCGCTAATGCCGCCAGCAGATATGCAATATTGAATCCCAGGTGCTCGGAGATGGCAAGAAGTAAAGCATAGAACAATACCATTGCAAAACCGATCAACACATATTGGATAATATGCACGCGCTGCTTTTTGATAATTTCCATGAAAAGTAGCGAAACAAAGGTTAATGCTATGACTAAGATCCCGTATTTCGTTACGCGCGTAGTCTTTTGATAATTGTTTATTGAAGGTAAGAAATTTATTTGAACCATATCGTAATCTGAGCTAATCATTTCTGCACTTCCACCTACACCAGCGACCGTTGCTGTTGCAGGAATAGCATCATAAGGATTGGCAGAAGGTTCCCCATTCTCGCTATTCAGATCTACGCCTAGGAAATCGTATATATTTTGCTGCCCGCCTGTCCACTGTTGTGGGAGCTTGCGGCTGAAAGAAGGAATGCTCCATTTGGCTGCAAATGCCTGATCCGTTACGTCACGGCTCTCCGGAAGGTGCCCACCATTGAAACTAGGGTTAGACCAATTCCCCTTCACATCGATATCTGTTTGCTTTGCTAAGGGAAGGAAATTCAAGGAGCGAGACCCACGAATATCAAAGTCTAGCTCAAAGCCTTGCTTTAAGTCCTCATTGCCCGACAATGGTAAATCGACGATCAGATTTTCCTGATAAGGTCTCATTTCGTAATTTGATTTTCCAAGTTCCATCATCGCTCCGCCCCAGTTCAAGGTTGGATTTGCGGTCAATCCCTTTACGTCGTGGACCCCGAAAATCAGTTTTGCTTCGTTCCATTTCAACTTTTCCGCTGAGACATCGAGCTTTTCCATGTCGAAGCCAACGAATTTTCCTTTCAACTTGATCTTGGAACTGTAGACTACGGCTTGGTAGATACCGCGTTTCAGGGGTTCGGGGCTTACCTCCGCTGTTGCTTGTACTTCATCCGGAAGCAGTTGTGCCCAACGGTTGACCACAGTTTTCACAACCTGCTTCACGCCTTCGGATGATTCTTCCACGACCTCCCGAACGTCATCATAGGGCACTACGACAATCGGGCTCGCAATAACTTGCTCCTTGCCCCATTTGACAGCAATCTCATTCGATACACTTTGCTCCCGGTATTTACGTTCGGAAATCAGATCTGTAATTAGGTTCATCGGAATTAATAAAATGAGCGTCAGAAAGAAGACCACCCCAAACTTTATGACTACGGATCCTGTAACACGGTCGTAAAGTGACTTCGTCGGCTGTTCGTCTTGCGGATTGTTTTGTTCTATATTTTCCATGATAGATTATTTTAAGATTAGAATATTAGTTTTTTGAGCAAATGCACGTTGTAAGTTATAAAGCGGTTCGTTTAAATAGTCTTTGAACTCCAGATGATGAAAGGGCCACATTTCCTTTCCTTTTTGGAAAGACCGCCAATAGTATTTTGTATATTCCGGAAATACAAATCCTCCGATAGCGACCATCCCCAATAGATATAAGGATATCTTTCCATTCCCTAGCAACAGATATTGCATAGCGATTTCATCCTCAATATTGGTTCCTGTCTGTGTAACCAGATGAAAGACATCATGATTCTCCAGTTTAGGCATCACATCGAAGCCCTTATCTCGATAAAACTGCCCTAGAGCCGCTCCCAAACTTCCATCCGCAAATTCGGCAAACTCTTGCTTGCTTATCCCCCATGCTTGTTTATGGGTTTTAAACAGCTCCGCATAGACCCTGCTCGACCAGTTATAGAGGTGAAGCATAAATTTTAAACGAAGTCCTCTCATATTTTCTATTTTTATTAAAAAGTACTTTGAATTTCAAAGTTGTTGAACAAAAAAAATTATAGATACTGTTGTTTTATCAATTGCTCCAACGCAATTAAGTGGTTTTCGAACGCTTTCTGTCCCTTATCGGTTTTACTATACCTCGTGTTGGGCTTCCTATCGATGAAAGTTTTGGTCACGGTGATATAGCCCTCCTTCTCCAAACTCTTTAAGTTCGAAGCGAGATTCCCGTCGGTCACTTCCAGCAATTCTTTAAATGAATTAAAGTCATACGACTCGTTGGCCATCAGAATACTCATAATCTGTAGGCGTACTCGATTCTCTAATACTTTATCATATAACGTTAAATCCAAACTCACTTTTCGTATTTTTTATGTACGATTAGACCATAAACAATGTGCAATACCCCAAAGCCAAGCCCCCAAAACCAGACGCCATAGCCAGGAAACGCCAAAGCTAATAAGCCTAAAAGAATTTCCAAAATTCCAAGTACTCTAACTTCAGCAAAAGTGAATACCGACGCTGCCGTCAAAGACAGTCCATAAAATATCAACAAGCTGGATGCAACAAAAGAATAATCTCCGCGAAAAATCAAAATCAGACTAAACAGTCCACCGGTTAGTAAAGGGATCGCCATGGCTTTAGCTAAGGCCTTGCTCGTCGGGTTCCAAATCGTCTGTCCAATTTTCTTAGCCTTGGCTTTCGCCATCGTCACGCCCGTTACGATAGAAACAATCAATACGAGAAGCGCGATAGCAACAAGTTTCCAAAGCACCTGCTCTTCCAATACATAGTGATCGCGATACCCAAACTCGCTCTTCGTACCATATACCGTATAATACCCTGCAGCCGCCCCTATTAAAGCGAAGCAACCAATCAATACCCCAGAAAGTCCATTGATCGACATAAACTTCGAGGAGCGCTCCATCATAGCGCGAATTTGTCCGATATCCTTTAGTAGATCTTGCTGATTCATAAAAGTACTTTGTTTTTCAAAGTAAAGTAGAAAAAACCGCATTGCCAAATATTTTTTCAAAAATAATTCAAGGAAATTCCACCATATTGGAATAATGAATGGGTCCCGAATTCCATACTTTCTCTATAAAAAACATCTTAAAGGATCCAGTTTATCAAGAATTGTTAATCAATTTTCGTCCTATTTACGCCCCTATCTGTTGATAATTACCTAAAAACCCTATTGCTGGATAAAATAAATGCTATGCTCTAAAAATTTACTAGGTTACTAAACAAAGAGTTACAAAAAAGGAGTAAAAAAAAGAGTAGAAAAGTCTTGACATGTATAGGTTTGGTTTCTATCTTTGTGGCTCAATAAAATCCTAACTGCGGAAGTGGCGTAATTGGTAGCCGCACCAGACTTAGGATCTGGCGCCGCGAGGCGTGGGGGTTCGAGTCCCTTCTTCCGCACTTGATATCCTCCCGTAAGTAATCTCTCGGGAGGATTTTTTTTATTATTGCGAAAAGCTAAAAGAAGAGTATGAATATTTCACACCAAAACATTGACGACATCAACGCAAGTATCCAAGTGGAGATTGCTCCAGCGGATTACAACCCACAAGTTGATAAAGCAATTAAAGACCAAGCAAAAAAAGCTAAGTTACCAGGATTCCGTCCAGGGATGGTTCCAGTAGGACATATCAAACGTATGTACGGTAAATCAATCTTATTTGATGAGATCAATAGAATGATCAACGATAAGATTGCTGAATACATTGGCGAGCAAAAATTAGAAGTACTCGGTCAGCCTCTACCCCTAGATGAGGATCAAGACACAAAATACAACTGGGATTTCAACGATACATTCAATTTCAAATACGAAATTGGTTTAGCACCTGAATTTGAAGTTCCTTTCACTGCAGAAACGGAATTCACAGAATACGATATCAAAGCTGACGAAGCTACTTTAGCAGAGCGTATCAAAAACTTACGTCGTAGCTACGGTAAAATGACTAACCCAGAAGTTTCTGAGGAAGGTGATGTATTATACGCTGCTTTGAAACAAGATAAAGAAGAAGGTATTGAAAAAACTACTTCTGTTCGTACAGACATCATCGAGGATGCTAAGATCAAGAAATCTTTGGTAGGCTTGAAAAAAGATGATACTGTAAAAATCGACGTGAAGAAAGCTTTCAAAGTTGCTGACTTAGCGCGCATCTTAGGTATTACAGAAGATGAAGCAGAAGCTTTAGACGTTACAAAATTCGAATTGACTGTTAAAAACATCAACAGATTAGAAGAGTCTGATTTGAACCAAGAGTTCTTTGACAAACTTTTCCCTGCAGGTGAAGTAACAACAGAAGAGCAATTCAACGAAAAAGTAACGGAAGAAGTTGAAAACCTATTCAAACAAAACTCTGCACAAAAGTTACGTAACGATATGTACACTTTTGGTATGGATAAAGTTGAAGCAAAATTCCCTGAGGAATTCTTGAAAAGATGGTTAAAAGCAACTAACCCGAACTTATCTACAGAAGAAATCGAAGAAGGATTCGCAGATTTCATTAGCAACCTGAAATGGACGATTATCGAAAACAGAATCGTTACAGCAAACAACCTTGAAGTAAAATATGACGAAGTTGTTGAGTTAGCTAAAGAGCGTATCTACGCACAAATCAAGATGTACAACATCAACGAAGAGCCAACTGACGAGCAATTACAACAATTCGCAATGCAGTTATTATCTGACAGAGAACAAGCAAACCGCTTATTCGAAGAGGTAAAAGCGCTTAAAGTATTCGATCAATTGAAATCAACTGTGAAGTTAAAATCTAAAAAGATTGATTTCGATAAATTCGAAAAACTAGACAAATAGAAGAATTAAGAATTAGTAATATTAAAAGGTTAACAGGCGACTGTTAACCTTTTTTTTCTGAAAGTTATTGTTGTTTTTTCAATTTAAACCAATAAAAAATCAGACCAGTGATTGTTCAAGGGTCTATTTTTTTGTCTGGAATATTTTGTTTCTGTTTCTTAAGTATTCTTCTTGATCAAAAAAAGGACTTTATTACTAAAAACAAGAGTATAATTTTTTCTTCGAGCTCTAAAGGCATCAACTGTTGGTTCTTAAACGTCTGTTATCAGTTTTTTTCACGGGGAGTCTAACCACCAAAAAAAGGTCGATCTTTTATTTATAAGACGTGTTCTTCAGGGTACTCAATTGTTTCTGTAATCTGTCAATTCTTTTAAGTCTTCTATTTTCCAGTATTTTTATATCCTGGGGATGTAATTGATAGGGTTCCATGTCCCTCAGCACATGGTATGCAGCGGTCAATATCTTATGTGCAATGGCTATTGTCGCCTTCTTATGTCCTCTTCGGGCAGCGATCTGGTGATGCTTGACTGCAAGTAAGGGATTGGCCTTGGATCTAGAGGCTACCCATGCGGCCTCTACGAGCGTCGTCTTGAGATACTTATTTCCATGTGTTGTTCTGGAGGAATACTTTTTTCCTGCACTCTCATTGTTGCCCGGGCAAACACCAGCCCATGAGGAAAGGTTCTGATGTGTTGCAAATTGGGTCATGTCCGTACCGATCTCTGAGACGATTCCTAATGCTACTTTGGAAGACACTCCCGGAATAGTCTCCAGTAGTTCCAGCTCCCGATACATGATCCTTGCGTACTGTTCCATCTGAGCCTCTGATTGTGCTATTTGTAGATTGATATGATCGATGGATTGCAGTATAAGGGTCAACATGAAGCGGTGGTGATCTGTGACCTTGCCAGTAAGTGCTTTAATCAGTTCTGCGTGTTTCTTGACCAGTGAACCCTTGGCATGCTTGCCAACAGCAAAGGATCGCTCTGACCTTTAGCCATGGATCGGACCATTTCCATGGCGCTTACACCGAATACGTCGCTGACCACGCTCCGCAGTTTGACGTTGGCAGATTCAAGGATGTTCTGCAACCGGTTCTTTTCTGCAGTCCGCATCGCGATCAGCTTGCGTCTATGTCGGTAGAGCTCCCTGAGCTCCCGGATATGTTGTGCTGGAATGAAGCTACCCTTCAGTAGACCGGAAAGAAGCAGTTTGGAGATCCATTCGCTATCCTTCTTATCGGTCTTCTGCCCCGGAACATTCTTGATGTGGCGGGCATTGACCAACAAAATGTGAAAGTAATCTTCCAAAACCGCGTAAACCGGTCGCCAGTAAACACCGGTGCTCTCCATGGCAACCTGTGTAATGGAATGGGATTGAAGCCATTGCACTAAATCATACAGGTCATCCGTAAAAGTTAAGAAGGTTTTTGTCTCTGTATCAAAATCACTACCTTTAATGGTAGCAACTACTGTGTCTTTATGGACATCCAGTCCACAGCCACGATCAAGAATAAAGGGTAATCCGCTGACAGCCATAGGTCTTATATTTATTGGTACTAAGATACCGTTTTGGCTAAATGCCTATTGGGACTATGAGCCCGTGACTTTCATGGCTGTTGGTGATACCCGAGTATCATGAATGTTTTTTTCTGAAAGTGTCTGTTTTCAAAGGCCATCAAGAACTTTCATTCCTGTTGGTATTTCAATGAAAACATGAAAGTTTTATTTCGGATTAGAATACTTTTTTGAAACCCGTATTCAATCGTAAAGAGAATTCCGTCTCCCTGTCCTCCCCAAACACAACTCCCGGACCTACTTCAAAATTAAATACAAAGTTCTTACCCAGATTTCTATTCATCCCCCAAACTGCTGAGGCGAATCCGATGTAATTTTTAGAAAATCCCTGACTTTCCATGGTATATGTTTCGGTTTTTACCTTTTCCGTTGTCCAACCTTCCAAACCATTGATCAGTCGCAATCCAATGTAGTTCCCCGCATTATTGTTCACATTCTTGCCTGCCTCAACACGCTTATTCATGTTATAATAGTATTTATACGCCAGGCCAATATTCGGAGTCAGGTAAAGCTGAAATCGCCTCTCTTTCTCTTCAATCCGATCTTGATTAATCTTGACATAAGAATTTGAGTAGGCAAAAATCAAACTGGCATCTAGACCCGCTGTAAACTCGAAGGTTGACTTTGGAGAAATTGGTGTCTCATAGATGTATCGAACTCCGGGAGTTGCCGGTGAAAGTTCGACTGCATGCAATTTTTGCAAGTGTGAATCCTCGCTTTGCGCAAATGCGAAATTACCGGATGCTGCAATCGAAAGAAGAAAAGCAAAGATAGCCTTGCTCAATAAGGAGTAGTTTTTTTTCATATAATATTAAATAGTTTCCAAGCAATAAACATAAGAATATTTAATATTATTTCTCATAATAGAGACTAAATAATCGTTAATGAGCGAGAAGGGATTGCGAGCAATCAAACCTCCATGAATATCCTTTCAGACCCAAATCAAAGCCCTTTCAGAAGGGGTTTGATTTGGGTTTGAAAGAGTTCTGAAAGGGCTTTATAAGGGGATTGATTCATTGCAGCTATATTTTTTTTGTCTGAACCAAGAAAGGAAGGGAAATTCGTCTTGAACGAGGAAAAAAAGGAAATTTTGTTTTGAACCAGGAAAGGAAGGGAAATTTGTTTTGAACCAGGAAAAAAAGGATGGAAGGATTGACAGGATCCTGCATATCCTTGCATCCTTCCTTTCCTGGTTCAAAGACAAAACATCCTGCATATCCTTGAAAATACCACCAAAACAGGACGCCACAGGTCTAATGTCTAATGTCTAACATCTAATATCTAAGCCCGCTTAGAAAAAAATATTATAACCAATAGAAAGCCTTCCATAAGGATACTCCCTATTGAAATCTGGGTATTGCTCGTCTTTAAAGTGACCTTGTAGGTTGAAGTAACCGGAGCTTAAATTAATGGACCAGCGCTTGTATAAGCGCAGGCTGGCTTCGGTATTAAGTCCGTGGAGGATATAATAGGAATCATTACCTGAGATGGTGAAGAACACGCCACCATTATAATCTGCTGAGATCATGAGTCTATTCAGGAGGCTGAGCTCTCCGCGGAAGCGGTAGGATGCTCCCGGGCCATAGTTGTAGTTTCTGCTTGCTCCGTACAATAGGTAGGGATCAGGAACCGCCGCTAATACTACCGCACCGGCACCGACGCTCAGGTTTAAACGATTATTCTTCTTATAGCGAAACTCCGATACCCAATTGTAGTTGATACTTTGTGCACCATAGAAGAATGCATCGTTGTTGTAGAAATCATAATGTGCATTGAGGGTTCCGAAGTGTTCGCCTTTTTGCGACTTAAAGAATTTGGCGCCATAGAGGAGCGCATGCACATTGACGGCATTGATGAACGAGCTATCGCCGCTTCCCAATTCTAAGTTCACGGAGAACTGATCAAATGGTCTTTTGTAATTGTGGTCACCATTGGAATAGCGGAAACGGAGGCGTCCGTAGAAAGCGTTCTTTCCCTTTGCCAGGAAGTCGCCCTCCTTCGCATCGAACCGACGGAAACCCATGTCGACTTCTGCAGCGATGACAGATGAGTCTACCAGAAAGTAATCTTCCACAGTCTTGCTCCATTTACCGTCGAGTAGGCGGTTTAAGCCACTTACCGGATTGACTATGCTGGCGACAATTTCATTTCCGATGCGGTTATGATGATGTTTGTTTCTTGCGAGAATGTTTCGGGATACGCGATGCATCATCTCACCTAAAAGGATCCCCCCGAATGTTGTGTTCACGAGGTCGTTGATTGAAGGATGTTGCGTTTCGCCGGCAGTTTCCCAAATATAGCTTCCCGCCACGGTAGCTATACTCGATTCATAGAAATTATAGCCGTTGCTACGAAAAGCGTTGAAATAAATCTGTCCGTGAAAGGGATGGTCGATCTGATTGGTGGTAAATTGATTATCATCCCAATCCCAAGCACTAAATCGCTGGTGATCTATAAAATTCTTAAACGTGATATAGGAATAGGGGTCGCGTGTAATAAAGCGATTGAAGGAAGCAGGTAATGCCTGCGCTAGGAACCACTCCGCCCCTGCGCGCCAGAACTTTTTCTCTCTTTTGGGGTTTAAGTTCCAGGTCAACGTATCTTTCAGAAAAGCAGGATCCTTAAAACGAAGGGAATCCGCTGTGCTAATTTGTAGGGAGTCGGATTGCGCCAAGCTTGATTGGCAAGTAAAGAGTACAACGAGCGAAGTGAAGAGCGTAATAATAAAGTGTCGCAATGGTATCAATGATTTAAAATATCTGCAAATTTAATTCTTTTCCGTGAGAGATATAAATTTCATCGTGGATGCTACATTCGAATGACTATATCCCGGCCGCAGAAACTCTCAAGAAAAGCAAACAGTTTGATACTTAAATGGTTTTAATTATATTTAGTGATAACCAAAACGACAAACAACATGAAAAGAATTCTCTCAATCTTCCTTGTCATTTTACTTTCCACGAGCCTTTATGCCCAGGAAAAGGCAGCAGCAAGCGGCGCCTATTTGGCGAAAGATGGTCAAACCAATCATTTGATGTTGTTGATCGATGGCTATTTATCTTACATTAAATATGAAGAAAACAAATACCTCTCTACTTGGGGTGGCCCCTATACAAGCGACGCAAATGGTCTAACCGTTAAAATAGAATACAGCGATGCTAATCCGGCAGAGGTAGGTTCTGAAAAGACGTTAAGAACCAAACTGAGCGCTCAAAATGTGCAAATCGATGGACTCGATTTCAAAAAGCAAGATGCGAAAAAACAAGGGCTTGATGGCCTTTGGCGCATCACCGGGCGCCAACAGGATAATAAGATGTCGACCATTGCTCGCGGCGATCGTAAAACAATCAAGTTGCTTGTCGATGGCTACTTCCAATGGATCGCCATTAATCCGGCAGAGAAAGGCTTCTATGGTACTGGTGGTGGTAAATACAGTTTCAACAATAACGATTATGTAGAAGAGATAGTATTCTTCTCAAGAGACAATAGCCGTGTTGGCGCAAAATTAACTTTTAAGGGGGAGATAAAAGATAAGGATTGGCATCACTCGGGACTCTCGTCGAAGGGAGATCCAATCTATGAGCTGTGGTCTTTGGACGGAAGGTAATCCCGTTTCGGAACTTGAATAAGTTGCGCCAGTAAAGGAGTTTACTGGCGCAGCTATTTATAGGCTATCCGAATAAATCGGAGCTTAGGTATCGATCTCCTCTGTCGCAAACGATAAAGACAATGACGCCTTCTTCGATTTCATTGGCAACTTGAAGGGCAGCGTGGAACGCTCCGCCGGAGCTCATGCCGGCGAAAACCCCCTCTAGGCGCGCTAGTTCTCTTGCCTTTTGCGTAGCATCTGACTGCGCAATATCAATTACTCGGTCTACACGTGAGGCATCGAAAATCTTAGGTAGATATTCTTTTGGCCATCTTCGGATTCCGGGAATGGAAGATTCTTCCGTTGGCTGGCAGCCTACGATCTGTATTTCCGGGTTTTGCTCTTTTAAGAACATTGAACAGCCCATAATGGTACCTGTTGTTCCCATGGCACTCACGAAGTGCGTAATCTTTCCATCCGTATCTCGCCAAATTTCCGGCGCGGTGGTCTTGATGTGTGCCGCATAGTTGTCTGGATTCGCAAACTGATTTAAGATAAAATATTCGCCTGTCGCAGCTTTCTCTTCAGCATAGTCGCGACAAATTTCCATGGTTTCCAATAAGGTTACTTTAGCACCA
This sequence comes from Sphingobacterium hotanense, assembly GCF_008274825.1. Classification (NCBI taxonomy): domain Bacteria; kingdom Pseudomonadati; phylum Bacteroidota; class Sphingobacteriia; order Sphingobacteriales; family Sphingobacteriaceae; genus Sphingobacterium; species Sphingobacterium hotanense. The sequence continues at coordinate 3,558,433 of NZ_CP030848.1, forward strand.
AAGGCTTCCATCGTCAAGGTGCGCTCGCGCGTCGATGTGGAAGGCATCACTAGCTCCATAGATAAACCAAACATACTTGCAATCATCGCCAAGGCAATTCCGGTATTACCGCTAGTTGCCTCAATCAGCTTGGTATCCTTGTTAATTTCCCCACGTTCCATTGCCGAGCGGATCATATTCAAGGCTGCGCGATCCTTCACGGAACCTCCAGGATTGTTTCCTTCTAGTTTGGCGTATATCTTAACCTTTGGGTTGTTGTGAAATCGAGTGATTTCGACCAAAGGCGTGTTTCCTATTGTTTCTATTATGTTTCCCATTATGCTAGCGGTTTAGAGTCGATAAATTTAGAATTCGGTTGATGATAAACAGTCGTGTATGGTGCGACGCTTGCAGTTAGCCATACATTTCCGCCGATGACCGAGTGATGTCCGACGATGGTTTCCCCTCCGAGGATGGTTGCTCCGGCGTAGATAATTACATGATCTTCGATAATAGGGTGACGCTGAGTATTGGATAAGCTCTTGTCTACGCTTAAAGCTCCCAGCGTTACGCCCTGATAAAGTTTCACGTGCTTTCCAATGATACAAGTTTCTCCAATTACGACACCTGTTCCATGGTCAATATGCAAGTATTCGTCTATCCGTGCGCCTGGGTGTATATCGATTCCTGTTTTGGAATGTGCGTACTCCGTCAGAATTCGTGGAATCAAAGGGATGCCTTGAATCAATAGTTCGTGCGCAATGCGGTAGATGCAGATCGCCAGAAAGCCTGGATAGGTGCGTATGACTTCGTTCAAGCTCTTTGCCGCCGGGTCGCCGTCGAGGATCGCCTGCGCGTCGGTCAGCATCACCTGATAGTTCTGCGGCAGTTTTTCAAAGAAAGTCGCTGCCACCTTCTTCACATCGCATTCTGCGCAGGCCTTTGTTTTGAGCAATAGCTGGTACAGCTCGGCTTCAGACACCTGAAAGGCAGCCTCTACATCGGCTTGCTCATGGTAGGTGTGCGAATTGCGCTCTGGGAAGAGCAGGTGCATCAATGCGACTGCCCACTGCGCAATCTGTTTATTGCTGGGCATATCTTGAACGGCTTGTTGCTTTTGGAAGATATGCTCGTAAAAGTCTTTCATATTCATAAGTATGCGTTCTAATGCTAATTTACGGGTTTTATAGCACTAATTTTTCGAATAATTCTTGATGCGTTGTTGCAGCATCGATACATAAGCCCGGGTGAACAGGCGAGCACTGGATAAGGGTGCTCCGGTTGGCTGTTAACCATCGGAAGCGTTCGGTTTGATCCAGTTGGGCTAATGTGCCTCCATCTTTTGATCCCTGGCAAACCTGGCGCATTGAATGTAAATGGGCTTCAATCTGTTCAAAGTCTATATCCTTCGCCAAGTGACAACATCGTTCCTGATCGACATGATACAGGATTTCCGCATAACGTTGTTTTCGGCAATACAACAACACGCCAATATTCAAGAATTCCTCTCTTTCCACACGAGGAACCAGCCTAACCACGGCATATTCATATAGGGTTCTATCGTGCATCTTGGATTTGATTTACAAAAATTTCAGATTGTTCAGCGCGTCGAGCGATAAATTCGACATAAACTTCGAGCACTTCGGCTGCCGTTAGATTTCTGACCTCGTCGATAAGCCATTCGTCGGGAATCGCGGAAAGCACCTTCGCGATGTTCTCGCGAGTAAACAAACTTTTATATTCCTGATCGATCTTTGCCACTTCGGATGCCTGCTTTAGCAAAACATGATCCTTAATCTGTACAAATGGCTTCTCGATCTGTTCCTCCCAATTGTCCCAGCTGTGATGGAAGTACAACGCCGCTCCGTAGTCGATCATCCAAAGCTCTTTATGCCAAACAAGCATATTGGTGTTCTTAGCAGTACGATCTACATTCATCAGTAATGCATCTAACCACACAATTTTCGATGCTTCTTCCGCGCCGATAGTATCTACATTGGCATCAAAAGTTATGGAGCCATTTAGGAAATGTACACCAAGATTCTTGCCTTCGGAGAATTTAAGCAGATCTTGGATCTCTTCATCCGGTTCGGTCCTTCCGAAGCCTACATCCAGATGTGCAAACACCATCTCCGGGACGCGCAGCCCCAGAAAACGCGCCAATTCGCCACCGATAAATTCTGCGACCAATGCTTTCTTCCCCTGCCCTGCTCCTCGGAATTTAATGACATAGCTGAAACCGTCATCCGCGTCGACCAAGCCCGGTAGAGACCCCCCTTCACGGAATGGCTGTATATAGCGGATAATATTTACCTCCCTAATTTCAGGACTCTTTATTTCCATTGTAGATTGTTTAAATTTGATAGGCTACTGAAAGTCTATAGCAACAGATTTTTCCTGCTGTATCTTCAAAGGTAGCGGAAAACAGCAAAAATTCGGAACTAAACCTAAAAATGTACACTGGCTTGACCATAAGGTCTAGTTAATTCTCGTTATATTTGTGAAAATTAGCATCAAAAAAGTACGCAATATTATATGGATACCATCTCTGAATACAACCGTGTCATCGCTCAATGTCAAGATTTATTTATCAAAAAGACAAAAGATTATGGTACGGCTTGGCGCATTATGCGCCTGACTTCGATTACCGATCAGCTTTATATCAAAGCACAGCGCATCCGTACATTGGAAGTGAAGAAGGTTTCTAAGGTGGGCGAAGGAGTAATCGACGAGTATATCGGTATCATCAATTACTGCGTTATTGCGATGATGCAGTTGGAACTCGGCGAGGATGGAGAAGATAATCTAGACCCGGCATACGTTGAGGCGAAATACACGGAGAAAGTGAATCTGACGCGCGACTTGATGTTAGCGAAGAATCATGATTATGGCGAAGCGTGGCGCGATATGCGAGTTTCCTCATTGACAGATATGATCCTGACGAAGTTGCATCGTGTAAAACAAATTGAAGACAACAACGGCGAGACCTTAGTATCAGAAGGTCTAAACGCTAATTACCAAGATATGCTAAACTATGCGGTCTTCGCATTGATTAAATTGGGTTTGGCAGAAAAAGCAGAATAATGACATATACAGGCAGTTTCAACACGCAAAAAAAAGAAAAACCAGTTTTATGGCTATGGATTCCTAGACTTATCGTCGGGATATTATTCATCTTTTCCGGATTAATAAAAGCGAACGATCCACTCGGATTTGGATATAAACTTCAGGAATATTTCCATGTTTTCGGCCTTAACTTCCTCAACGATTATGCCCATTGGATTGCTATTGCACTATGTGCTCTAGAGATCATCCTAGGTGCTTTGCTGATCTTGGGAATTGCCGGCAGAAAAGTCGCTTGGGGATTATTGTTACTGATCATCTTCTTTACTTTCTTGACGTTTTACTCTGCTTTCTTCGAAGTAGTGAAATCATGCGGTTGTTTTGGCGATGCTATTCCATTAACCCCTTGGGAGTCTTTTATTAAGGATATTGTATTATTAGCATTGATTATCCCTCTTTTTATTTATAGAGACCGTATCAAGCCGTTTATCAGAAGCTTATTTACGCGCAATTTATTGACGCTCTTTATTATTATCGCTTCTTTTGGAATCGGCATCTACACCTTATATTTCCTTCCGTTCGTTGATTTCCTACCATACAAAGAGGGAAATAACTTGGTCGAACTTCGCAAGATTCCGGAAGGTGCTGAACCTGATGTTTATGAGCATATTTATCAGCTGAAGAACAAAACTACGGGCGAGATCAAGAAGGTGACCGATAAAGAATATTTGGGCGAAAAGTTGTGGGAAGATGAGAATTTAGAGGTTATTGGCGATCCGGAAAGCAAGCTGATCAAGAAGGGTTTCGAATTGCCTATTCCTGATTTAATCATTACGGATATCGAAGGTACTGATCGTACAGAGGAAGTGATCAGCAACCCATACTTTAACTTTATCGTCGTGAGCAGAGATTTGACCAAGCTTTCACCATTTGATTTTAAAGCTTTGGATCGCATCAATACGACCATTCGAGAACTTTCTGAGGACTATAATATTCGTGCAATCTTAGCGACCGCATCTTCTACTGAGGATGTGAACTATCTGAATGATCAGATGGACCTGGTATTGGAAACTTTCTATGTGGATGCTGTGCCTTTGAAAAGCATGGTCCGTTCGAATCCAGGTGTGATGTTGATGCTGAATGGCGTTGTGGTCAAGAAATGGTCGCAATACAATTTCCCATCGAAAGAAGAGTTGATTAAAAACTATTTCGACAAGATGCAATAATGGGTAAGCCGGTATTTTTGATTGGGTTTATGGGCAGCGGAAAGACGACTTGGGGAAAGAAGTTGTCGAATGCTTTGGGAGTTCCGTTTATCGATATGGATCATGTCATTGTGGAGAAAATCGGGATGAGCATTCCGGAATACTTTCAGCAGCATGGCGAAGAAGCTTTCCGTAAAGTGGAACAACTGGTGATGCAGGAGCAAGAAGGGCGCTCGGGCATTATTTCTACCGGCGGTGGCACCCCTTGTTATTTTGACAATATGGATTGGTTGCTGACGAATGGCACAGTGTTATACTTGAAGCATAGTGCGAAGTCGTTATGGAATAGACTAAGTCAATCCGACGTTAATAAACGCCCTGCATTGAAGGGATTCTCAGGTGAAGAACTATTAGCATTCATTGAAGAGAAATTAGCTGAGCGAGCGCCATATTACGACAGAGCGCATATACATGTTGATCAGATCAACACTCCTTTAGAAAAACTTATTTCAATTATTGAAGAATACCAAAAGAACGATGCTGAATAGAGTTAGTAAGATTATTGGTTTAGCCGCTTTCCTTTTAATCGGTGCCACGGGCTGTTTCCGTGGAACTGCACCTGATAATGTAGAAATGTATCCAAAAGTTTCTCAACGTTTCAATATCAACAGCGTTGAAGAGTTTTACGACTTTCTAACCTATTCTGAAAATTCCTATCCTTTGATCAGTGCGCATCGTGGTGGCGGTTTCCCAGACTATCCCGAAAACTGCATTGCATCTTTTGCGGAATTAGCAAGAGAAATGCCGGCTATCATCGAGTGCGATGTGCGTATTACAAAAGACTCTGTACTCGTCTTGATGCATGACGAAACGCTGAACCGCACTTCAACTGGGAAAGGCAAAGTTATCAATAAGACATACGCTGAGCTAAAGGATCTGAAACTAAAAGACTCCGAAGGACAAGTTACGCGTTATGGCATCCCTACATTGGAGCAAGCGCTTATTTGGGGTAAGAATGCTGTGATCTATACCTTAGATGTAAAGAAAGAAGTTCCTTGCGAATTAGTGGTTGATCTGATCCGCAAGACGCAGACAGAGACAAACACGATTATTATTACTTATTCTGCTAATCAGGCAGCGGTTGTCAACCGTTTGGCTCCAGACTTAATGATATCGGCCAGTATCAAAAAACCTGATGACTTAACACGCCTAAGCAATTTAGATATTCCTGATAATAGATTGGTTGCCTTCGTAGGCACGAGCGAACCTGACTCGAGCTTGTACAAAGCACTTCGTTTGCATGGTATCAAGTCTATCTTGGGAACTATCGGCAACTTAGACCGATCGGCAGAAAAAGCGGGCTATCAAGTCTATGCTGAATATGTGGATCGCGGTGCTGATATCCTTTCTACCGACCGTCCTTATGAGGCAGCCAAAGCATTAGATTATTATATCAAGAAGCGTAATATCCGTTCTAAATACATTCAATAACATGGCGATTGAGGTTGACAAGCTTACGAAACTTTATGGGAAGCAACGCGCATTAAATAGCATTAGCTTTCAAACGAGCATTGGTAGGATTATTGGCTTTCTTGGTCCCAATGGTGCGGGTAAATCAACCTGCATGAAGGTATTGACGGGCATTCTCCCTTTCGAAGCCGGGTCTGTCAAGGTTCTAGGCATGGATGTGTCTAATCAGGCGCTCGCATTGAAGAAGAGAATAGGCTATCTCCCGGAGAACAATCCTTTATATCTTGATATGTATGTGCAGGAGGCGCTGTCTTTTGAGGCAGATCTGCATATGATTGCGAATAAACAACAACGTATCCGAGAGGTTATCGAACTTACAGGCCTACAAGCCGAACAGCATAAGAAAATACATCAGCTTTCTAAAGGCTACAAACAGCGCGTCGGACTGGCAATGGCAATTATCCATGACCCGGAAGTTCTTATTCTGGATGAGCCTACGACCGGCTTAGATCCCAAACAGATCATTGAGATTCGGAATCTGATAAAAACCCTAGGGAAAGAAAAAACAGTATTGCTCTCTACCCACATCATGCAGGAAGTGGAGGCCATCTGCGATGAAATCATCATCATCAATAAGGGTGAATTGAGACTACAGATTGCTAAGGCAGAACTTGCTTCTCAGTTTCCGGGCATGAGTATGGAGGAGATATTCGTGCAGCACAGCAACTAGGCTTGTGGTTGTTTCTCTACGCTTTCTTTTTTAATATTTCTCTTCAAAGTTTCTATATAATGTTACTGATAGTTTATTCGTTTACAGAATAAACAACAAATGTTTCTACGATGTTATAATAATATCAATATCGCAGACTCTATTTTTGTTGAATTTTAACAAATACCTAAACAATTTATCAGTACAACTGTTCATTATATATAAACACAATAGCATATGAAAAATTTATTACTTACCCTAGCTCTATCCGTTGGCTGTTTAAGCTACAGCAATGCACAAGTAGAAATTGAAACAAGGCCACAAACATCAGCAGATGTTGGTATGGATCCAATCAAACAAGGAAATTGGATGGTAGGTGGTTCTATAGGAAGTTTAGGTTATAGCTTTGAAGGCAAATCATTCAATATTAATGTTAACCCACGTGCTGGTTATTTTGTGACCGATGGTTTAGCAATCGGAGCTCAAGCAAACTTAGGCTTTACTTCTGTAAAAGATGCTGACAATGAATGGGGATATGGAATTTCACCATTCGTTCGTTACTACTTCCCAGGTGGTGCCTCAGCAACAGGTCGTTTCTTCGGTCAAGGTGATATTGGTATCGGCGGATCTTCTGCAGGTAGCGATGTATCGTTAAACCTTGGTGCTAATGTTGGTTATGCGCATTTTATCACGCAGACTGTTGCATTAGAAGCTATGTTCGGATATAACTATTCGAAAGCAAATATTGATGCTGCGAATAAACAATCTGGACTTGGTGTTTCTGTAGGTTTCCAAATCTACTTACCGGGAAGACGTTAAGAGCAAAAACTAAAAGACTTTGGGCGCGAGGGATAGATATCTCTCGCGTTTTTTCGTATTAAAACCGACAGTCGCAGAACAGTTTACCTGTCTGTCTCTGCTTTCAAAGGAAATCAATGCGTTTTTATCACTTTCGGTATCATCATGAAAAAAATGAACGTTTTGTTCCCAACGGGTAATTTTCTAATTTAGAGACCAAAATAAAGACCCTTTGTACAGTATTTTCAAAAAAGAGATTGCAAATTATTTCAACGCCTATACAGGATACCTGGCGATTGCGCTGTTCCTATTGATAACGGGCTTGTTATGTTGGATTTTCCCGGATACCGCTATTCTTGAAGCAGGCTATGCTAACATGGATAGCTTCTTTAACCTTGCTCCTTACGTATTACTATTTCTTATCCCTGCTATCTGCATGCGCAGTATTGCAGGCGAAAAAGCCGATGGCACTTATGACTTACTGCTAAGTCGCCCGATATCGATAAGCCAGCTTGTCTTAGGGAAGTTCTTCGGTGCTTTGATAATTCTTGTTTTAGCTATTGCTCCCACGCTTGTATATCCGATTAGTTTATACTTTCTAGCCAATCCCGTCGGTAATATAGACACTGGTGCTATTATTGGCTCGTACGTTGGATTGCTATTCTTGGGAATAGCCTTTATCGCTATCAGCATCTTTAGTTCCAGTATCAGCAAGAACCCTATTGTGGCTTTCCTGATTGCAGTCTTTGCATGTTTCTTTTTCTATTATGCTTTCGATGCAATCAGCGGTTTCTCCGCATTCTATGCTTTCGAATACGGGATTAAACAGTTCGGGATTCAGGAACACTATTTCAATATCAGCCGCGGTGTATTAACGGGTGCTGACTTGATCTATTTCATATCAATTGCGTTTATCTTTATTGTCTTTACAATCGGTCATCTGAATCGCTTTTTCACAGCGACACGGAAGACGATGAGCATGTATGCGGGTGCTATTGTATTGGTTTTAGTCCTTAATCAATCCTTTATTACTTCTCATTTGGGCCGGATAGACTTTACTGCCGACAAGCGCTTTACGCTGTCGGACACAAGTAAGGAGTTGGCAAAATCAATAAAGAAAGATATACAGGTTACCATATTTCTAGATGGCGATCTTCCCAATGGTTTTTCTCGTTTGAAGAATAGCGCTGTCGAAATGCTGAACAATCTTCGTTCTTACAACAGCGGTAAAATAAGCTTCAACGTAATCAATCCATTGGAAGGCAGTGAAAAAGAAAGAAGCGAATTTAGCAATGCGCTTATACAACGCGGACTATATCCTACAAATCTCAATGTTAAAAGCGATGGCGGAATGTCGCAAAAAGCGATCTTTCCTTGGGCTATCGTAGGCGATGGTGAACAGGAGATTGCTGTCAATTTATTGCAGACGAAGATGGGCGCTGCCCCAGAGGATGTGCTTAACAATTCTGTTCAGAACTTAGAATATGCTTTTGCTAGCGCCTTGAAGAAGTTGAACAGCGGCGAGACTCCTTTCATCGGTTTCACCGAAGGTCATGGCGAGCCTAGCGATCTAGAATTATATGATGCGATGCAGTCGTTGATGTCAAGCGGACAGGTGGGCCGTGTAAACTTAGATTCGACAAATTACCAATCGTTAGATCAGCTATCACTAATGATTGTAGCGAAGCCACAGCAAGCTTTCAGCGAAGCGGAGAAATATAAGATAGACTATTTTGTTAGAAACGGAGGCCGCATTATCTGGGCTATTGACCCAATTGATGCGAGCTTAGACCATATCAGGCAATCTGGTAGCCAGCCCCTCGTAACGCGGCAACTGAATTTGGAAGACCAGCTGTTTACTTATGGCGTCCGGATTAACTATGATTTGATCGCTGATCTAAACTGCGGCCAGATTCCAGTAACAATAGGCAATATATCGGGACAGCCGCAGATCGAGCTTGCACCTTGGTATTTCTTCCCTATCCTAGTCCCCACCAGCAAATCAAGTTTAGTAAAAAACCTCGATGGAATCCGTACGGAATTTATCAGTACATTGGATACCGTCGCTAGTCATGGCATACGAAAAGAGGTTATTCTAACCTCCTCCCCATTCAGTAGAGTGGTCACCCCACCTAGCCAAATCGGATTACAGCTATTGGACGAACAACCTGATCCTAATAAATTTAAATCAAAGCCATTTCCGGTAGCTGTTATGTTGGAAGGAAAATTCCCATACCTCTATGAGAACCGTCCTACTCCGGAAGGAATTGCTGAAGGGAAAGACTTAACGCAAGTTTCCAAAGACGCAAAAATGTTCGTTATTTCCGATGGCGATTGGCTGATTAATCAAGTCAACCAAGCCGATCAATCTCCATTTCCTCTGGGTTGGGATCGATATACACAACAGCAATTTGCTAATAAAACGCTATTGAATAATCTGGTAGATTACATGCTGTATGATGAAAGTCTGATCGCATTGCGTGGTCGCGAAGTGAAGTTGAGGTTATTAGATCAGGCGCAGGTAAAATCGGATAAGCTATTTTGGCAAGTCATTAATGTAGGAGTTCCAATTCTCCTGTTATTCCTATTTGCAGGGGCGCAGCAGTGGCTCCGCAAAAGAAAATACGGCAAGGTTTAAAAAACTTTCATGTTTCCGTTGAAACTACAACAGGAATGAAAGTTCTTGATGGCATTTGAAAACAGACAGTTTCAGAAAAAAGAAGCTGTCCTTTTTGGGGACAGCTACCTCTTTGCAAAAATATAAACAAAAAATAAAGTCTTATGCTTTCTTCATGCTACCCGTTTCGTTGAAACGGATGTGCCAGCTGAAAGATTCCTCTAATAAATGAGGCGTATGTCCTCCTCTTTGACAAGCTCTATCAAAGTAGGATTGAAGTTCTTCCTTATAATCAGGATGCACACAATTATCAATAATCTTTTGCGCGCGTTCGCGAGGCGCTAGGCCTCTTAAGTCTGCCAAACCTATATCGGTAACTAGAATATCGACATCGTGCTCTGTATGGTCTGTATGAGACACCATCGGCAAGATATGCGAGATCTTATTCTCTTTAGAAGCAGCCTGTGTCACGAAAATACTCAAGTAAGCATTTCTAGCAAAGTCTCCGGAACCACCAATACCGTTCATAATCTTCGTACCGCCGATGTGCGTCGAGTTGACATTTCCATAGATATCAAACTCAATCGCTGTGTTGATGGCAATAATTCCTAAACGACGAATAAGCCCCGGTGTGTTCGAGATATTCTGCGGACGCAATACAAACTTATCTCTATAGCGTTGCAAGTTTCCGAATACGTGCTCATAACAAGCCTGAGATACTGTTACAGAAGACGCTGATGCAAAACATAGCTTACCAGCATCGATCAAGTCGAATGTACTATCCTGCAACACTTCCGAGAACATCGTCAAGTCGTAGAAATTGCTATGTTTAAAGCCGGTCAACACCGCATTCGCTACTTTACCAATTCCGGCTTGGATCGGCAATAAACGATCTGTTAAGTGTCCTAGACGAACCTCTTCTTCGAAGAACTCGAGAATATGTTTTGCGATAGCCGATGTTTTAGCATCAGGCTCCGCAATATCCGCCGGGCTATCATGTTTATCAGTAAATACGATGGCAGCAACTTTATCCGGATTCAATGGGATAGTCTTGCGACCAATCTTGTTCCACGGAGCAACAATTGGAATAACATTACGATGTGGGTAATCTTCAGCCTGATAGATATCATGAATACCATATACATCTTCAGGAATGGATGTATTGATCTCCAAAATGACCTTCTTTGCCAAAGAAGCAAAGGTCACTGAGTTACCTACCGAAGTGGTCGGAATGATACTACCGTCTCTATCGATATATGCCACCTCAATAACAGCAATATCAACATCCGGAAGGTTTTTATTGTGCAACAACTCCGCACTCTCGCTAAGGTGCTGATCGATAAAAAGAACCTCACCTGAATTAATCTTGCTACGAAGTACAGGATCTACCTGGAAAGGCATGCGTTTCTTCAATGCGCCAGCTTCCGCCAACTTACCATCCGTACCGTGACCTAAAGACGCGCCGGTCATTAGGGTAATCTTTATATTTTCAGTCTTTGCTCGCTCTGCCAATGCAGGAAGAACGACCTTACTATCTCCAGCTTTTGTGAAACCGCTCGATCCGACAACCATGCCATCCTCAATAAGTTTCACCGCCTCTTCGGCCGTAGTAACTTTGTCTTTTAGTCTTTCTAAACGAATTCTTTCTAACATTTCTTTACAATTAGACGCCTATTGTCAAGGCGTGGCAATATTAATCAATATTTTATTTTTAAAATTATCCATATTAGACAGTTAATTATTTGGTACACAAAAAAAGTAACCAATTACTAACCAGTATATCAGAACGCATAAAACCACAGTAAATTCCTAATAAACAAACGATTATTAACATAGGCGACTAGAACGCGGAAGCTTTACGCAGTAAATATACGAAGGAAATCAGGATATGTTCATGACGCAAATCATAAATTTCAGTGGGTTTACACTCACATTTAAAGGCTTCAACACTCCATCTTTTGCATATATCAATAAAAAACTTGAAATTTATATCTCATAAATACATTTCCCTGGATGCATAAAGAATATGTTGACAAATATTACTTGACAGAAGTAGACACCTTTGACCATAGCATCTACTGTCATCATGCCGTAATGGGCGAACACCACGTTACGGAACATTACCACAAAAAAGGACAATTTCTATACACTGAAGGTGGTGTCGTATTCTTAAAAACTCCTGACAAATCGTACTTTCTTCCAGCACGCCATTATATCTGGATTCCTGCCGGTGTAAAACATAGCATTCACCCGAGCGGACCTCAAGTCGTAATGCGAAACCTATACTTCCCTCCCTTCGAAACAGATACAGCATTCTTCGAGAAGATCAATATCTATCCTGTTAGCGACTTATTGAACGAGCTGATCATGTTTACGAACCGATGGAATGGCAATATCTTCCCGGAAGAGGAACCTAAGTTTTCGATAGCGAAGGCATTCAAGCTGATTCTACCCGAGATCTCTCCGGCAGAACTCCCACTAGCACTTCCCTATCCGAAAAACGACAAGCTAAAGCAGATCGTAAATTACCTCGAGCAGAACATCTCCGAGAACATCAGTTTTAAATCTTTAGCGGAGCATTTCGATATCAGCGAGCGTACGCTGGCGCGATTGTTCCAGAAAGAACTAAACATGTCGTACATCCAGTATTTTACGATATTACGCATGCTGACCTCCTTAAAACTATTGCTAGACGAAAAACTGAGCGTTAATGAAGTGGCTCTACGCGTTGGCTATAATAGTCTTCCGACCTTCAGCAATACCTTCAATAAGGTAATCGGCGTGCGCCCAAGCGAGTATGTAAAAAATAGAAACTTACTATTATAATCCCGAATAAAGATGAAGTTAAGATCCCTAACCCTAGGCTTAGCATTAGGGCTGCTATGCGCATGTGGAAGCCAAGCTCAGATAAGCAACAAGCCAGTTAAAACGCCAAAAGCGATACAGTTGTTCAACGGAAAAGACATGAAGGACTGGACGCCGAAAATAAGATTGCACGAAGTTGGAGACAACTATGCCAGTACTTTCCGTGTCGAAGACGGTCTATTAAAAGTAAGATACGACGGATACGACAATTTCAATCAGCAATACGGCCACCTCGCTTATAACAAGCCTTTCAGCTATTATGTATTACGCCTAGAATATCGTTTTGTAGACGAGCAAACTAAAGGTGGCGAAGGCTGGGCATGGCGAAACAGTGGCGCAATGCTGCACGGTCAAGATCCTAAGACCATGCTAAAAGATCAGGATTTCCCTATTTCTATCGAAGGACAACTATTAGGTGGAGACGGCAAGAACGAAAGAACGAACTCCAATCTATGTACTCCCGGCACCAATGTCGTCATCAAAGAAAAACTATTCACCCCACATTGCCTTAGCTCAACATCAAAAACCTACCATGGCGACCAATGGGTAACAGCAGAGTTCGTGGTATTAGGCGACTCTCTAATCCAACACGTACTAGATGGCAAAGTCGTATTAGAATACAACAAACCGCAAATCGGCGGCAAGAATGTAGACAACTACGACCCTAAACAAAAAGTTGACGGCAAATTGCTAGACGGAGGATTTATCTATCTACAAAGCGAAAGCCACCCTATCGACTTCAGAAAAGTAGAATTATTTGATTTAAGCAACTACAAAGGAGATAAAAGCAAGCTGGAAACAGCAGTGAAGCAAATATTGAACACTTCGCGTTAGATATTAGATTTTAGACATTAGACATTAGAGTATGCGGGCTACCTGCATACTCTTTTTTTAGTAGTTAGTAGCTAGTATTTAGTAGTTAGACCAATGACGTAAAATCCTGTCAATCCTTGCATCCTTCCTTTCCTGGTTCAAAACAAACTTTCCTCCCTTTCCTACTCCACACACCCCCCCTTTCACAACAGAAACATCTGAACCAGGAAAAAAAGGATAATAAGATGAGCAGGATCTTAACACCCCTAAATAAAAAAGACATTAGCGTATTCAGACCATACTCTAACGTCTTAAGTCTAATATCTAATGTCTTAAATCTAATATCTAACCTCTAAATCCTATCCAACAAGAAAAGGGATGTTTTCACATCCCTATATATCTTTTAGGAAAAAGCTACAGATTAACCTAACTTATTAACGAACTTCGCTAATTTAGATTTGTTGTTGTTTGCTTTTTTCTTGTGAATTACATTTTTCTTTGCCAAACGATCTAGCATAGAAACCACGCGTGGATATAATGCTTTCGCCTCTTCTGGATCTGTTGTAAGACGTAATTTTTTGATCGCGTTACGAGTTGTTTTTGCTTGGTAACGGTTTCTTAGACGCTTCGCAGCGTTAGCTCTAATTCTTTTGATCGCTGATTTATGATTTGCCATTTCTCTTAGCTATATATTTTAATCTTTTTATATTTAATTTCGGACTGCAAAAATAACATCTAAAAACTAATATTCAAAATCATTTTTAAAGTTTTCCAAATCCTTATCTTTGTACATGCAAAAATTATCGATGGATCAGCTCAATCGAGTTGACGTAGAAACATTTAAGAATCAAGATAAAACCCCTTTGGTTATCGTTTTAGACAGTGTTCGCAGCATGCACAACGTCGGCTCGGCTTTCAGAACCGGAGATGCCTTCGCTGTAGAAAAAATTCTTCTATGTGGAATTACGGGGACTCCCCCACACCGCGAAATCGAAAAAACAGCACTAGGAGCCACACAGTCGGTCGTATGGGAATATCACAAACAAACCCTAGACGCTATCAAAACGCTGCAGTCAGAAGGCTATAAAGTGTATTCTATCGAACAAGTGGACAAGTCTATCTCCCTGGAAACCTTCCAGCCCGCAGAAAACGAAAAGATTGCTATTGTATTTGGAAATGAGGTGCATGGCGTCGAAGAGGAAGTAATTGCTGCATCCGACGGATGCCTGGAAATACCACAATTTGGCACCAAACATTCCTTCAATGTTTCTGTAACGATAGGAATTGTCTTGTGGGATTTAGTAAATAAACTAAACTTTATTAAGAAATAGCAAAATAGATAGCGAGTTGATTTTTAGAAGTCAGTTCAAAATAGTAGATTTGCGTTGCAAAAAATAAGACAAAATGAGTGTATTAGTAAATAAAGATTCTAAAGTAATCGTTCAAGGTTTCACCGGTAACGAGGGTACTTATCATGCATCTCAAATGATTGAGTACGGTACAAACGTAGTTGGTGGTGTTACACCAGGAAAAGGTGGTCAATCTCATTTAGACCGTCCGGTATTCAACACCGTACAAGACGCTGTTGATGCCACAGGTGCTAACGTATCTATTATTTTTGTTCCACCAGCATTCGCTGCGGACGCAATCATGGAAGCTGCTGCTGCAGGAATCGCATTGATCGTTTGTATCACTGAAGGTATCCCTACTAAAGATATGATTCAAGTAAAATCTTACTTGAGCGACAAAAACTCTCGTTTAATTGGCCCTAACTGTCCTGGAATCATCACTGCTGAAGAAGCGAAGATTGGTATCATGCCAGGCTTTATCTTCAAAAAAGGTAAAGTAGGTGTTGTTTCTAAATCAGGAACGTTAACATACGAAGCCGTAGATCAAACTGTGAAAGCAGGATTAGGAATCACAACAGCGATCGGTATTGGTGGTGACCCTATCATTGGTACAACTACTAAAGAAGCTGTAGAATTATTAATGAACGATCCAGAAACTGAAGGTATCATCATGATTGGTGAGATCGGTGGTGGCATGGAAGCTGAGGCTGCACGTTGGATTAAAGAAAACGGTACTAAGCCAGTTGTAGGTTTCATCGCAGGTCAAACAGCGCCTCCGGGACGCCGTATGGGACACGCTGGTGCAATCGTTGGTGGTGCGGATGATACTGCTGCTGCAAAAATGCAAATCATGCGTGAGTGCGGAATCCGTGTAGTAGAATCTCCTGCTGAAATTGGAAAAGCAATCGCTGAAGAATTAGCTAAATAATTCCAAAGCCAAACAATATTGAAAAAGGAGCGATCGCATGAGGTCGCTCCTTTTTTCGTATAAGCTATATCTGCCCAAGAGACTAGCTAGATTTAGTTAAAAAGAAGAGGCCGCTCTGGCGAACGACCTCTTCTTAACTAAACATTGAAACAATATCTATTTTGCAAATGCTAAATCTTCCGATTTAGATTTCTTTTTATCTTTTTTCTCCTTGCCTTTGGTCGTCTCGTAATGATCGACCAATTGATTCAGCTCGCTAAGGCTCATATTCGATTTGAGTTCAATAAAAACCTGATCTTCATTATCAACAACTCCCAGCATAATCTTTTTAATACGGTCGCCTTTAGTCAAGGTATTGATGCTCACTTTAGCGCCGTCGCTGTAGATACTCATCAGTTCCTCGAATTGCTGATCGGCAAGGTAGTTCGTGAACCGCTCATGCAAGCGATGTCCCTTCTCCCCTTCGATCGCTGTAAGCTTGATGCTTTTTATTTTCTTTAAAGCCATCGCCAACATCGGGTCCTCCTCCTTCATCTCCCGCAGCTCGCCGAGGATAAACGTCCGCATTAAAATGCCCGGAACTTTGACGGATACGACTTCCGCATCGCGACTGATATCACCTTTATGGATAAAGGCCATATTCGGGCTGGTTTTCACAAAACAGCTTTGCAATAATAATCCTATGCAAACGGCTACAATAAATCCTATTCCTCTTTTCATAATGCGTGGTTTTTTAATCGTTTTTATTCACTAGGTTGTTGATATCGTCATAACTCATGGCACCGTCTAGAATCATAAAGATGGTATCCTCATCAGAAACAATGCTTAAGAGCAGGTTATTCAATAAATCGCCTTCTACAGATTTCGCCAGGAACTTAATCTTATTGCCCTCCGAATTCACCACCATCAGCTCTTCAAACTTAAGATTGTCGACCGCATTATTGACAGCGTTTTTCAACGTCGGTTGAGAACCCTCAACAATCAGCATCTTGATCGAATTTATTTTGCTGAATAAAGGTCTGATCGTTTCCAGATCCGCATCGTCGATGTTCATTTTGTTCAACATCTTAAACATCGGCTTACCGATCTTGATGCTGGTTACCCCCTTCTGTTCTTTGTATTGCTCAAAAATATCATCCAGTTTTGAGACCTGTGCCTGTGCGATGCCCGCGAAAAGCAGGGCGCAGATTAACATGATCGTTTTCATATCTTCACTTTCTTAGATTTCTATATTCAAATGCTTTATTTTCTCCAGCCCCGCAACACCACGTTTCAGATTGCTGGTTGCTAAACTCAATGCCGTTTCCGTAATCTCTAGTGCCTTCTGCTCATCGTAGATTCTTACACCATTTACCTCCACGTACAGCCCCTCTTCTACTTCTGTCGAGGATTTATCCATTTCCATTTTTACTGATCTCCTGGACGAGCTTTGCGGGCGTCTCTTCGACACAGGAACAGATGCAACAACAGCTTTTTCTCGCTTCGGCTCCGTAACTTCTATTGTCTCTGGCTGAACTTGCTGCAGAGTTTCAGCATTTGCTGTCGTATTATCAGCTACGCTATGCTCCGCGATCTGCTTCTGATTAATTGGCTGCACGACATCATCTTTCGGGCGGAAAATCAGGAAGCCAATCAGCAACGAAGCCGCTATGCTCGTGATCGTGATGATACGTTTTGGCAAATTGACTACCCGCGCGTCCTTCACCCCCTCTTCCACAGTCGTAGCTTCCATAAAGGCCTCGAAATCCCAATCCATCTTTCCGGATGGCTCCTTAAGTCCTCCAAAGAAAGCATCATCAGCATGCTCCTTCAATAAGCGCTCTTCCTCCAGCGATGTTTCCCCTTGCAGATATTTAGCTCTTAATTGATCCAATTCTTCTTTCTTCATAATCGAATACCTTTGTTAAGCTCGCTCGCACAGACTGTCTCGCTCTAGACAGATTCACGCGAACGGCGTTTTCATCTATTTGGCAGAGTTTGGAAATATCCGATATTTCATATTCCTCTACATCTCTTAAATACATGACCATGCGTTGCTTCTCGGGCAGAGCATCAATGTATTTCAATATAAGTTCCTGTGTTAGCGCCGGGTATCGCTCAACTTGAATATCAGCGGGCACCTCATTTAAGTATTTCGCTTGCCTGCCTGCTCTTTCAATCTTGTTCAAGGCCATGTTTCTCAGCGTGCTCATCGCAAATGCTTCCATATTATCGACATGACTCAAATCTGATCGCTTTTCCCATAGCTTTAACATCAGTTCCTGTACTAAGTCAAACGCATCCTCTTCATGGGCAAGAAACCTATTCGCAAAGCGATACAGCTTATCCTTAAGGACGAATACTGTATTTTTAAAGGTTTCTTGATTCATAATTTTCGTAGCGTTTATATACAAGACAAGATGAACGGCCCTTTCATTACATGAAAAATCCATGAAAAATGAAATAACATTCTAATCATTTGGTTTACAAAGAGATAATTTATAAATAATATGTAAGTTCGGATCATAAAAACTTTCAAACTTCTATCGAAGCGGCAAGAGGGATGCGCGTTTTTGATGGGTCTAGAAGTGAAGCACATACGAAAAACAGAAGTTGATGAAAACCCAGCCTCTGCCTTCATGATACAAAAGTATGGTAGTACATCCATCTCTTTTCGAGACTCGTTTTACACTTAGCCCTTTCAAACCCAATACAAACCCCTATCAGAACCGCTTGGAAAGGGCTATGATAGGGGTTTAATTTGGTAGTAGATTGAAGCTACCTTATCGTAGACTAGTCTCTCGTTTTATTTTTGTTCGTCTGCAGACGGGCCATAAAGTCCCGGTACCGGAATATCTAACAAACGTAGATATACGGTCAACTGACCGCGGTGGTGGATCAGGTGGTTGTTGATAACAAAACGAAGGGCACCTAGTTTAGGCATTTCGCCGATCACATAATCCCCAACACGCATAGTCCAAGTTTTGAACCATTCATCTTCTGGGAAAGTATTAAGCGTTTGCTCATTCGCTTTGTAACCTTCGTCCAACGCCTGTTTAAGCTCTGCTACGGTCGACGGCTTGAAAGGCTTATAATCTGTTTGCAGGTTGAAATCATTCTTGGTCAATGCTGTTGCAACCCAGTTGTGCAGCTCCACGACATGCCCTATTAATGCGCCCAAGGACATAGACTTTTCATGCGGTCTAAATGCAAGATCTTCATCTTTCAAACGATCGATAATACGACGGGTACTATTGGTTTCGCGTTCTAGTTCTACTAGAAATCCATCTTTAATACTCATAGGATATGTTTTTGTTATCTCCGAAATTAATCAATAAAAGACATAAAAAATAGCTATTTTCACGCTAACAACAAATTATACCGAAAAATGAAAAATGCCTTACTATGCTGTTTTCTTTGGCTATTTGTGGCTATCACTGCCATCGCTCAGGAGAAAACTGCAGACTATGTAAAACAACACTACGATAAGACGGAAAAATACATCACGATGCGCGATGGAAAGCGACTGTTCACCGCCATCTATACGCCGAAGGATAAATCGAAGAAATACCCTATTCTGATCAACCGCACGCCCTATACCGTTGCTCCTTACGGCGAGAATGAATACAAAAAGAGTTTAGGCAGTTTCCCGGAAATGGCGGAACTCGGCTATATTTTCGTGTATCAAGATGTGCGCGGCAAGTGGATGAGCGAAGGCGAGTTTGAAGATATCCGCCCAACCAGAACGAAAGAAAACGGACATCAAATCGATGAGAGCACCGACACCTGGGACACGATCGATTGGTTGGTGAAAAATGTAAAAGGAAACAATGGGAAGGTCGGTATGTATGGCATTTCCTATCCGGGATTCTATGCCACGGCAAGCTTGATCGGTTCGCACCCTGCCCTAAAGGCTGTATCGCCACAAGCGCCAGTAACCGATTGGTTCATCGGAGATGACTTCCACCATGGCGGGGCGCTGTTCCTTGCGGATGCGTTTCGCTTTATGTATATTTTCGACGCGCCGCGTCCGAAACCCATTACGGATAAAGAAGGTCCGGAAGGATTTGAGCTACCCTCAAAGGATATGTATAAATTCTTCATGGACAACCCGACGCTATCGGGTTTGAAAGAAAAGTACTTAAGCCATACCGTGAAGTTCTGGGACAATTTAGCCAAGCACAGCACCTTGGATACCTTTTGGATGAGTCGTACGATTACACAGCATCTAAATAGCGTTAAACCTGCCGTTATGGTTGTGGGTGGATTATACGATGCGGAGGATACCTATGGAGCGTTCGAAACCTACAAGCAGATTGAGCAAAGAAATAAGAAGAACAACAATATTTTGGTGATGGGACCGTGGTTCCACGGAGGTTGGGTACGGTCGGAGGGCGATTCGTTTGGAGATATAAGATTCGGTGAAAAAACAAGCCTTACCTATCAGCAGAAGTTTGAAAAACCGTTCTTTGAATACCATCTCAAGGGTATCGGATCGTTCGATCCCGCAGAAGCGAATATCTATTTTTCAGGATCGAATGAATGGCAGCATTTTTCGCAATGGCCACCAAAAGATGTGGTGAAGGATGAACTCTACCTGTCTGCAGATGGTAAACTGTCCGACAGTCCGCAACAAGGCGATCCTTTTATCGAATACCATAGCGATCCAAACAAGCCTGTCCCATCGCAAGAGGGAATCATCGTGAGCCGCACGCGCGAATATATGATCGCTGATCAACGCTTTGCAGCCAACCGTCCGGATGTGATGGTTTTTGAAACAGAGGTACTCCAAGAAGATCTAACCATGGCGGGGCCGGTGACCGCGGATCTATGGGTTTCGATGACAGGAACGGACGCAGACTTTATCGTGAAGGTCATTGATGTTTATCCGGATACCAGTTCGGTTAGTTCTCCCATCAGCAAGGATGTGGTCATGCCAAACTATCAAATGTTAGTCCGTGGCGAGGTATTGCGCGGAAAATTCAGAAATTCATTTAGTGAGCCTGAGCCTTTCACGCCGAATCAAGTAACGCAGGTAAAAGTTAATCTTCCGGATGTAGCCCATACGTTTAAGAAAGGTCATAAGGTTATGGTGCAAATACAGCACAGCTGGTTTCCATTAGTAGATCGAAATCCGAATAATTTCATGGATATTTATCAAGCCAAAGAGAGTGATTTCGTTAAAAATACGCATCGCCTGTATTTTGAAAAAGGAAAAGCAAGCAAGCTCGTCTTTGAGAAATTATAATTAAGCACACAAAAACTATTTTTATATGTATAGAATTCTAACCCTATTAATTGCTTGTTTTTACTTACTACCCCTATCTGCACAGACGAACAGTTTGGTATGGAAAGTATCCGGCAATGGATTAAAAAAAGACTCTTATTTATTCGGCACCATCCATATGGCTTGTGAGGAGGATTTTCGAATGAATGAAAACGCAAAAGCAGCGCTTGGCAAAGTCGAGCAGTTGGTGTTCGAGCTAGACATCAGCAAGCAGGAGAACCTCGCTGCCATGGGAAATTACCTAAAGCCAGATCCTAGCTACTTCGAAGGCTTCGACCCGGCAAAAAGACATGTGATGGATAGTATATTGACTTCTCGAAATTTGCCGCCGCTGTACTTGGATGCCATGTCGCCGGCGGGCGTGATTTCGCTTTTGACCTTATACACTTTTTCATGTTCCGATCCAACAGCCGTGAAAGGTATGGAAACCGAACTACTGAAATTGGAAGAAGCAAAAGGAAAGCCTGTTGCAGAGTTAGAAACGGTAGATTTTCAGTTCGGTTTGATGAATTCCATGATCGACGCAGAGGGAATATATCAATTCTTATTAACAATGGACCAGCAAAAAGCGATGGCAAAAACCATGTTTGACGCCTACTTTAAAGAGGATTTACAGACCCTAGGCAATCTATTTAAAGAAACTTCAAACTATATGAGCCAAGAGAAATTAGTCGAATTGCTGGACAAACGCAACGAAGCTTGGGTAGAAAAGATGCCAACCATCATGAATGAAAAGGCGAGTTTGTTTTCAGTTGGTGCTGGCCATTTAGTTGGGGAGAAAGGTGTGATCAATTTATTGAAGAAAAAAGGATACAAGGTAACTCCTCTGCGAAACTAACAGCATCAGTTTTTAACTTTCTCAGTCGGTAAAAACTAAATAAATTAGACCCAAATATTTACTACTAGGTAAATATTTGGGTCATTTTATGATTAGCGGGCTGATTTTTTTGATATCTTTGCGATACCAAACCAGAAAAACAAAGAACTGCATGCTGAAGATACTTCAACATTTTTGGAGTTTCGTATTACACCCTTCCGACAGGAAGTTAATAGCCTATCATAGTGACACCTATAGCAAGGTATTTTCCACTTTATTTTTATTCAAGGTTCTGATCCTAGCGATCATCCTGCCCTTGCAATATCTAGTGCAATATTTGGACCCTGTCTTTACCAAGAAGAGCGATACGGATGAACAGGCAATCTTTTACATGATTTCAGCAGTTGTCTTTGCTCCTTTAATCGAAGAATTTATCTTCCGTTATTTTCTGAAATATAAGCGGTACTACCGCTTTGTTATCTCCCATAATACGTATAGAAAGAATTATCGATGGTTGCTCTATAGTTCGGTATTCTTATACGGGCTTGCCCATCTTTTCAACTTTGAAAACGCCAATCTGCTATTTTACTTTTTAGGGGTATTGCTTGTATCCTCCAATCTCGTGGATGGCTTAGTATTTTCTTTTATCAGGGTTCGCTTAGGTTTTGTTTACAGTTGGGCTTTCTATGGAATTTGGAATTTATTCATCTTCTCGCTTATCGGCACGATCATATTGCTTAAAAATCCGGTAACCAAGATTCATAATGACAACATTGACTTAGAGATCAATGTTTCCCAATTCAGGGATACTACGCAAGCCCTTTTCTTTGTTCGGGAGAATTCAGATAGTCTTTTTAACCTAAATGTACGGCAGTATCCGCTAAGCCAGGTCATTGATTCCCTTTATGGTCCAAACCGATACCAAGTCGACGACGAATATATCGATATTGAAATGAGATCCGCTAAGGGCTATTCGAAAGATTCGTTGATGAACCTTCTTAAAGAAGATTTCACAATCGAACCGAATATACCTTAGCGGATATTTGTTATTTGATTAGTTATTCTTTACTATACTAGCAACCTCATCAAATTCCTTTTCGATTTCTTTGCTCACAGGTTTCGTTAGCAGGGATACCACGATGATGGTTAAGAAGCTAAGAATAAATCCTGGTATCATTTCATATACTTCTTTGTAATTATGCGGAACATAAACCCATGCTAATACGACGGCACCACCGACTAACATGCCCGCCAATCCGCCTATAGCTGTTGTTCTTTTCCATAATAGTGAAAGGATAATTAATGGTCCAAATGCTGCTCCAAATCCGGCCCACGCATTACCCACAAGATTAAGGATGCTGTCCTTTGGATTTAACGATAGCAATAAGGCAATGATAGCGACGATCAAAACCGAAATACGGCTCATGATGAGCATGCTCTTTGGCGTCGCGTTTTTATTGATAAAGGTTTTGTAGATATCCTCCGTCATCGAACTCGATGTCACCAACAATTGCGAGGATATGGTACTCATCACAGCGGCCAATATAGCTGACAATAGAAAACCTCCGATTAAGGGGTGGAACAGGACTCTGGACAAATGGATAAAGATTGTTTCTGCTACTTCTTTCGAACCGTCGAACCGCTGCATGGCTGCGAGGTCAAACTTCTGCAAGTAGGCAATTCCGAAAAGACCAACCAACATGGCACCTCCAACCGTAAAGATCATCCAGCTGATACCAATATTACGTGCCTTCGGTATATCTTTGACATGCTCGATGGCCATGAAGCGAACCAGGATATGGGGTTGACCGAAATAGCCTAAGCCCCATGCCATTAAGGATAGTATCGATATGGTTGTTGTTCCTTTAAATAGATCAAGGTAATTGCTATTCTTATTCTCTATAATATCGAGAGTATCAGACAATCCACCGATCTGCGTGATAACGACAATAGGAAGAATAACCAGCGCAAGCACCATAATAGTGCCCTGTACAAAATCTGTTAAACTTACCGCTAGGAAGCCTCCTAAGAATGTATAGAGCACGACGACAGAGCTAGTAACGAACAGACCTGTATAATAGTCCATATTGAAAGCCGACTCGAACAAACGCCCACCAGACACCATTCCTGCAGAGGTGTACAAGGTGAAGAACACTAAGATTAACACGGATGAAGCGATCTTCAGTAATTGTGTTTTGTCATGGAATCTATTTTCGAAGAAGACCGGCAATGTGATCGCATTTTTAGCGACTTCGGTGTACACGCGCAACCTAGGTGCAACAATAACATAGTTCAGGAAGGCACCAATAGTTAACCCAATGGCTATCCAGGAGGCAGACAGACCGGAGAGATACATTGCGCCAGGCAGCCCCATTAACAACCAGCCGCTCATATCAGCAGCACCAGCTGAAAGTGCCGTTACGGCAGCTCCCATTTTACGCCCACCGATAAGGAACTCGTCGGAGTTACTGGTTGATTTTTTATAGGAATAAAGACCGATGAGAATCATCAGTAACATATATAATCCTATAGATATTAATTCGTATATATTCATATAAATAAGTTAAAAAGATAAAAATGCTATAATTTTGGTTGAATTACCATATTGCTCCGGTATTTCGTTAAAATATTTTCCACTTTTGATTGTTTTTTACTGATTTGTGTCAAAAGTTTGAAGGCTTCTATATTGTAGGCATACAGGTCCAGCGCTTGCGTAGCATAGCTAATTGCTTTTTCTAATTCGTTCTGATGAAAAGCAAGCCAGGCTTGTGTCGCGAAGTCTGCACTCTGCGATAATAAACCGTTTTCTTTCGGCAGTTTTTGATAGAATAAGGCTGCCTTCGCTGTCTTATCGGCTTTCGCTAGCAATCTTACTAGTCGTAAATTGTAGTTATAATCAAGGCGCGCAGGATCGCCATCACGAACCATAAGTTTCTCCAGATAAAGTTCGGTATTGACTAGATCTCCCTTTTGGAAAAAAGCTTCCGCCAATAACAATTCAAATTCGGGACGACTGACCTGTGACGCCTGCAGTGTGCGATATACCTCATTTAAGTTCTTGACTGCTTCATCTTCTTTTCCGTTGGCTAATAGAGCTTCTGCATACTGGATACGAAGCGGGTAATGCTGAGGTCTCTGTGATGATAAATACGCTAAGGAATCCACAGCATCCTGATATCCCAACAGCGACAATTGCCAATGGTAAAAAGATCGCTGATCGTTCAATCGATCTCGTAAATATGTGGAGATTTGAGAACCGCTAGCGACGTAGGTCTTGGCAACTTGTATAGCCTTGTTTAAATCGCCGCGCGAGAAATAGAATTCTCGAAGAATGGCTGCATTCTTTGATTTTTCCATATAGTCCTGCTCCAAATCGAAGCCCTGAGTATAAGCGGCAGCTTGTGCTTCCAAATCTTCAGGTTGGCTAGCGATCAATAAATCCCCCGTCAGCATATAGATCGGTGCATAGTTAGGATTTATCTCATTCGCTTGTGCAATCCGGCTCTTGGCTGCTTCAAATTCTCCTTCTGCAGTATGGAACTTGGCATAAGCCAAAATAGCTGGAAGATATTTGTTGTCGTAGTGCAATGCTGTATCAAGCAACCTGTAGGCTTCTCGATAATCGTTCTTCGCGGCTTCTTCCGCAAGATTAAGATAGACTTGCGACCAATTGGAAGCCATTGCCTGTTTATCGCCTGCCAGATATGCCCTTTCCCTGCCAATCAAATCATCCAAAAAACTGTACATATCTGGATCTTTTTGCTGCAAGTCTGATAGGGTGTTCATCGACTTGAAGTCTAACGGGTGTACTTTGACTTTTTCAAAATAGGCAGGATAGGTTTGCGCTAGATATTCAGACTCATTATTTTGAGAATAATAATCCAAGGTCAGCCCTTTCTCCATGGCTTGATAATAGAGCGCTTTGATACGTCTGTTCTGTTCGTCGGTCAATACTCTTCCATGAAAAAGATGGACATATTCATGCAGAAGGACGTTGCGTTCTTCAAATGCTCCACGTTCTACATATTCAATGGCCGCCGCACCGGAGCCTACTCCTCGGATATCCATCCATTGTCGGTTGTCGAACGTTGAGTTGAAACGGAAGTATGGTGCTTTCATCGCCAGTGCTAAATCAACATGCAGTGGTGGAATAACAAATAACCGATGTTGCTTGACTAGGAATGGGAAGTAAACCACCGAGGTATAAAGTTGATTCCATGCCATGCCTTTTGCCACATCGCCAGGGTAATAAGCAACATCTGGGAATATCTCCAAGAAGTCCTCCATATTGGAAATCTTCGGCGCTTTTAGCGCCTGCATGATCGTCGGATAGCTTTTCAGAAATGGAATGCGCTTTGATTTGATGACTGCCGCCAGACCATTATGAGCAGGCCCATAATGTTTTTTGCGCTTCAGAATATCGAGAAATAAGTCCTCTGCCTTTTCCAAACGTTGAAAACGATCTGCAGCGTCGAAATCTCCATACAATAGTGATGCTTCGTGCATTTGAGGAAGCACGGAGGTCGGATACTCTTCTTTTACTTTATTTATGGTATGTAAGGCCTGATCAATTCTATTTGCGGTGAAATCCTCTTCAGCAGCAGTTAGGGCCGCACGTATGGCTTTTTCATCAGCATCAACATAGTCAGCAAAGGTTAGATTGGTATGTCCATTACCCAGATGCCAATGTGTTTGGAAATGAAGGGGGTTGATGGCTAATGCGATGTCCCATTGAGCGACCATCGCGTTCAACTGTCGAGCATCGATACGACGCCAAATAGCGTAGCCATAATAGAAACGGGCATCAGCGTTTAAAGGGTTTAATGCTAGCCCCTGCACAAGTACCTTCTCAGCCTCCTCAGGGTTTTGATCCCAGAAGAATACGTCCGCTTTCAAGAAATATCCGGCGGCGTCCTTTGGTTGTTTAGCGATCATGTCGTCCGCTAAAGCTAGTGCTTCCTTATATTTCTTCTGGAGCATATAAGCACGACCTAGGATCAGCTTCGTTTCAACATCTTCAGGATGGCTTTTTAGGAGACTTAAACATTGCTTCTCGGCTTGTTCTAAATCCCAAGCTTCGATTTCCAAGAGTGCAAAAGTTCGCTGTACCCGATAATCTTGTTGCTCTTTCTTAGAAAGCGATTTCACGGCCTTTTCGCTAGCCGCGAAGTCATTATTGAGCCAGTGATATTTTGCCAATAGCAGGGCTGCTTCGACTTTGGACAAGCCGCTCTTGTTGTTTAGGTGCGTATTAACCAACTTCCATTCTCCTAAATCTAAAAGCTTGCCTAAATCATTAAAGGATGCTTTAGAGCTTCCTTTCACTGATTTAACAGCTTTATCTTTTTCCTGTTTAAGCAATTCCAAAACAGCTTTATGATCATTGAGCAGGTCTTGGGCATATGCATGTCCGATGAGAAGAAAAAAGGACAGTAGAATATATTGATAACGCATCATATAAATTAAAATAACCAGCCCCATAAGTGGCTGGTAGTTATATAATATCTAGTATTTTGCAGCTTTATCTGCAGCTGGGAGTGATTTTTTAATAAATTGGCGAATATCTTCATTCGCTTTAATCAGGTCTTCTTTTCGAAGATACATCATGTGGCCGCTACGATAGCCTACAAAGCTCATACGGTAGGAAAGCTTTCCCGAAGGATCCATCTGCCACATATTATATTTCGCATTGAAGTAGTCCGTCGCACCATCATAGTATCCGGATTGCACCATCAAATGAAGATATGGATTTGCTGCCATGGCTTGTCGTAAGTTCAAGCCCGTATTATCGTTACTACGATCCCAAGGATGTACAGGACCAAACATATTGTACTTCACATCGGTGTTGTACTTTAACTCATTAGCGTAATAGTAATTTATGGCTGGCGTGAAGGAATGTAGCCAGGATGTCAACTCCGCATTATAGTCAGGTCGTTCGCCTCCATCACGTAGATCTATTCCTAAATATCGAGAGTCTAATCGGCCTATTGTTTGTCCCTTATCACGCAGTAACTCTTTCCAAAACAAGGATGTTGGGATATCCAGATTGTTCTGAGCAATAATGGTTTCGGAAAGTCCGGAGTATCTCGCCATTTTCTTAACTAAAGCATTTTTATCATTGGCCGATAAACTGGAGCCTCTTGCAATTGCCGGCAATAATTCATCGAGTGTAAATTTCTCCACTTCGGGTAATAACTCTTCCAAGTCTCTGTTCTGAAGATCCGGAGAAAGGCGCTTATGGAACCATGCCGCGGCAGTGTAATAAGGCCATACATTCGCTTTAGCAACAGCTCCTTCGCGTTTTAAGCCTAGGTCTGTCGGTGATACTAAGATAACACCATTGAGATACATCCATTGTGCATTTTGCAACTCTAAAGCCAATCCAGAAACACGAGTAGTACCGTAGCTTTCTCCAATCAAGTATTTAGGGGATGCCCAACGGTTATTGCGTGTCACAAAGGTATTAATCCATTCAGCGAGGTATTTGATATCAGCATTAACTCCGAAAAATAAGGAACGGTCTGCTTTCTCATCTAAGATGCGTGAGTAGCCAGTATTGATAGGATCAACATACACGATATCAGCAACATCAAGAATAGTATATGGATTCTCTTTAACACCATATGGCTGCAATGGGTATCCCTCATCATCAATATTGAGTAAACGTGGGCCGGTATATGCTAAATGCATCCATACCGACCCCGACCCTGGACCACCATTAAACGAAATAACTAACGGTCGTTTGCTTTTATTGCTGATATCATCACGGGTGTAGTAGGTATAATGAACAGTCGCTAATACTTTCCCATTGGCATCCCATACAGGCTGTGTACCCGTTTTTGCGGAATAGGGAAATTTTTGCCCGTTTGCAGTAATTTGATGCTTGGTAACGAATGCGGAATCTGCGAGCGGGAGACGTTGGGCATAAGTTTCGGCCACACAAATAAACAATGCTAAAAGGAATAATAGGTTTTTCATAAAGAGCAATATAGGTTTAATAGATATGAAGAAAAAGCATCTTCCAGTCAATACGTAGGATTAACAACTAGAGTTGTCGCCGTCGCAAAAATGGCTTTTACTATATCAAAAAATATCCAATTCAATCAGGATACAATATATTGAAAATATACCTCAATCATTAAAAACCAACGCTTAATTGGACGAAATAGTCAGAATAGGTAAAGAATTGGATAATTTAGTATAAGAGGAAAATTGCATTTCAAAAATTCCTATTAGATAATAGACATTAGAAATAAGACATTAGAGTATGGCGGCTCAAGACGTCAGATATTAGACATAGATACTGGGTAGAGCTGTCTGAATACCAGGAAAGGAAGGATTGAAAGATTACCATGATCCTGCCAATCCTTAAATCCTTCCTTTCCTGGTTCAAGACAAACATCAAAAGATCAAAAGATCATCTTTCTTTACTACTCCTTCCCTTTCAAGCAAAAACAACTCAAAAGATCATCTTTCCTTATCAATCCGTCTTTCAAGCAAAAACAACCCACAAAAAAAAGGCGCCATATCCGCGCCCTACTCTAATATCTCATGTCTAACATCTAAAATCTAGACCAACAAAAAAGCCCGTCATCTTTCGATAACGAGCTTTTCGTATAAAAATAGGCGCCGACCTACTCTCCCACCTGTTACGGCAATACCATCGGCTCTGGCGGGCTTAACTTCTCTGTTCGGAATGGGAAGAGGTGGACACCGCCGATATAGGCACCTGAATATCTTATTGTTGAACCTGCACTTTGCAAGTACCAACATTGACATGTTATTGGAAGAAAAGATTCAAAAAGAGAGAGGACAACAGACTATCTGCATTGGAAAGCTTCGGGCTATTAGTATCACTTGGCTTTGGTCTCTCAACCTTTACACCTATGACCTATCAACGTCGTCATCTACAACGACCCTATAAGGAAGTCTCATCTCGTGGCTAGTTTCGCACTTAGATGCTTTCAGCGCTTATCTATCCCGGACGTAGCTACCCTGCCGTACACCTGGCGGCATAACAGGTTCACCAGCGGTCCGTCCAACCCGGTCCTCTCGTACTAAGGTCAGATCCACTCAAACTTCCAACGCCCACAACAGATAGGGACCGAACTGTCTCGCGACGTTCTGAACCCAGCTCGCGTGCCACTTTAATGGGCGAACAGCCCAACCCTTGGGACCTTCTCCAGCCCCAGGATGTGACGAGCCGACATCGAGGTGCCAAACCTCCCCGTCGATATGAGCTCTTGGGGGAGATCAGCCTGTTATCCCCAGAGTACCTTTTATCCTTTGAGCGATGGCCCTTCCATACAGAACCACCGGATCACTATGTCCGTCTTTCGACCCTGGTCGACTTGTAGGTCTCACAGTCAAGCAAGCTTATGCCATTGCACTCCTCGTACGGTTACCAAGCGTACTGAGCTTACCTTTGAAAGCCTCCGTTACCTTTTTGGAGGCGACCACCCCAGTCAAACTACCCACCAAACAATGTCCTCGGCACAGCCGAGTTAGAAACCGAATACAGAAAGGGCGGTATTTCAAGGTTGTATCCACGATTCCTGGCGAAACCGCTTCACATACTCCCGCCTATCCTACACATCCTGTACCCAATTTCAATGTTAAGCTATAGTGAAGGTTCATGGGGTCTTTCCGTCCCGTTGCGGGTAACCGGCGTCTTCACCGATACCACAATTTCACCGAGCTCATGGCTGAGACAGCGCCCAGATCGTTACACCATTCGTGCAGGTCGGAACTTACCCGACAAGGAATTTCGCTACCTTAGGACCGTTATAGTTACGGCCGCCGTTTACTGGGGCTTCGATTCAATGCTTCTCCTTGCGGATGACATCCCCTCTTAACCTTCCAGCACCGGGCAGGTGTCAGGCCTTATACTTCATCTTTCGATTTCGCAAAGCCATATGTTTTTGCTAAACAGTCGCCTGGGCCTTTTCACTGCGGCTTCTCCATCACTGGAGGAAGCGCCCCTTCTCCCGAAGTTACAGGGCCATTTTGCCGAGTTCCTTAGCCATGATTCACTCGAGCACCTTAGGATTCTCTCCTCGACCACCTGTGTCGGTTTGCGGTACGGGTGTTGATAACCTGAAGCTTAGCGGGTTTTCTTGGAAGTCTGCTTACCTGCACTATCAGCGCCCCCGAGGGTTTGCTGTACTATCAGATTTCAGCTAGACCGGCGGATTTGCCTACCGGTCCAATACCTACGTCCTTCAACGAACTATTCCGTCAGTTCGCGGCAGTGTCACTACTCCGTCACCACATCGCAGTCATCAACAGTACGGGAATATTAACCCGTTGTCCATCGGCGTTCTCCTTTCGGATGAGCCTTAGGCCCCGACTAACCCTGATCCGATTAGCGTTGATCAGGAAACCTGGGTCTTTCGGTGGGCGGGTTTCTCACCCGCCTTATCGTTACTTATGCCTACATTTGCTTTTCTATAAAGTCCACCACAAGTCACCTTGCGGATTCGCCCCCTATAGAATGCTCCCCTACCAGTGCAATAAATTGCAATCCATAGCTTCGGTAGTAATCTTGATGCCCGTTTATTATCCACGCCCGGTCGCTCGACTAGTGAGCTGTTACGCACTCTTTAAATGAATGGCTGCTTCCAAGCCAACATCCTAGCTGTCTGGGCAACCGGACCTCGTTAGTTCAACTTAGACTACATTTAGGGACCTTAGCTGATGGTCTGGGTTCTTTCCCTCTCGGCCTTGGACCTTAGCACCCAAAGCCTCACTGCCGGCCATATCTAACAGCATTCGGAGTTCGTCTGGATTTGGTAGGATTTGACTCCCCCGCACCCAATCGGTAGCTCTACCTCTGCTAGACTCAATGCCGACGCTGTTCCTAAAAACATTTCGGGGAGTACGAGCTATTTCCCAGTTTGATTGGCCTTTCACCCCTACCCTCAGGTCATCCGGAAACTTTTCAACGTTTATCGGTTCGGTCCTCCAGTACGTGTTACCGCACCTTCAACCTGCCCAAGGGTAGATCACAAGGTTTCGCGTCTACCTCATCCGACTATGCGCCCTATTCAGACTCGCTTTCGCTTCGGCTCCTTGACTTAATCAATTAACCTTGCCGGACAAGAGTAACTCGTAGGCTCATTATGCAAAAGGCACGCCGTCACGGAATCGCTCCGCTCCGACCGCTTGTAAGCACACGGTTTCAGGTTCTTTTCACTCCTCTGTTCGAGGTTCTTTTCACCTTTCCCTCACGGTACTGGTTCACTATCGGTCTCTCAGGAGTATTTAGCCTTACCAGATGGTGCTGGCAGATTCCCACAGGATTTCTCCGGTCCCGCGGTACTCAGGATACCACTATGCCTGTATTCTTTACCTGTACGGGGCTATCACCCATATCGCGCAGTTTCCCACCTGCTTCCAGTTCATAGCACAGTACAATGTCGTGGTCCTACAACCCCCATATTGCCGTAACAATATAGGTTTGGGCTCTTTCCCGTTCGCTCGCCACTACTTGGGAAATCATTATTATTTTCTCCTCCTACGCTTACTTAGATGTTTCAGTTCGGCGCGTTCGCGTATTATACAATATACCTTCAGTATATTAGGTTGCCCCATTCGGAAATCTGCGGATCGAATCGCATTTGCCAATCCCCGCAGCTTATCGCAGCTTATCACGTCCTTCATCGCCTCTGAGAGCCTAGGCATCCCCCGTGTGCCCTTATTTACTTTCTTCACACTATCACCCCTTTTGCTAAGTGATAGGTTGCTTTCGCTTGTTCTACAAGTAGAAAAAGCTTCTGTTGTCTTCTCTTGTGTCTCTTTTCTTCCAATATGTCAAAGAACTCTTTGTCTTCGCTAGATAATAGATGTCAGATATTAGATCGTAGACCTAGGGCGCCGTAAAGGGCTCTATTGTCTGTTGTCTGATGTCTCACATCTGTCATCTTCGATGACTTGTGGAGAATAACGGATTCGAACCGTTGACCCCCTGCGTGCAAGGCAGGTGCTCTAGCCAGCTGAGCTAATTCCCCATCGTGTGTCTTATGGTAGTCCCGAGCAGATTTGAACTGCTGACCCCTACATTATCAGTGTAGTGCTCTAACCAACTGAGCTACGGGACTAGCTTAATTCTCATCTTCTCAAGATACCATG
This sequence comes from Sphingobacterium hotanense, assembly GCF_008274825.1. Lineage (NCBI taxonomy): Bacteria > Pseudomonadati > Bacteroidota > Sphingobacteriia > Sphingobacteriales > Sphingobacteriaceae > Sphingobacterium > Sphingobacterium hotanense. The sequence continues at coordinate 3,591,442 of NZ_CP030848.1, forward strand.
CCAACTTACGCTGGGCAGGTACTTTCTTCTAATGTGTTTCTTGTTTTAACGATCAAATGTTGCGCAGACGAGCCGGAATCAGGCTCTAGAAAGGAGGTATTCCAGCCGCACCTTCCGGTACGGCTACCTTGTTACGACTTAGCCCCAATTACCGGTTTTACCCTAACACGCTCCTTGCGGTTACATGCTTTAGGTACCCCCAGCTTTCATGGCTTGACGGGCGGTGTGTACAAGGCCCGGGAACGTATTCACCGCGTCATTGCTGATACGCGATTACTAGCGAATCCAACTTCACGGGGTCGAGTTGCAGACCCCGATCCGAACTGTGAATGGCTTTTCGAGATTGGCATCATATTGCTATGTAGCTGCCCGCTGTACCATCCATTGTAGCACGTGTGTAGCCCCGGACGTAAGGGCCATGATGACTTGACGTCGTCCCCGCCTTCCTCTCTGCTTGCGCAGGCAGTCTGTTTAGAGTCCCCACCTTAAATGCTGGCAACTAAACATAGGGGTTGCGCTCGTTGCGGGACTTAACCCAACACCTCACGGCACGAGCTGACGACAGCCATGCAGCACCTAGTTTCCTGTCCCGAAGGACGGATGCGTCTCTGCATCCTTCAGTAACTTTCAAGCCCGGGTAAGGTTCCTCGCGTATCATCGAATTAAACCACATGCTCCTCCGCTTGTGCGGGCCCCCGTCAATTCCTTTGAGTTTCACCCTTGCGGGCGTACTCCCCAGGTGGATAACTTAACGCTTTCGCTTGGACGCTTACTGTATATCGCAAACATCGAGTTATCATCGTTTAGGGCGTGGACTACCAGGGTATCTAATCCTGTTCGATCCCCACGCTTTCGTGCATCAGCGTCAATAACGGCTTAGACAGCTGCCTTCGCAATCGGTGTTCTGAGACATATCTATGCATTTCACCGCTACTTGTCTCATTCCGCCGTCTTCAACCGCATTCAAGCACTTCAGTATCAAAGGCACTGCGACAGTTAAGCTGCCGTCTTTCACCCCTGACTTAAAGTGCCGCCTACGCACCCTTTAAACCCAATAAATCCGGATAACGCTCGGATCCTCCGTATTACCGCGGCTGCTGGCACGGAGTTAGCCGATCCTTATTCTTCGAGTACATTCAGCTATCTACACGTAGATAGGTTTATTCCTCGACAAAAGCAGTTTACAACCCATAGGGCAGTCATCCTGCACGCGGCATGGCTGGTTCAGACTTCCGTCCATTGACCAATATTCCTTACTGCTGCCTCCCGTAGGAGTCTGGTCCGTGTCTCAGTACCAGTGTGGGGGATTCTCCTCTCAGAGCCCCTAGACATCGTCGCCTTGGTGAGCCGTTACCTCACCAACTAGCTAATGTCACGCGAGCCCATCCATATCCTATAAATATTTAACTACTTGATGATGCCATCTCGTAGTCTTATGCGGTGTTAATCCGAATTTCTTCGGGCTATCCCCCTGATATGGGTAGGTTGCTCACGCGTTACGCACCCGTGCGCCACTCTCACCATCTGTTAGCAAGCTAACAAATGGATCCCGTTCGACTTGCATGTATTAGGCCTGCCGCTAGCGTTCATCCTGAGCCAGGATCAAACTCTCCATTGTAAAATGAAGTGTAAGATCAAGACTATTTATAATAAATAGAATTGTCTTTATTTAAATATCTGTTTCCCTGGTTCCGATCTGGTTGAATTGATTTAAAAAATCTTCTTGTTCAACTTTCGACTTGCGTCTACTCGCTGCGCTACATGATCATTATTTCTTAAAGAACTTTTCGCTTCCGCATCTCGCTTCCGCTTTTCTTATGTTGTGCGCCTTGTTTCCGTGGCGCTCAAGCTTTCAGTTTTATCAGCTTCGAGCCTTGCGCTCTCAGCCGTTCCCCGTAGTTGGGACTGCAAAGGTAGAAGGTTTTTTTTTAATTCCCAAAATTTATTTTAAAATATTTTTTGAGGCTTTTTTTGAGGTCCAAATCTCTTGCTTTTCAGCAGCAGATTCCTTGCTCTTTCCTTCCCGATGTCATGGCCGTTTCGGCCGTCCCTCCCTTGCGGAGTGGTGCAAAGATAGGGACAAAATAGCCATACTTCCAAGACCTGCAAACGAATATTTTTAGCGGGACAGCGTAACTCGCTAGCAATGTGAGCAATAATTTATCGAAAGACGATGCTAAAAGGGCGGTTGCGGGGGACTCAGGGGAGAAATTGGGGATTGGAAGGGTGCCGGAAGGGGCCTGCTTCGGGGCAGAGCTTTTGCAGGAACCTTGCTCTCCCCTATCAGAGCCCTTGCCGAGCGGGCTTGATTGGGTTCTGTATGGGGTCTGTATTGGGAGAACAAGGGTTCTGAGTCGTCGGAGCTGTGTGGCGGGGCTTGGGGAGCTGTCTTTGAAACTTTGTTTTAGAAGGGGGATTTTGTTTTTTCGGGTTGGTCTTTGAAGGAGGGGAGAAAGGAAGTTTTGATTTTTCGGCGTTTGTCTGAACCAGGAAAGGAAGGATGCAGGGATGAGCAGGATCGGGTATGGCGGTGGATAACGCGATCGATTATATATCTTTTAGGAAACGTACGCCCGATCCTGTCAATCCTTAAATCCTTCCCTCCCTGGTTCAAGACAAATACAGTAAACAACCGATTCATTCCTAATAACAAAAAGCTAGCAATATCAATTGCTAACTTTTCGGATTATCTTTCAAAATATATCTATTCTATTTTCTGAACACCCAATATTTCTGTAAAGTGAAATTAAAGCCTAGGGAAACAACAATCTCTACAATTAGCTTCGAGAGCAGGAAATGCCAATGCATCAAATCGACGAATATGTGTATTCCCAATGATTTCAGCCCTATGCTTCCCAGCACTACGATGATAAACTTCCAGAGCTGGCTGCCGATAGATTGTGCGCGGCTATTGAATGACCAATAGCGATTAATGGTAAAATTGACAATTGCGCCTAAGCTACCGCTGACGACGTTTGAGAAAGGTGCCGTATATTTTAGCACAGTATAACAGAATGTGTAGATACCAAAGTCAGACAGGCCGCCGATAAAGGCAGACAGCTGAACCTTCAGAAATTCTCTAACTTTTGCTGTCATCCGCTACGATCTTAGGCCTCTTGACCTTCCTTTAATTTTGCTGCTTTTTCTTCCGCATCTTTGATATCTCCAAGATCCAGTAGTTTCTTGGTATCACCCAGATTGATGAAGAATAAGATAATACAGATTCCTAACACGCTATAATTGATCGATCCGGGGATAAAAACCTCGAGCGCGAGTACTGCTGAAATGATCACACGAATCTCTGTCGGGCCCAAAAGTCCTGCGTCAATCGTGTATTTATCAGTGATGCGATATCTTAACTGCGAAATAATCATCGCCCAGCCATACAGAGCCACCAATGTAAAGCCGAGATATTTAAAGTCGCCAGGCGCATAAAAAACATAGCCCAACCCGATAAACACCGTACTAACCCAATCCATTACGATGTCTAGCGCGAATCCGTACCACTTCCGCGATTTATTTCGGTAGAACGCAATTCGACCATCTAACGAATCGCCGAACCATTGCACGAAAAAGCCGACAATACCTAAGAGCAGGTAGTTAATGTGAACATATTCTGCCAATAAAAAGCTGCCCAATATCATCAAAGATCCAAACAAGCCTATTGCCGTCAACCCATCAGAGGATATCCAATTGGGTATGCGTGGCACTAAATAGGTTATCAGTCTTTGTTCTGGATTGCTTAAGATATTTGTGCGTTTTCTATCTTGAAACAACTTTTTATTGATTTTCTCGTCGCTCATTATTTATATTTTTTATAGCCATTTATGGCTTTTGTACCAATTTAAACTCTCTGTTAGCCCCCGTTCCAAGTCATATTTCGGGTTGAAACCAAGGGTTTCGACAGCGTGATTGATATTACAACCCCAGTTTTCTGCCGTTAGTTCCCCTAGCCTTTCCGGATAAATCACCGGTGTTTTGCTCGAATTCTTATAGAGCCTTTGAGACAGCTGCGCCACCAATCTAATCAGTGCCAATGGCACATGAATCCTAAACAGACGTTTCTTCAATGTCGATTTAAAGATGTCCGCCATGGCGTAGCGTGAATAAACTAAACCATCGGAGATATTGTAAAACTGCAAACCATCCTGTTTCACGATACAGCCCTGCAATAGCACCTCGCATAAGTCTTTGACATAAATGAAGCTCAACTTCTGCGGGTTTCGTCCGATATATGGATCGAGCCCCTTATTCATCGTATCAAACAAGATGAAAATATCCTTTTCGCGTGGGCCATATACTGCCGTCGGCCGAAATACAGAGACAGGCTTGTCGGCAAATTTTTCTCGAATCATCAATTCCGAAGCGCGCTTACTGCGTCCGTAAACTGTGACAGGGCGGTAAGGAAAGGATTCATCGATCAATTTTTCACTGTTGAAGGCAATAGGTCCTACCGCAGCCAGACTACTCACATACACGACACGTTCCAATGGAATCTGAGCCGTTGTAGCCGCTTCGATAATGGCTTCCGTGTAGTCCACATTCACGGTATTCATCTGCTTCTCATCCTTTGCTTTGGTCATTGCCGCGGCATGGATGATGTAGTGATACTGCTCTTCTTCGAATAACGTTTTAAGATTTTGCGCATCCCCCAGGTTTGGGTAGACGAATTTATCGACAAAAGGTGCTATTTGGTCTGTTATACTGCTAGATCTTACCGCAGCATGCACCTCAAGTCCCAAGTTTTGGGCAGCCTCTACCAGGTGAGAACCTACAAAGCCGCTCGCACCGGTAATGAAGATTTTCTTTTTCATATCGCTTTTTCGTACAGACGATACCGTTTGTAGAAATCTGCATTGATTTGCTCAATAGCGTGATTCATCATGTAATTGTGATCCAGCATCCAGGAGCATTCTGCCTCTACAATACCCGAGGGCATCGCATTTTTGATGATACGACCGTATAAACAGGCTTCAATTCCTAGCTTACGGTAGTTATCCAATACCCCTAGCATGAGCACTCTAAGCGACTTAATATTCTTTTTACCGAAGAGCAATTTGAATATTCCGGTCGGAAATAATCTACCTCGCTTGATATTGATCAAAATCTCATTGATATTCGGAACACCAAGAGCAAAGCCCACGATCTCATCTCCTTTTTGAGCGAGGATACAGTACTTTGGATCGACGATCATCTTTAAATCTTTCGCAACATAGAAAAACTCATCATCGGTCATCGGTACAAAACCCAGGTTCTTATCCCAAGCCTTGTTGTAAACCACCTTGATGCGTTCAGCCTCGTTTTTAAAATCTTTCAGATTGATCTGCCGAAGGATAATCCCCGAACGCTCTAAACGAGCTTCGAGTTTATCCAAAAGTAGCACCGAACGATGACTAGCACCGGCTTTATTAACAAGATAGGCCCTAAGGTCTTCTTTCTTTTCAAAGCCTGCGTTCGAAATCAAGTCGATGTAATAGGGGAAATTATAAGGCATCATGGCCATTGGAGGTCGGTCGAAACCTTCAACCAACAGACCACAAGTGTCGTTTGTCGATAAATTGATGGGCCCCACAATATTGGTGGCGCCTTTAGCTTTTACCCATGCTGTTGCTGTTTCAAGCAATTTATTGGCTACTTCCTGATCGTTAATGCAATCAAAAAAACCGAACTGCCCTTCATTAACATGGTTAAAGTTATTGTGATTTACGTTGTAGATAGCAAGCACGCGCCCCACGATTTTACCGTCTTGATAGGCTAAAAAGGGCTGTGCTTGTGAATGTTTGTAGAAAGGATGTTTCTTTGGATTAAGCATATCATCCTGTCCTAAGAATAACTCAGGAACGTAGTTAGGGTCAGCCTCATAGAGGTCGTGCGGGAAATCAATGAAACTCGCGCGCTGACTCTTCGTTTCTACAGGAACAATCGTAATCACAGGTTTAAAGCTTTATTATCCTATAAAAGTTTCAACTTCCAGCGCTTTGAATACCTTTGCCAACTTCTCAACAGCTTCATCAATCTGATCGAAAGTATGAGTTGCCATCAACGAGAAGCGGATTAAAGATTCTTCAGCTGGAACTGCAGGAGCAACGACTGGATTAACAAATACGCCGTCGTCTTGCAACATTTTGGTAACAATATAAGTTTTTTCGTTATTTCTAACAAAAACAGGTAGAATAGGGCTCTCAGTAGCTCCTAAGTCAAATCCGCTATCTAATAATAATTTCTTAGCGTAATTTGTATTCGCCCATAGTTTCTCGATGTGTTCAGGTTCTGTTTGGATGATTTCCAAAGCTTTAAGAGTAGAAGCGACAGAAGCCGGCGTCATACTTGCACTGAACATCAAAGAACGCGCTCTATGTTTCAAATACTCAATGGTATCTTTATCTGCGGCAACAAATCCACCAAGTGAAGCTAGGGATTTACTGAATGTTCCCATGATTAAATCAACGTCTTCAGTAAGTCCGAAATGCGAAGCAGTACCTGCTCCTTTTTCACCAATTACTCCCAAACTATGTGCATCGTCACACAATATCGCAGCATCGAATTCGTTAGCTACTTGAACAAGTTCAGGTAATTTAACGATGTCACCTTCCATACTGAAGATACCGTCCGTAGCGATCAGCTTAAAACTTTCTTCCGGAAGGCGAGACATCTTATCACGAAGATCGTCAATGTTATTATGTGCGTACTTAATTACTTTAGAGAAAGACAAACGGCTACCGTCGATGATAGATGCATGGTCGCGTTCGTCCAAAAGAATATAGTCATTACGGCCAGTCAAGCATGACAATGGGCCTAAGTTCGACTGGAATCCGGTACTGAAAAGAATAGCAGCATCTTTACCAACGTAATCTGCCAATTTCTCTTCCAGTTCCACGTGAATATCTAGGGTACCATTAAGAAATCTAGAGCCAGCACATCCCGTACCGTATTTCGCAAGAGCATCCTGCGAAGCTTGAATGATACGAGGATCAGTCGTTAAACCTAGGTAGGAATTAGATCCAAACATTAAAACTCTTTGGCCATCAATAATAACCTCAGTGTCCTGCTTAGATTGTATAGGTCTAAAATAAGCGTATAAGTTTTTAGATTTAATATCCCCTAATTCGCCATTTAGAAACCGTGCGGTTCTTTCGTTTAATTTTCCCTTGCTCATTCGTCAGGTATCTATATTCTCAATAATATTTACTTTTTGAACTTTTAACAAAAAACGTCAAAAATCCCACAAAGGTACAAAACTACTCCTAACTACAAATAATATAAGTGTAACTTTTACCTTCTGATACAAAAAATCGTCGCAAACATACAAAACTTAAACCTCAATTTAGTTTTAATTTGACATATAAATATCATAAAATTAAATTAATATTAACAGATTGTTTAGTATTAAAACAGCGATTGTTTTGCTAATTTTCCTAAATTCTTACCTTTGTGCTTCAAACGAAACGGACAAAATGGCAATTTCATCAACAGTTAATATAAAAAACAAACGCGCCTCTTTCGAATTCCACTTGTTGGATCGCTATGTCGCAGGTATTGCATTATTGGGAACTGAGATTAAATCCATACGTCAAGGTAAAGCCAATATTAACGACAGTTTTTGCGCATTTTTCGAAGACGGTCTTTACATTCGTAACATGCATATTGCCGAATATTCTTTCGGATCCTTCTATAATCACGAAGCTAAACGCGACAGGAAGCTTCTGTTAACCAAGAAAGAGCTTAAAAAGCTTCGCGAAAAGGGCGAGGAAAAAGGTTTTACGATCGTTCCTCTTCGCATTTTCGTAAATGAACGCGGTTATGCTAAGATAGAGATTGCATTGGCGCAGGGTAAAAAAGACTTCGACAAACGCGATAGCATTAAAGAACGCGAGTCCAAAAGAGAGCTCGACCGCGCTATGAAACGATAGTTTCTGCGCGACGCTGATAATTCCCAGGAGTCATATTTTCCCGCTTGCGGAATATACGTACGAAGTAATTGACGTCGGAAAATCCGCATGCATAACAGACTTCTTTCACAGAGAGTTTCGTTCGTAGTAATTCCTTCGCTTTGTTCAGACGTTCTTGAATAACCATCTCCATAGGTGTAATGCCTACCTCTTCCTTAAAGACACGAAATAAGCTAGCCTTACTCATATTTACATGCTGGCTAAGCTGATCAATAGTTAGTTTATCGTTTATATTTGATGTAATGTAATTTCGTAAATGTGCTAGTACGCTACTCCCCTGCTCCTTCGTTGAAACCGCTACGGTTGAAAGCTTCTGTTGCTGAATGATACGCACTAGAAGCTCCTTAAACAACAAATCCGATAAGACATCCTTTAACGGATCTGAGCTTGTCATCGTGCTGAACAATCGATCTGTAAGCGAGGCAATTTCGCTTGTATTCGCGAAATGCACATTCTCCCAAGATAGATTCCATTGGATATTCTTATTCTCTTTCGGATAGCTTTCGTTAAGATAATTTAGCGTTTGTTCGATCTTATCGGCCGACACCACCAAAGCCGTGCATTGCGTGGGATCCTGCAGTGCAGCCTCCGGGAAGTCGATCTCCATTGGCTTTGATGCCGGCAATACAATCGTCTCTCCAGGAAAATAATCGAAAGCAGGCATATCATTTACATGCATGACTTTCTTGCCCTTCAGCATATTGATAATAACCATATCACTGAACTGCAGCGGCACAAGACTGCTTGCTTGATAAGTTTCGTAAATATTCAATTCGAAATTATCAAGGGTAAATGCTCGTCTGTTTTCAACCAAAGTACTCAACTCCTTTTCTTTGGAAAAGGGAAGAGCACGAATTAGATTTTTTCCGCTCATATCATACACATTTTATAATTGGCTGCTTATCAAATATATAAAATCTATCGAAATTCTAAAACCATAGCTTATCGAATACGTATTATAGTAGACAGATATGAATAATAAAACGGCATGATAGAATAATGCTATTGTCTGCGAGGATAATGCTATTGTCAAAATTTCGATTCCCTTAAATTTGGGATAGTACCAAAAAGTAAACTTGAAAAAACGATAATATGAGTGCACTAGCAAGACCATCGTTCAAAGAACGATATGACAATTACATTAATGGAAAATTTGAGGCACCCTCTCAAGGAAAGTATTTTGACAATATTTCTCCCTTAGATGGCAAGCCGTTTACACAGGTTGCTCATTCAACCAAAGAAGACATCGACAAGGCAGTTGCTGCGGCGAAAAAAGCTTTTGAAACTTGGGGTAAAACCTCTGCAACAGAGCGCAGCATCATCTTGAACAAGATTGCTGACCGTATCGAAGAGAACTTAGAGAAAATAGCAATCGTCGAGACGATTGATAACGGAAAAGCAGTTCGCGAGACGCTGAACGCGGATATCCCATTGGCCATTGATCACTTCCGCTATTTTGCGGGTGTTATCCGTGCCGAAGAGGGATCATTATCCGAATTGGATGCGAATACTGTATCGCTGATTGTTAATGAACCGGTAGGCGTCGTTGCGCAGATTATCCCTTGGAACTTCCCAATTTTAATGGCGGTTTGGAAACTAGCTCCAGCACTCGCAGCTGGCTGTACAGTGGTTCTAAAACCGGCAGAAAGCACCCCTACATCTATCCTCGTTTTAATGGAACTAATTGGAGACCTAATCCCTGCAGGTGTCATAAACATCGTGAACGGATTTGGCTCAGAGTTAGGTCGCCATTTAGTTACCCATCCGGATATTAACAAGGCAGCATTTACAGGATCTACGGCAACTGGTCGCCTAGTTATGCAATATGCGACAGAGAATATTATTCCTGTAACACTTGAACTGGGTGGTAAATCACCAAACATCTTTTTCTCTTCGGTCATGGATGAAGATGATTCCTATTTGGATAAAGCCATCGAGGGCGCTGTCCTCTTCGCTTTGAACCAAGGTGAAATCTGTACTTGTCCGTCGAGATTATTGATTCAGGAAGACATCTATGATAAGTTCATCGAACGCGTGGTAGCGCGTGTTAATCAGATTAAAGTAGGTGATCCATTAGACCCTACAGTAATGATGGGTGCTCAGGCTTCGAAAATCCAAAAAGATAAGATTATGTCCTACATCAAATTGGGTAAGGAAGAGGGCGCTGAGGTATTGACAGGAGGTGATGAGAATAATGTGGGCGAAGGACTGGAAGAAGGTTACTACATCAAACCAACCCTTTTCAAAGGACACAACAAGATGCGCATCTTCCAAGAAGAGATCTTCGGACCAGTGTTGGCTGTGACGACTTTTAAAGACGTAGACGAAGCGATCGCCATTGCAAACGACACAATCTACGGCTTAGGTGCCGGCGTTTGGACACGCGACGCCCATGAGCTTTATCAGGTGCCGCGCGCTATCCAAGCCGGACGTGTCTGGGTAAATCAATATCACTCCTACCCTGCAGGCGCGCCATTTGGGGGCTACAAGCAGTCTGGTATAGGCCGCGAGAACCACAAAATGATGTTAGCACACTACCGTCAGGCGAAAAACATGCTGATTTCATACAGCAAAGAAAAACTAGGATTTTTTTAAAAATCAAACATACAATCGGGTAAGGGGTTATTTAGGTAACCCCTTTTTTATACTATACGACATGATTTCAAGAATAGACGCAACAGACAAAGCCAAGGAACTAATCAAGGAATTAAGTGAAAAGCATGGCCCCTTAATGTTCTACCAAGCAGGGGGCTGCTGCGAAGGAACACAACCGCAGTGCTTCGAAAAAGGCGGATTCTACCCGCGCATGAACGACGCTATGATCGGACTCGTCGAAGGATATGAATTCTGGATTGATAGAGACCTCTTCGAATATTGGCAGTACTCCCACTTTACCCTCGATGTACTCGACGGATTTGGACCAGGAGGATTCTCACTAGAAACTCCCCTTGGCAAAACTTTCAAGATCCACTACAAACTGTTCTCCGAGGAAGAACTGAAGAATTTGGAACCGGTGGTCAGATACTAGTTTAGATATTAGACAGTAGATTTTAGACTTCAGAGCCGATCCAATAGATATTGGGCGTCGTAAAGCCGTACTTTACATTTGTTTTTAATTAGCACGACTCACTTTTGTTATATATTATTATCTTTAGCTGAAGTGAGAATGCGTCAAATTCACTAAAAAGAGCTTTAAAGCCTCTTATGCAACGAAACTAGCTAACGCATGCATCTTACATCTAATGTTTAAAATCTAATATCTACTCCAACTATGCTTTTTAAGACTTTACCCCTAAAAAACATCACAATTTCCAATCGTATTGTCGTATCGCCGATGTGTCAGTATTCTGCGGAGGACGGCTATGCTAATAACTGGCACTTGGTGCATTTAGGGCAGTTTGCTATTGGGAAGGCGGGCGCTGTTATTCAGGAGGCTACTGCAGTCAGTCCGGAGGGAAGGATTTCCTACGGTGATTTAGGGATTTGGAAAGATGAGCATGTTGAAAAATACAGCGAGATTACGGCGTTCGTTAAAGAGCAGGGAAGTATTCCGGGGATACAACTTGCGCATGCCGGCAGAAAGGCCAGCACGGATAAGCCTTGGATCAGTAGAAATCAGTTTGCTCCCGACGATGAGCATGGCTGGCAGACGGTCTCTTCCAGTGCAATCCCTTATCATGAAAACGATCATCCTCCGAAAGCTTTAAGCGCAGCGGAGATACAACAGGTTGTGAAAGACTTCGCTGATGCTGCCGAACGGGCGGTGCAGGCGGGTTACCAGATTATCGAAATCCACGCAGCACATGGCTACTTGATCCATCAATTTTTATCCCCGTTGGTTAATAAACGTCATGACGAGTACGGCGGAAGTTTTGAAAATCGCATCCGATTGTTGATGGAAATCGTGGAAGCGATTAAGACTACACTTGGCGATGAGCATTCGCTATGGATCAGGATCTCTGCCAAAGATTGGGCGGAGGGCGGTTGGGATTTAGAACAATCTACCGCATTGGCGAAGCGATTAAAAGAAGCTGGAGTGGAAGTAATCGATGTTTCTACCGGTGGAGCTGTACACTGGCAAAAGATCCCCGTAGAGCCCGGGTATCAGGTTCCCTTCGCGAGCCATATCAAAAAAGAAACCGGCCTAATAACCGGTTCCGTAGGGCTTATCAACTCTGCTCAGCAGGCAAATCAAATTATTGAAGATGAACATGCTGACTTTGTATTAATCGCGAGAGCTTTCTTAAGAGATCCGCATCTCGTATATCAATGGGCTAAAGATTTATCTATCGACTTAGCTTGGGCGCCTCAATATGAGCGCGCAAAGATTGAATAACAATAACTTAATCCGTCACATCCAGCCCTTCCAACACCGGGATAGGCTTCTTATTATCGTCGAGTGCTACTAGCGTAAAACGTCCCTGAATAGCCAACTCTCGGCCGTCATGGTACATATTCTCTACATAGATCTCTACGAAAACCTTTAAGCTGGTACGACCAATAGACTCTACTTTTGCAATCGCTTCGACAATACTTCCAGAAGGAATAGCTTTATGAAAATCGATCTTATCCGTCGAAACGGTAACTAATTGTTTACGGCAAAAGCGGGTACCACACATAAAAGTAACCTCATCCATCATTGCCAATGCTTTACCACCAAAAAGAGTGTCATGGTGGTTTGTGTGGAAAGGAAACACGGTCATCGCAATGCGTGTTTCACTAGCGTCAATACGTTCTTGAACTGTCATTATCTTATTTGAGACCGCAAAGGTAGGAACTAATTTTCATTTTCGACAACTACCCCGATACCCTTTAATAGCAGGGAAGCATTAAAAATGGTACATGGACCGTCCTTCAACTTATAGTCGAACAACATCTCCGAACCCTGGACCTGTATATCAAAATGGTAGTTCTTTAAAGCATTTGGATAGTCTTTCGACATCTCCGCCAATTGCAGGTCATGCGTAGCCAACATCCCTTTACCGTTCAAGCCGATAAACTTTTTAATAATTGCTTTCGATCCTAAGTATTTATCGACCGAGTTTGTTCCACGTAGCATTTCATCAATCAGAAAATAACTCGCAGGAATCTGTTCCACACGTTCCAGAATAAACTTCATGCGATCCAACTCCGCCTTGAAGGTCGACGTACTCTCGTTCAGCGAATCTTTGATACGCATATAAGTCACCAATTCGTAGATCGGGATAGAAAACTCCCTAGCGCAAACCACCCCTCCAGCATAAGCTAAAACAGCGTTTATCCCTACTGTACGCAAGAACGTACTTTTCCCAGCCATGTTGGAACCTGTAATCAAAGCTATCTGGTGATCCTCAGCACGGTAATCATTAGCAACCGCTTTCTCCGCATCGATTAAAGGATGATTCACGTCTTTTGCATTCAATTTGTCTGCTAGAAAATCTTCTTTGATCTCCGGTTGAATCCATTCCGGGAAGTTATAGCATAGAATCGCCAAAGAAATTAAAGCTTCGTAGGTACTGATCGCATCAAATCCTGAGATTATCGTATCCTGATAGTTATCCTTCCATTTATTGATTGCCATCACCTGCTTAAAATCCCATAGGAACAACATATTCAAGATTGCACCGACCAGCATATTGTTTCGAGCATCTAGCTTATCGATCAATTGCCCTAGCTCACGGATAACCGAAGAAAGCTTCTTATCCCCATCCTTCAATTGCAGCTGTGCTTGTAATTCTTTATTGAGCTCACTCTGATAGTTTCTATCTTCCATCAGCTTAATCGCATCCGCAAAAGCTATTAGCGAAACACCAATCTTGTCAATCTTATTCGAAAACTGACTCACCTTTCCGCCCTGACTCATCGTCCATAGCAAATGAACAATCGCTAAAGCAATCAAATAGGAAGCGATATTATATACAAACAAGGATACTAGGATGCCCGCAAGGAAGATCCACGGCGCAATAGGCACATACAAGCGCATAAAAGCATTCCCAAAAGCCATTGACTTGTCGTGGAAATAACTTTGAATATAGGTCCTTAAATTAACCTTAGAGCCCAAGTTAAAAAGCATCTTCGTTTGGAATAACTGCAGATGTTCGGGATCTTGACTTAACTCCGCTGATGCCGATTGCCGAGCCAATATATCCTCGCGCTGCGAAGCCTTCAGCAACCAGGAAGCAAGCGAAGAAATACCATCTTTAGTAGCGCAGCGGTTGATCTTCTCAAATAAAGAATGCTGACCAAATACATCCAAATCACCAGTATAGGGATGCTTCGGATCTTCAAATTCCGACCCATTGGCATACATATTTTGATGCTCCTCAATCATTTTGATCTCATTCTCATTGATCTGTAGGAAAACCTTAGCTTCCTGCAGCTTACGCTCAATCTTACTATGCCGAAATACCAAGTAAGCAAAGAGAAGAATAATCCCGATAATAGTGCCCACCACCAAGAAGATATTATTGGTCTTAAAAAGCTGGAACACTAAAATCCCTCCGCCGATCATTATGGCCAATCGCAGAAACGAATTCCGCGTTATCTGCTTCTCCAGGCTACTAATCGTTTCCCTAACTGCTTTTATGTTGTTGTGGTAAAATACTTGACTCATGCGCTAAAAATATAAAAAGCCCGGCAAAACCGAGCATTATATTTATTGAATAAAATTAATCTTGAATTTCCTTACCAGGCTTGATCGCCGACAAGCGGCACAAAACGGAAGGTATCTAGCTCGATACGCTCGAAGTCATTCTCGCCCACTCGTAGAATGGTCACCATCTTTTGAAACTTCTCATCGCCGACCGGAATAACCATCAATCCGCCTAGGCGCAGTTGTTTAAGCATTTTCTCCGGCACAAAAGGCGCACCGGCCGTAACAATGATTTTATCGTAAGGACCATGTTCAGGAATCCCCTTAGATCCATCCCCCAAGAAAAAATTAGCCTTATAGCCCATATACGGCAATACCTGTATCGTTCGTTGGTAAAGATTCTCTTGGCGTTCTATGGTGTACACGTTTGCTCCCAATTCCAATAGAATACAGGTCTGATAGCCCGAACCCGTACCTATTTCCAATACCTTATCGCCTTTATTGATATGCAAAAGCTGACTTTGGTATGCTACGGTATAAGGTTGTGATATGGTCTGCCCATCGCCGATTGGAAAAGCGATATCCCGATAAGCTTGATTCCAAAAAGTCTCATCGAAAAAGAAATGTCTAGGAACTTTCCCTATTGCATTCAACACCCGCTTATCATCAATCCCCCGCTTCTCCAGGTGTCTCACCAGTTGCTTCCTAGCGCCTTGCTCCCGATAATTATCTACAAACTTGTATGCCATATCGCTCAAAAATACCCTTAATTTATTACATTTTTAATGTTTAAATGCAATTCATTAAAGGTCAGAAGCATGTCCAATTTTGGTTAAATGCAAGTAAAACAACTATTATTTTTGTAAATTAGAACATCGATTCACGCTATCTTATTGCACCGCACATTGTTGCAAAATATAGCCGATTGCGACAAGCTATTAAGGTCTATTCAAAATGAATATAAACTATATATTTCCAACACAAGCGCTAAATATTATTCCCATGAGGCAACTATTCACAATTATTCTGATCGCACTTTTCCAAATCAATCCACTAGCCGCTCAAGAGCAACAGACGTCGCCCAAAGATGATGATGTCATCAAAGTCTTGGCCATAGGAAACAGCTTCTCGGAGGATGCTTTGGAGAACTACTTATATGATATGGCGAAAGCAGCCAACAAAAAGATGGTCATCGGAAACCTATATCGGTGGGGCACCGCTGTCGCTGCACCTTAAAAACGCCCATAACAACAACAAGGTATACAATTACCGCAAAATAAGCCTCGAGGGCACAAAGACGAAAACCGACAAGGTAAGTATAGCAGAAGCAATTGAAGACGAGAACTGGGACTTCGTCAGCCTGCAGCAGGCAAGCCCTCTTTCGGGGAAGTACAGCGTAATTATGGAAACTCTTCCAGATGTATGGACCTATGTTTTTGCACATGTCAACCCTGACACCAAACTGGTCTATCATCAGACATGGGCATACCAAGCAGATTCCAAGCACGAAGGGTTTAAGAATTATAACCAAAATCAACTCGTGATGTACGACAGCATTGTAAATGCCACATCCCAGATCGATAAATCCGGCGACTTTAGCTTTATCGTACCTGCAGGAACAGCCATTCAAAATGCTAGAACAAGCAGCATCGGCGACACCTTCACCCGCGACGGATACCATCTCGACCTTGACTACGGACGCTTCACCGCAGCCGCAACTTGGTACGCAAAATTATTTAATCTCGACCCCAGAAAGAACACCTACAAACCCGAAAAACTAACTGATCTGCAAGCAAAGATTGCCAAAGAAGCAGCACAGAAAGCCGTTAAGAAGCCGTTTAAAGTATCTAAAATAAGGAAGTAGTTAGTATTTAGTAGTTAGTATTAAGACCTAGGACGTGCTACTTACTTAAATCCGCTAATTAAAACTGAAAATTTTCAAGAAAATAGAGATATAATTTATGCTATGTAGGTTATATCTCTATTCTATCTCCGTGTGCTAAAGGTTCAGAAATAACAAGAAACTCCAAGTCTTCCTTCGAGTTATTTAATATTCTATGCTTCTCGAAAGGTTTGATCACAAAACCTTGCTTAGCTTTTACTTCAAATTGCTTTCCTTCCTTTTCGAAAACGGCCTCGCCTTTCAAAATATAAAAGAATTGCTGCGCACATTCATGATAGTGCATAGCCTCCGCCGCACCGGCTGGCATCCGCTCTTCAATCACACTCAATCCCGCTGTTTTCAGCATGTGCCAACCATCGCATTTATCCCCCCAATTATAATGTTCAACTAAGTTTTTACGGATAATACTCATAATCGATAGTTAATAAATTTTACGAACCTAAGATAGTAAAATAGGATAACATTACTCATCAAACTATTACTACAAAATCTTAATCCGTTAGATTGACACGCACGAATTCTTTTGGGGTCTTAATACTAACTACTAAATACTTCCCTCTAATAGGGATCAACATCAATCTGCACTCGAACGCCTTTATTCTTTTTGTCGAGTTCGAAGTGTAGGATTGCTTGTCGAATCAGTTCCTTCACTTTGACGATGGAGATATCTTTGCGTTCGATTTTGAGGGTGATGGTTTGGATAAAATTATTACGTACTCTAGCGACCAATGGAGGTTCGGGGCCCAGCACGCGCTGGCCGAGGGTCTGTCGCAAAAGGGATGCTAGATGACTTGCTGCGGCATGCACCAAATCTTTATCGGGATGCTTTACATCCAATTTAATTAGTCTATAGAATGGAGGATATTGATAGTTTTTACGCTCGGTAACTTCCGTCATGAACATATCCTCATAATCGTGATTTCTTACCTGCTCCAGGATACGGTGATTTGGCGTATAGGTCTGGATGATCACGGTACCTTCCGCTTGTCGGCGACCGGCGCGGCCCGCAACCTGCGAGAATAGGGAGAATGCACGCTCATAGGCTCTGAAATCGGGAAAATTGATCATGCCATCGGCATTGATGATACCGATCAGGCTGACATTTCCAAAATCTAAGCCCTTTGTGATCATTTGTGTTCCGATCAGCACATCAAACTCCTGATTATCAAACGCCGATATCACACGGTCGAAACCATATTTTCCTTTGGTAGAATCCAAGTCTAAACGACCGATCCTCAGATCCGGCATCAGCAATTCCAGTTCCTCTTCCACTCTTTCGGTACCGAATCCCTTGCTCTGCATATTCGGCATGCCACAGGCCGGACATACATTCAAGGTATCTTCCGAGAAGCCACAATAATGGCAATGCAACAGATTGCTGGTCTTATGATACGTCAAGCTCACATCGCAATTGACACATTTGGCTACATAACCACAGGTACCACATTGCAGAAACGGCGTATGTCCTCTTCTATTCTGGAATAGGATAATTTGCTCTTTTCGTTCAATCGCTTCTTGGATCGCCGTCAATAGTGCCTTGCTGAAATACGAACTCATCTCATCTTTCCGAGAGGCTTCCGTAACATCGACAACCTGAATACCAGGCAGCTTAGCATCGCCAAAGCGTTCTAGCAATTTCACTAAACCGTATTTCCCAGCTTTCGCATTATAGTACGACTCGACAGAAGGCGTAGCAGAACCTAGTAATACTTTCGCCTGATGCTGATGCGCAAGATAAATAGCCGTATCACGCGCATGATATCTTGGTGCCGGATCATACTGTTTGTAAGAGTTTTCATGCTCCTCATCGACGATCAGCAAACCCAAATCTTTGAACGGCAAGAAGATTGACGAACGCGCACCAATAATCACCTGGAACTCGCCTTTGCGGACTTTGTGCCACACTTCGGCGCGCTCATTATCATTGAACTTCGAATGATAAACACCTAGCTTATCACCAAAATGCAACTTGAGACGCTCTGTAATTTGCGCTGTCAAAGCAATTTCCGGCAATAAGTAAAGCGCATTCTTACCTTGCGCAAGCGTCTCTTCGATTAATCGTATATAAAGTTGTGTTTTACCCGAAGCCGTAACTCCATGCAATAACACCACATCTTTTTCATTGAAATAGCTTTTAATCTCATCATAGGCCCTTTGCTGAGCCTCGCTGAACTTAAAATCAGGAGATAAAAGTATATCCGTTCCTTCAAAGCGGCTAACCACTTTTTCCTCCACTTCCAGCACGCCCTTATCAATTAAGCCGGTAATCGCGGAGGTACCACAGCCACTTGCCTCCATCAAATCCTGACGAGAGATGTCTGATTTGGTCTTACGAAGTTGAAAATAAGCTAAAATAGCATCCTGTTGTTTTGGCGCTCGGTTCAATTCATCCAACAACGCTCGCTTGCTATCATCGTCAAAGAACACCTTCGACAGCTTGAGGAAAACCTTCGTCTTGGGCTTATATTTCTCCTTGATCTCTTCGGAAATCAAGATATAACCATGTTCAAATAAACTGCGCAGCAAGGGGAAAACGGACTTCTGCCCTAAGATCTTCATCACATCATTGACCGACAGCTCCCCCGCCACATCTAGCGCATCCAACACCATATAGCCCTTATCGGATAATAACGATCGATCCAAATCTGGATTATCAGACGCGACAATCTTCGTCTCTGACGCCATTTTCAATGCTGCCGGCAAAGCCGCTTGCATCACATCCCCCGTATGGCACATATAGTAATCGGCCATCCAGTCCCACAGTTGCAGTTGTCGCTCATTAACGATAGGTTCGTCATCCGCAACGTCTAAAATATATTTTGCCTCGTATTTGGAAGGTGCCTCCTCCGTTATGGATTTCACGATACCCGAATAAATCTTGTTTTTCCCGAACTGCACAATGACGCGCACACCAATCTCCACCCGCTCATTCAACTCGTAAGGAACGCGATAAGTATAGGTCTTTGCGATTGCCAATGGCAATACGACTTCAACAAAAAGTGTTTTCCGGTTTCGGGGCAACAATTCCAATTCAGACATACTACAAAAATATAGAAATAAAGGATTATCAGGCTGTATTTGTCGTATTAAATAAGTACCTGATTCAGGTTATTAATCTTTTAAAGCCTTTTCATAACCCAATCAAAACCCTTCCGGAGCGGGTTTGAATTGGGAGTGAATTGGGAGTGAAAGGGGTTTGAATAGTAGTTAGTATTTAGTAGTTAGTATTTAGACCTATGACGGCTATTAGATGTTAGAGAATAGAGTATTGTCTGAACCAAGAAAAAAAGGATGAAAAGATGATCAGGATTGGAAAGAAAGGTAAACGCTTGATCCTGAACACCCTTTCAACCTTCCTTTCCTGGTTCAAGACAAAAATTCCGCTCTAAACAAAATAACAGCCACAAAAAAAGCGCCTAGTCGGCGCCATACTCTAATATCTAATATCTATTGTCTAAAATCTAATAGCAGCCATAGGTCTAAATACTAACTACTAAATACTAACTACTACCTCACGCTCTATGCTTAATTGCAGCCACAAAGAGTGCTATCCAGCCGACCATAAAGCATACACCACCAATCGGTGTAATTGGGCCGATAACGGATAGGTTTTCTAGACCTAGTAAATTCCTGGTGCTCAGTAGGTATAGCGAACCTGAGAACAAGAGGATACCGAGAGTAAACATGATGAAAGATACGCGTATAGACTGGCTCTTTGCTCTAGAGAATGTGGATAAAAAGAGTAGAGCTAATGTGTGGTAAAAGTGGTATTGATTTGCAGTTCCCCAAGTTTCTAATTGTTTGTCGGAGATCTTTCCTTCCAGGCCATGTGCGCCGAAAGCTCCAAGTATCACGGCTAACAGACCGAAAAATGATGCTGTTAAAATGATTTGTTTGTTCATAATAAACTAAAATACCTGCTTGTAAATTTTCGTTTATAAATGTATAAAATAAATCTCAAAAGCCTTCACTTTTTACAATTTTGTCTATCTTGAAGATTTATTACCTTTGAAGTATCAGGTTTAGCGTTCATGAGAAATACAATTATTGTTTCAATACTCCTATTTATTGCGGTTGTCGTAGCGTCGGTGTTTTATTTTGGAGATTTAAATAAGGAGGAGAAAAAATCCGTTAAGCCCATCAACTATCTACCGAGTGACACGTATTTAATTACCTCCTTTGTAAACGACGCCACCACAGACAATATCTTTAAAGATTTTGAGATATTCGAGGCCGTTTTAGGCCATTCCTTCCAAGACCATATATCGCAATTGAAGCAACAACTATTGCGCAATAAAGATATCGCAAGCTACCTGACCGATCAGGAGATGTTCGTATCCTTCCACCCCGAAAAGGAGGGTATCGCAACTTTGTTCAGCATCCCGACGACCGAGAAGATCGACAAAGAAACGATTATTGAGATACTTCCAAAAATAGGAACAGATTATCAGGTGCAGCAGCAGGATACCTTAGGGATGCAGCTCTTTAGCTATAAAGCTGCAAAATCGGACTCAACCTTCTACGTAAGCTATTTGGATGATATATTTTTCGCTACGTACAGCAAGGAATTGCTGTTGAAAACCTTGGATAAAAAGACGCCTAAATTCGACGAAAAACAAGTTGAATTCTTCAATAAAAACAATAGTCGGAATGCTCCCTTTACTGTTTATTTAGCACAGCAAAACCTTCCGGCAATCGTTGATAAATTCAGAAGAAACAGACCCGGCGATTTCCTTCGTCAGTTTATCAATATCAAGGGACAAACCGCTTGGAATATCAATTATAAGCAGGACGCGCTTATGTTGTCCGGCGAGAGCGAACTGGAAGAGACGAAGGGGCATTATATTGCCTTGTTTGCTAATCAGCGCAAAACAACGCAAAGGCTCTATAACTACTTCCCTTCGAATAGCGCCATGTTCATTGAGTATTCTTTTAGTGATGCCAAGGCATGGCAGAATGATTTAAATGCATGGCATGCCATCACCGAGGATTCGAAACAATTGGAGGGACAGACCAAAGAAATTGAGAAAAACCGTGCAGATCTACTGACTAATTTTCAGGCAGCGATGGGCGGTGATTTCGCGGTAGTAGAGCAGAACAACTCCGATTATCTAGGTTTTATCAGCATTCAAGATAGCAGCAAATTTCTGGACGTGCTTAGCGATGTCGCAGAATCTGTTGGCGATAGTACTTACCGGTTCCGCTATTCCAATATCCCCTATCGTTTTTATGGCGAAGGTTTAAAAGCATTCAGCAGACCTTATTTTAAACGAATCGATGGCCTTATCGTGATGGCGAACCATCAATCTACACTTCAGGAATATGCGCAGAAATGGCGTAGAAAGGATCTATTGATCGGTACTTTAGGGTTCAAAAACTATGAGAAAATTCAGGGCAATGAGGCTAATGTGACTGTATTTTTAAATACCAAGAACGCTAGCAGTTTTTTGATCAACAACCTGGAAACAACGTACAGCAAGAACTTTAGGAACAATAAAGAATATGAGCTGCAAGAGTTTTACTCCTGGTCGCTGCAGCTGACCGGTAACTCGGGCAACTTCCTGAGCCGATTATATGCAATTTACAAGAGCAAGAATACCTTGGGCGCTACGCCAGAGTGGACATATAGCATGGGTAGCCGCTTGATTACGGGTCCATTTGTATTCGAGCATTCCGATACCTCGCAGTTTATCTTCGCTCAAGAACAGGATCATACAGTGCATGCCGTACATCCGTCTGGTAATAAGTTATGGACTACGCTATTTGCGGGGCGCATCGTCGGCAAGGTGCAGCAGTTACAAGACCGCTCCCTATTGGCAGTAACCGACCGCCGCCGCTTATATCGCTTTGACAGCAACGGAAAGACTTTGCGCGGTTTTTCAACGAGCATTAAAGACGAGCCGATTAGCCATCCTACTCATGTCGACTGGGGAGGTCAGCAAATGTTGTTGATTCCTGGAAAAAACAGAGTAATGGCTTACAATATGGAGGGTGGTCCGATCGATGGTTGGGACAATGTGCAGGTTGATGGCGAGATTCTGGGGCCGGTGCAGTTTCATGATAACAAAGCCATCGTAACAACCAGCTACGGCCGTGTTTACTTCTTTGATGCCGGCGGGAACAAAATACAGGAGATCGATGTTCCCGGAGACATTAGCTTTGTGAGCAACGTAGGTATCGTTGTACGCGAAAATCAGACATTATACTACGCGACGGATGATATTGGCGATGTATATAGAATAACCGCTGACGGACAGAGCAGCAAAGTTTTCGAAGGACGTTGGAACAATAAGTACATAGTAGATTTTGAGAATGTAAATGGTACTTCTGCGCCGGAACTCATTGTTTTAGATGGTCCACAATTACAGGTTTACCAGCTTGGCGACACCTTACAAAAAGTATATGAACATACGTTTACCCAAGACGTGGACAACAGGCCTTATTATTTCGCTTCGGGCTCTGGCGGTCTGATGAGTTTGGGAATTGCTGCGCAAGGGACCAATCTAATTTATCTCTTTGCGGAGAATGGTACGCTAGTCGATGGTTTCCCTCTCGAAGCGCAGCCGCTATTTTATTATGGAAAGATAAACTACAATTCTTCAAACTATTTAATCTGTACGCGTAGAGATTTCAAACTCTATGCCTACAGGCACTAAACAACTTATCATCAAGGCCTTCCCCACGCTACAAGCACTGTTAAAAGCTTGTTAAAGGGGGATAGTTTTTTTTCAAAAGCCAACTTTTTTTCAGTAGGTTTGCAATCACAAATTACATATGTTAAAAGGAGAAGAAAATTTACATTTATTAACCGAACCTAAAAAGATCATTATTACCACGCACCATAAACCTGATGGTGATGCATTAGGCTCATCCTTAGGCTTATATTACTGGTTGCAGAAAAACGGACACGAGGTAAACATTGTGTTATCTTCGGATTTCCCGACTTTTCTAGACTGGATGCCTGGTCGTGACTCTTTAATTATATATCCAGAACAACCGGCTATTGCACAGCAGTTATTTGATCAAGCAGATATTGTTTTCTGTTTAGATTACAGTGCGCTTTCCAGAACGAATATTCTTGAGCCGGTGATTCGCGAAGCAAAAGGACAAAAATGGATGATCGATCATCATTTGGATCCGGAGGACTTCTCGACACTTTCGTATTGGGATTCCAATGCGGCAGCCACAGCGCAGTTAGTTTATTCCTTTATTGCCGATGTATGCCACAAGCAAGATCAAGTTGACGAAAAAATTGCTACTTGTTTGTACACCGGCATCATGACCGATACGGGTTCTTTCCGCTTCCGTTCGACGACTTCAGATGTTCACCGCATCATCGCGCATTTGTTGGATGCAGGGGCTAGAAACTGGGAAATCCATGAGCATATCTACAATAGTTCCACGGAAAACAGATTGCGTTTCTTAGGCTATTGCCTGATGAATTGCCTAGAAGTAATTCCTGAATACCATACTGCATTATTCGCCCTGACAAAGGACGACTTGGAGAAATTCAACGTAACAACCGGAGACACAGAGGGTTTGGTGAATTATGCATTATCGATAAAAGGCATTCGATTGGCAGGATTATTTGTTGACAGAACTGAATTAATTAAACTATCTTTGCGTTCTATCGGCGATATCCCTTGTAATGAGATTGCTAGAAAGCATTTCAATGGTGGAGGACACTTGAATGCTGCCGGTGGGAATTCATCGGAAGATCTACACAGCGTTGTAGAAAGATTTAAGGCAGTATTGCCAGAGTATAAGAATTATTTAACATAAGCATATTTTAAGCGTTATAAATAGAAAAATGAAAAAATCAATTTTATTATTGACAGCAGTAGCGAGTTTAGCACTTGCATCATGCCAGAATTTCAAAAAAGGAGAAGGTGGTCTAGAATACAAATTCCTTAAAGATAATGGCGGAGAGAAAGCTGTTGGTGGAGATGTTATTGCGATGGACATTGTTGTTAAAACTGACCGTGATTCACTTTTAGCAAGTACATATGATTTAGGATTACCTCAAATCGCTCCTATTATGCCTGACTCATTAATGCAACAAGCAGGTGCATACCCAGGTGACAACAACACAATTTTGAAAATGTTAGGAGAAGGAGATAGCGCTGTATTTAAATTAAACTTAGATACAATGGCTGCTAGAACTGGTCAACCTAAGCCTGAGTTTGCTGATAAATACATCGAGTACACAATTAAGGTTAAGAAACTTTTCAAAAGAGGAAACTTAACAGATTCAGCTTTATTTGAGCAAGTAAACCAATACTACTTAGCGCAAATGGAAGGTTTGAAAAAAGCTGAAGAAGGTAAAATCGCTTCATACATCGAGAAAAACAAATTGCAACCTAAGAAAACTGCTTCTGGTTTACAATACGTAATCAAAGAAGAAGGTAAAGGTGCTAACCCAGTTATCGGTGATACAGTAGTAATCAACTACACTGGAGCATTAACAAACGGTAAAATCTTCGACACGAACGACGTAGAATTAGCTAAGAAAAACAACAAATTCAACGCTATGCGTCCTTACGAGCCATTACGTGTTCGCGTTGGTCATACACCGGTTATCCCAGGATGGACTGAAGGTCTTCAGTTATTGAAAAAAGGTAGCAAAGCAACTTTGATCATCCCTTCTGCTTTAGGATATGGCGAACGCCAGCAACAAAGCGAAATCCCTGCATACGCACCATTAGTGTTTGATGTAGAGATCGTTGATATCATTGCTGGACCGAAAGGTGAGCCTGCGGCTCCAACAATGCCACAAATGCAAATCCCTGGTCAAGTGCCAGCACAAGCACCTGTGAATTAAATAAGATAAAATATTAATATATTTTCAACAAAAAGCGGTTTTTATTTAAAAAACCGCTTTTTTTTATGCGTATAAGGTAGTTTAGCTGACAATATCTTAACTTAGGCCCCATGGATGGAAATAATGAAGCAAAACAGCTTATTTTAACCGACACACATACTCACATTTACTATCATCAAGGAACTGAAGTTTTAGCGCAGCAGATGCAACGTTGCCTCGCCAACGGCGTTAGTCGTTTGTTCCTGCCGAATGTGGAGGTGGAGTCTATTCCTCAAGTTATCAATACGACGATGGAATATCCAGAAAACTGTTTTGCTATGCTGGGATTGCATCCCTGCAGCGTGAAAGAGAATTACCTTGATGAGCTTGCGACGATTCGTGAGGCGATCAAGGAACACAAAATATATGCGATTGGCGAAATCGGTATTGACCTTTATTGGGATAAATCAACGTTTGCTATTCAGCAAGACGCTTTCGGGCAGCAGATTGACTGGGCTAAGGAATTAGGCTTACCAATCAGCATACATTGTCGAGAAGCATTCGACGAGGTCTTCGAAGTATTGGATAGCCATAAAGACGAGCGTCTGTTTGGCGTATTCCACTGCTTTACAGGAGACTTACAACAAGCAAACCGCGCAATTGAACTTGGCTTCAAATTAGGGATAGGTGGCGTCGTGACGTTTAAGAAGGCAGGCTTGGACCAGGTCTTGAAGAATGTTGCGCTAGAACACATTATCCTAGAAACAGATGCGCCCTATTTAGCTCCTGTTCCTTACCGCGGTAAAGAAAACGAGAGCAGCTATCTACTGCATGTTGCAGAAAAAGTCGCCGATATTTACGAGCGTCCATTGGCAGAGATTGCTGAAATCACAACACAGAATTCAAAAGATTTATTTAGTATATAATAATCCATGCATAATATCTTTATCATCTACACTGGGGGAACAATTGGTATGGTGAAAGACCCTGAATCGGGCACCTTTATTCCCTTCAATTTTGAGCTTATCGAGAAAAATCTTCCTGATTTAAGTCGCCTTAATTATAAGTTGACGGTGCATTCGTTCGAGCCTATTATCGACTCTTCCAATATGCGTCCTAGCATTTGGTTAGAAATGGCAGAGCTGATTAGAGATAATTATGAATTATATGATGGCTTTGTTATTCTGCACGGTTCGGACACGATGGCCTATTCGGCTTCGATGTTGAGCTTCTTGTTAGAAGGCTTGCAAAAACCGGTCGTTCTATCCGGATCGCAGCTACCGATTGGTGAAATCAGAACTGATGCTCGAGAGAACTTGATGACCGCTTTGGAAATCGCATCGGCAAAGAAGAACGGCCGCTCGATCATCCAAGAGGTTTGTATTCTGTTTGATAATAAGCTATTCCGTGGGAATCGATCTTTTAAATACAATTCGGATAAATTTGAGGCTTTTAGATCGCCAAACTATCCCGTACTAGCAGAAGCTGGAATCCACATTCGTTATAACGAAGAGGTGCTGCAGGATAATACCGGAAAAGAATTTATTAGCCACCATAAAATAGATGATCGCGTAGGCGTATTGAAGTTATTCCCAGGTATCAATAAGACGACAATCGAGGCTGTATTAAACTCGGATGTACGTAGTATTGTGATGGAGACCTTTGGGTCCGGCAATACGATGACCGATGAGTGGTTCTTGAATCTGTTGAAAAATGCCGTCGATAGCGGCAAGAATATCCTTGATATTTCTCAATGTAAAGTAGGGTCTGTAGAATTAGGCCGTTATGAGACTTCTCAAGGCCTTCAAAGCATTGGTATACTCAATGGCTATGACATGACTTTTGAAACCGCTGTAACCAAGTTAATGTATTTACAGGGCGAATTGGAAAGTCAGGAAGAAGTTGCCTACTGGGTGCAGCAAAGTATTCGTGGTGAGCTAACTAAAAATGATTAGTTAGCACATCAGCGACTACAAAGGTACTTCCACCTATAAATATCAATTCCTTTTCTTTTGATGCATCTTTAGCTGCGAGAAACGCTTCGGAGATACTAGCATAGCATTGGCCTTGCAAACCGAAGGTTGCTGCGAGCTCTTTTAGCTGATCTGCAGGCATGGCACGCGGCATATCCGGAGCGGCAAAGTAGTATATCGCATCTTTTGGTAGCTGCGGCAAGATATGGGATAAATCTTTATCCCGCATGGCACCAAATACGAAGTGAAGTTGCTCGTAGGATAGGGTTGCTAGGTTGGCTAGCACCTCTCGGATACCATCCTCATTATGTCCGGTATCACAGATAATCCAAGGATTAGTACTTAAAGTTTGCCATCTTCCACGAAGACCTGTAGACTCCTGCACATGACTCAATCCATAAGCAACCTGCTCTTCGGGCAGATTGAAACCCATCGCGCGAAGCTGATCGATAGCACATAATACACCTAAGATATTCTTTTGCTGATATCCTCCGGCAAGGTCAAGATGCCAAGCTTTCGTACTATTATCTTCTTTATTGTTTATGCTTAAATGTAGGCCATCTGCTTTTCTTTCCAGACCGTTGACCTGATAGTAATCATTGGCGAAATAAAGCAGAGCATTATTCTCCTTAGCCTTCTCGACAAATACATGCTGTATGGACTCTTGGCGTTCGGAGTTAACCACTGGCGTGTTAGGCTTAATAATACCAGCCTTCTCCCCTGCTATTTCTTCTAAGGTATCTCCCAAAATATTCATATGATCCATACCGATATTGGTAATCATACAAAGCTCTGGATTGATAATATTGGTACTATCCAGGCGGCCACCCAAACCTACCTCAATAATCGCTATATCAACTTTTTCATTCGCAAAGAAATCAAATGCCATTGCGACTGTTACCTCGAAGAATGAAGGTTTGATCTCTTCGATCAAATCGTTATGGTCATTGATAAAGTCTATCACCCTTTGCTCGGGTATCATTTGCCCATCGATACGAATTCGTTCTCTGAAGTCAACGAGATGTGGAGATGTGTATAGCCCCGTCTTATAACCTGAGGCAGCAAATACCGAAGCCATCATATGCGAAGTAGAACCCTTCCCATTTGTGCCGGCAATATGAATAGACTTAAATTGTTGATGAGGATTCCCTAGCGCCTCGCAGAATAGCAAGGTCTTATCTACATCGGGATTGATGGCAGAAGCGCCATCACGAGTAAACATAGGTAATCGAGCATATAGATACTCGATTACCTCTGCAAATGTTTTCATATAAATAATGAATTATTATCTAACTCTGAATCTGAAGGTAAGTAATCCAGTTTGAGAATTTGGAGCGTTTGGCAGCTCATTCAAACGCGCATTCTGTACGGCGTTTATACACTTCTGGATTAATCGATAATCGGCAATGGTAGTGCCCTTCGCTTGGCGCGCTCTAAGGATATTGCCTTTATTGTCTACAGTAAATTCGATCTTGACAACGCCCGTCTGCTGGCCATTATCTTCAATCTTTGGAGGGACAGTAAATCTTCTGTTTTCTAAAGAGAGCATCATATTACCAAATCCGGATCCGCCTTCACCGTAGTTGCTCGCCAATGGATCACCTAGATTAGAACCTTGGTTACCCGGCGTTGATCCTGTACCATCTCCTGTACCCTGAGCGTTATTCTTCTTGCCTTTGTACAAAGCATTTGGATTAACTGCAGGTGTTGCATTCTTCTTCTCCGCAGTAGTTTGCTCAGCCACAGCCTTTACAGGCTTCTCCGCTTTGTTTACAACAGGAGCATCTTCTACATCCTGCGTAGCAACAGCTTTGTCTGCTGTTTGTTGAGAAGGCGTCGGAATTGGAGTTGAGGTAGGATCTATTTTATCTGGACGGACATTGTTGGCATTTTCATCCATCGAAGGCTCATCGACACTCATGTAGTCATCGCCCATACCCTCCGGAGAAGTACCATAGTTTACAATAATCCCTCCCATCCCATATTCAGGAAGGTCTTGTGTAAATACAATGAAGAATCCGATAGCGAGAAGCCCCGCCATAACCAAAGACGATATCCCTAAAGCCTTCGGTAGATTATTTTCTTCTTGATACTGATTGTAATACATATCCTTAATGCTGTCCTTTTTCGACCCTTTTAAACTAGAAACGTTTAAATAGGTCGGGTTATTTTAGTCTTTCTTAGGTTCTGTCGCCAAAACCATCTTCACTTTAAGTCTGTTCGCGATATCCATAACAGAGATAACGTTCTGAATAGGCACAGTGCTATCCGCGTAAAGCATGATCGTTAATTCCTCACCGGTTGCCATACTTGATTGTATCATCTGTTCCAATGATTCTAACGGTACTGCTTGTTTATCGACGTGATATAATAGATCGCTTGTGATAGAGATGGTCATTGTTTTCTTCGCTACAGATTGCTCACCAGCACTTGACTTGGGTAAAAGCAATTTTACCACCTGCGGGTTAGATACTGCTGAAGCCAACAAGAAGAACAACATCAGGAAGAACATGATGTCATTCAGCGCTGCTGTATGTACTTCTGCAGAAGGTTTATTTCTTCTATTGCGTAAATTCATTTTTTGTCTTTCAAGGGTTTTCCAAAAGGATTACATACTTGGCTCATCCAATAGATCGATAAACTCGATAGCATCAGTCTCGATGCGAAGGATTAAGCGCTCCACCATCATGTTTAAAATGTGGTATCCAATATAAGCTAAGATACCGATTGTTAAACCTGATGCCGATGCAATCATTTTTACATAAAGACCTCCAGATACCGAGCCAATATCAATACCGCCCGCAATTTCAACATCACGGAAGATCTGGATTACCCCGAAGATCGTTCCTACGAAACCAAGCATCGGTGCAATACCTGCGATAATACCTAAGATATTGATGTTCTTTTCCAAACGAGATACTTCAAGTTTACCTTGGTTCTCGATAGCACCTTCGATATCCTTGATCGGACGACCAACACGAGTCAAACCTTTTTGCAACATGCGAGCTAATGCAGAGTTCGATGAGCGACATACTGCCATTGCTGCATCCAGTTTACCTGAAAGCACATTGCTCTTCACTTGTGCTAATAAGCCTCCTTCAGACTTTCCAGCCTTACTAATGGTGATGTAGCGTTCGAAGAAGATTACTAATCCTAAGAAGAATAGTAATATGATGGGAATCATGATCCATCCACCTTTCATCAATAGCTGAATTAGGTTTAAATCCTCCTGAGTAGCTAAGGCTACGGTTTGTTGTTGAACTTGATTTAAGGTATCAACGGTAATAGGGTTCTGTACTAATGACATAATTAAATAGTATGTATGCTGTTTTGATTGATTTTACTTATTTATAGGTCCCGACCATGCGTCAGAAACATATCTTTTCTGCACATAACGGAGTGCAGAGTCTGCTTGTTCTTTTGTTTCGTAAGAATCCCAAATAACCTTTTTAAGGTTTTTAGCCAACTTACTTGGAATTACCCGAACAGAAGTAATCCCTGCTTTATTAAAAGATTCCGCTTGCTCATAAGCTTGCGCCAAAGTTCGATGTGAACCAATTACGACTTGATAATTATGATTTGCCGGAATTAATGGTTTATTATCTGTAGGAACAGTACGCTGTGTTGTATCAACAACAGTCGTATCTGCAACTTGATTCAATGTGTCCAAACTCTGGGTTACTGCAGTATCAATATCCGTTACAGGAGCATTCGCTATTGTATCAGTAGATGGCGCCTCTGCTGTTGTTTGTCCCGCACGATTGAGATAGAACAAGCTTCCAATAATTGCTAATGCGACTATTGCGGCAACCATATACCAAGCAGTCTTATTCGAGGATTTCACTTCCGGCTCGACAAGAGTTGCTTGTTCCTCGGCTTGTATTGGCTCTTCAACAATTGGAGCTTCCACCTCCGGTACTACTGCTTCTACAGGCTCTTCTTCTACTAGTTCTTCTTCGCGGATCGGTTCTTCAACCACTATTTCCGCAGCGATAGGAACTTCAGCAACTTCCTCTTGTACACCTTCTACCGGTTGCAAATGGAATCCTGAAAGATCTTCGGCCTTGAAGACTAAAGAATTCCCATGCTTGATGAATTGACCTAAATGATTCAAAACACCTACGCCATGATCCTTTATTTCTTCAAGCAGCTGAATAACCTGTTCTTCTACCTTTTGCTCTGCCTCAGTCCTTGATAGTTGAAGCGATTGCTGAACATAGTCTGCAAAATCAACACCCTCATTAGACTTTGCATCAAACTCCAAGTAAGTAACGGGCGGAAGATACATTGCTCTCCTCTCGTCATAGACCGAAGAGGTATGAATACGCTTAAAGGTACCTAAGCCCTTCACATAGACTTCGTTCCTGCGTTTTAAAAGTTGATGAATGTATTTTCCTAAATCCATTATTGCACTAAAGCTGCAAAGTTAAAGTTTGTCTGCTTAAAACGAAAAATTAATACCGCCTAATATATTAAATCCTAGCTTCGGATAGTATAAGTAGCGAGAGTATTCTGTATTGAATATGTTATTTGCTTTCACAAAAATACCCAATTGTTTAGTCGCTTTATATTCTGCACCGGCACTTAAATCAAAGAACGATGGAATCGAAGTCTTCGAGTAAGTCGCTGATGGTGAAGTCACGTTCGTAGCCTGGTCTGTTGTATAAGTATATTCACGAGCAGTAGCATTTCCATGGAAGAGCGCTTCAGCATCGATGTATAATTTCTCCGAAATATTAAATCGAGCATTAGCAGCTAATCGCATTTTTGGCAAATGCCAAGCTTCTTCTTGGGATACAGTCGTGTAGTTATCAATATTCAAGCGACCTCCTAAATTAACCAATTCTGATAAACGAACGTTGATCTCTCCTT
The DNA here is from genome assembly GCF_008274825.1 of Sphingobacterium hotanense. NCBI lineage: Bacteria > Pseudomonadati > Bacteroidota > Sphingobacteriia > Sphingobacteriales > Sphingobacteriaceae > Sphingobacterium > Sphingobacterium hotanense. The sequence continues at coordinate 3,623,510 of NZ_CP030848.1, forward strand.
CGATTCCTACATGTTTCAATGCCTTATCGCCATCACCATCATATACTAAGTCAAATTGGAACGGACGATCCACATTGTTAACAAACATTGGTAATCCTTCGATCTGTCTGTAGAATGCTTTTACCTTATACCCAAATGTAGCTCCCGCATTTCCTTTGATACCACCATAGATATTCATACGTTCTACCGTATTCATGATGTTTGGAGTCAATCCTAAATATGGATTAGTTTTCGTGAAGCTACGGAATGATCCTTTCTCCACACCACCTTTCACACCACCGAAGATATAGAAATAGCCCGGCACAAGCGAGAAGTCTATCTCGGCAACTGGGAAAATATTAAATCTTGAACTATCTCCAAATTCTGATACGATATTTGCTCCTAAGGTAATATTGTAGTTATCCCCTTTGAATTTGATATAAGGATTCGCATTGACAAGCGAGTTGTTCAAATTACCATCAGGTGTATTCACACCGCCGATGCTATTGAAATCTAAGGCCACATTAGCACCGATATTGAAAGTACGAAGGCGTTTATTTAAGTAACCTGAAAGGGCAATCGAATTCTCTTTACCTTCAAACTTATCTCTATAGGTATAAGCATCCGCTTTAACAGAGTAGCTTAATGCATCTTCATTAGCCGGGTCAAAGTTGCTTGTCAACTCTCCTGAGAAGTAGATATCATTAAAGCGTTGTGCTTCGCGTGTTGGATTAAGATTATTATTATCAACATCCATTGGGATTCCGTAAAAACGAGTTCCAAAACCGTTGTAACCAATCAATCCATTCACAGTAAACATAGGGAATATACGGCGACCGAAAACACCAACCTCTTGTCTTGAGAACTTCTGATCGTCTAAATTACCCTTTTGGTTCAGGTGTTTTACAAAACCTCCAAAACGGATATCCTCATAATCTTCCACCGCGAAATAAGCCTCGCCAAGGATAGTACCTAGATTACCCACGCCCAACTTCACATAGTTACTGCTATGATCTACAATTCTAGAAAAAGGAGTTTCCATAATTTTCAACTCACTTAATCCTGTATTGATATCTAATTTCTTATCCGGAACATTGCCATAATTCAACTTCGGCATATATTCACGTTTGTTTGCCATATCAGGGCTACGACGAATCTTCACCGCATCAGCAAGAATAGGACGATAGTCACGAACAATATCAAATGAATCCAAGGTTACTGGGCGATTCGTGGTGTCACGCTGCGCATATGCTTGTGATCCCATGGCCAATAACAGGGCTAGTAGTCCAGACTGTTTTACTATAGTATTCAACTTCATCTTTTCCTATTCTTATTTAATTGTTGCTAATAGTTTCTTTGCTTCATCCAACACACCATCCGTTGTGTTTTCGTAGTTATCAATAATACTTTCTAGGGTCGACTTCGCTTGGAATTTATCGTCTTTGCCAATATAAGCCTTGGCCATCAAGATAAATCCTTTAGCAACCCAGTAATCGTATGATGAGAAAGAATCTGAAATATCCATTGCCGACTTGATCGCACCGTCGTAGTTCTTGTTCTTCACTTGTTGTTCAGCAACAAGATAACGTGCTTCCGCGCCAGTTTCTGTCTTCGATTTTAAAGCAGCAAGATTAAGCTCCTTCATACCCTCCGAGCCTTTGCTCGTAGATAGATAAGCTTTCGCTGCATACAAATGCGCTTTGGCGATATCCTCTTCCGAAGCTTTCTCATACTTCTTGATGATATTCGCATAAGTTAAGGTCTCTGTATAATCGCCGATATTGAAATAACTAACCAGCAAGTTGTTCACTGCCCAGCCATAATTCTCTTTATATTCTGACGTCAGCTCTAACTTCTTCAATACTTGAACAGCTTCATTGTAAGCTTTATTGCGTAGGTGCAACTTCGCAACAGACACCAACGTGCGCTCCGTATAAGCCGAGGTCCAGTCGTTCATAATGATGTTGAAGTCATGCATCGCTTCCTTATCTTTCCCTAAAGCAGCATTGGACTCCGCGCGTAAGAAACGAGCATGTTTCTCCTGAATAGGCTTAGGGAACTTATCGAAATAAGCATTTACCGCCTCAACAGTCGCTTGGTGGTTTCCACGGTCAAATAATGTACGTGCTACGGAGAATGCATGGGCATCCTGCTCCGCAGTACTTAAGTCACCAATATTTGTGCTAGTCGCATAACGGATATATCCCGATGCATCACCTTTATCCAAATAAATATTCTCGATAGATGCCAATGCTTGTTTCGCCTCATCGGTTGTTGGATATTGATTAACAACGCGCTGGAATGTCGCTAGCGCGGCATCGTTATCATCTTTATTGTACTGCACCAAACCGATTGTCGTCAGTGCTCTTGGCACATATGAACTTCTTGGGTATTGCTCCACCATCTTCTGAAGACCGGTGATAGCAAGATCATGTTGACCCATCAAGAAATACGTATATGGCACTTCGAACGCCACATCATCCGCATAATTTGATTTCGGGTATTTCGACATCACCGAATTCAAGGTCTCGATCTTCCCTTGGTTGTTTCCTTGAAGGCCTAACAAGATACCTTTTTGGAATAAAGCGTAGTCCTGACTCTGTGCTCCTGAAGCAATTAAACGGTCATAATAATTCGCTGCCTTGCTGTAGTTTTTGATCGCCAAGTAGGAGTCAGCCGCACGTGCCATCGCATCGTTTCTAGTATTCAAATCGATGCCATCTTTACCACCACCTGATAAGAAACGTTCGAAATAGTTTGCCGCTGTGCTGTAGTTATCCGCACGGAAAGCCGCATATGCTAAAGCATAGTTTGCATAGTTGTAAACATCAGTCTTACGAGCCGCCGGCAATTGTAAGAACTTATTGAAGTTTGCAACCGCTTCTTTATACTTACGAACTTCATACATTGCTTCTGCTTTCCAATAGGTTGCTAACGCATAAATCTCCTCGTCGTGGCGACTCGCCTCAGAGCGCATGAACATGGAAATTGCGTTCTCAAATGCACGTTCGTTATAATATTCTAAACCGCGATAGTAAGTCACCTTTTGGTATGCTGCATTCGCCTCCTTACTTCTTCTGTCAAGGTCTTCTAAAACGTCGACCGCCGCACGGTAGTTTTTCGTGCTTAACAACACCTCCGCTAAAAGCGTCTTCGCCTCTTCATTACGCTTCGATCTTGGATATGTTTTGATATATTCCTGAACCGCATCCAATGCCACTTGGTGGAATTCCAAATCATACGAAAGCTTCGCATAGTTGAATAAACCTTCTTCTTTTAATTGCGGATCGAAATCCAATTTCGAAGCACGGAAGAATGCATTTCTAGCGCTTTGCTTATTGCCGGTTTTCAAGAATGAATCACCAAGCGTAATCATCGCACTTTGGAAGTACGCATCCGGCTCTTCCAATTTCTCTAACTCTTGAATTGCTTTTTCGTAGTTACCTAACTTATAATTGATATAACCAATTTGGTAGCTATCTTGATTATTCTGCGTTTTACCTTGATCCTGCGCTTGGAATTTATCGTAGTATTCTTTCGACTTTACTAAATCACCTTTGATAAAGTAGGTCGCCGCAACAATACGGAACATCTCAGTTTCGCTCTCTTGCTTCGTACTTTGCAACTTAGGAAGCGCATAAGCCAAAACATCATCATAGCGCTTATCTAAGAAATACAACGCTGTGATATAATATGGGTAAGAATTTTCGTATGTTTTTGAACCTTCTAAGCGTTCAAATTCATTTAACGCCGTCTTGTATTCCTGGTCTAAGTAGCTTAAGTAAGCATAGTAATAGATCGATGCTTCTTGATATTGCCCTGATTTATCTTTCAACTCAGTGAAAACCGGCTTCGAAGCCTCATAATCACCAGTCATAAATTTAGCGTAGGCAAGCTTAAAACGGTACTCCGTATTCTCTGCTCCCGCTAAGTTTTTGCTATCGATCTTTTCAAACCATTCAATGGCTTTCGCGTAATCTTGCTTCGCGTAGTATGATTTACCGATTTGGAAATAGGCCGCCTTCGAGTTTGCCGAAGCCGGATAGTCGCGAATGTATTTTAAGAACCTGTTTTCAGCATCCGATTCACCAAGCTCTAAAGCGCAAACCGCTTGAAAGAAACGAACGTTCTCTTTCAATAAACTTAACTCTTCGGTTTCATCCAATTGCAAGGTAGACTTCGTTCTGATTTCCTCTACTTTATCAAACTGCTTTGCCGCTGAACTGTATTTCCCGCGCTCATAAAGCTCTAAGCCCTCTTTATATGCCTTATTCACCTCCTGCCAAGCTGAATGCTGCGCGAATACAGGTGTACTCAATAAGGTCAAAGCCACACCTACCTGGTAAATTTTTTTATACATACGATCGATTACTCCTTTTTTATATGCTTTCCAATTATAAAAACATGTGTCAAAAACCTTCGCTTTGTGATACAATATCTTCAACCTACGAAATTAAAAGATAACTTCAATGTTTTCCTCAAAAGTTGTTAACACCTGTTAATAACCGCACTATTTTAACAATGTTTAACATTATCAATATCTCAAAAATATAACAATAGAATGTTAGGCATTTATGAACCTTTTATGATATATTCTCCAACGGCAAAGGGCTGCCTAAACAGACAGCCCTTTCCTATATTTTTAACTAATGCGATTCGATCAGCTTCCTCTTTGTCCAGCTAACAAATACAGCACCGCCATACGCACGGCTACTCCATTTTCCACCTGATCCAGGATAATGGAATGACTACTGTCGGCTACATCCGAAGTAATCTCCACCCCTCTGTTAATAGGTCCTGGGTGCATGATGACAATCTCTTTATCTAGTGAGTCTAAAATCTCTTTATTCAAACCATACAACATCGAATATTCGCGAAGAGATGGGAAATAAGCGATATCCTGACGCTCCAGTTGTATGCGAAGCATATTTGCCACATCACACCAGTTTAAAGCTTTTATCAGATCATGCTCAACTTTCACGCCCAATGAACGGATATATTTTGGAATTAATGTCGTCGGTCCACAAACCATCACCTCCGCACCTTGCTTTTGCAAACATAGAATATTGGACAGGGCTACACGCGAGTGAAGAATATCGCCAATAATCGCAACTTTCTTTCCAGCCACATCGCCTAGGCGTTCGCGAATCGAGAAAGAATCTAAGAGAGCCTGTGTTGGGTGCTCATGGGCGCCGTCACCAGCATTCACAATCTGCGCATCCACGTGACGGCTCAAGAAAACTCCAGCTCCTGCATACGGATGGCGCATCACGATCATATCCACCTTCATCGCCAGGATATTGTTGACCGTATCGATCAAGGTCTCACCCTTACTTACCGATGATGATGATGCCGCGAAATTGATGATATCTGCAGAAAGTCGCTTTTCTGCTAATTCGAATGATAATCGCGTACGCGTCGAGTTTTCAAAGAATACATTCGCGATGGTAATATCTCTCAAAGAAGGCACCTTTTTAATCGGGCGGTTCAATACATCTTTGAAATTTGCAGCCGTATCCAAGATCAATTGGATGTCGTTGCTATTTAAATCCTTGATACCTAACAGATGGCGGGTACTAAGTTGTTCGGATGTTGACATTTGTTAAATGTTAAACAATAAAAAATCACTATTTCTTCTCGGTGATCAGCACAATGCTATCGCTGTCATCTACTTCTTTCCAGCTTACGATCACTTTCTGCGAGTCGATTGAATCGACCTGAATACCGATGTAATCCGGTTGGATAGGAATTTGTCTGGAGAATCGACGATCCACCAAAACCATCAATTCAATGCGCTTTGCTCTACCGAATGCTTGGATAGCATCCATTGCAGATCGGATGGTACGTCCAGTCCAAAGCACATCATCCACAAAGATGACATCCTTGTCGTCTACAATAAAATCAATATGCGTACTGTTCGCTAATAATGGCGATTGACCTTTCATACGGAAATCATCACGATAAAAAGTTATATCCAAAATACCGAGCGGTACTTCGACTCCAGTCATCTCCTTAATCTCCTGTATCAAACGCTCCGCCAGGTAAGTCCCGCGGGGTTGAATACCAATGATTACGGCATTACTGAAATCCCCATGATTTTCAATTAATTGTTGAGACAATCGCTTGAGCGTAATCTGAAACTTGGGTCCATCTAATAATATCGATTGTTTCATTTATGGATTTATTTAGGCAAACTTAAGGGATTTTTTCCAAAAATCGTAATCATCAGGCCCCAACTTAGCACATAAAAACTTTCGTGGCTCCATTGAAACAGCAACTTGGACGAAAGTTTATGATGGCCTCTGAAAACAAACAATTCATAAAAAAAAGCAGCTTAAAATCTAAGCTGCTTTTTATCAAATATTTAATTCCCTTCGAATAGAGGTCGGTAAACTTCGAAAATCTTGTTTACCTCATCCAGCAATTCTTTCTGGTTTGCTTCTGTTAAAACACGTTGATAGTTTTGGATTGAAGCCAAGCCGAAACGCATATTCCTATATTCTAGGTTAGGCTTCTTCTCTGCAATCGCCGTATAGTATGCCATATTCTCGCGTAAATACTGCAGATTACGTTTTGTAATCTCATTGGCTTTATCCTTCTCTCCTACCTTATACATCGCGTCGATTAAGCTCGCATAGCTAAATACCTCAGCCATCTGATAAACACGCTTAGGCATATTTTCGTAAGCATTGTTCACTAATTTCTTCGCCTCCGTTGTCTTGCCCATCGCTAATAAGTTCTGTGCTGTTTCGCCAAATAATGAACCCACGTACATAGAAATATAGCGATACGAATCTGGATCTAAGTATTTAGAGTTAGCAATATTGCCCCACTGGAACTTATTCACAATATTATTATAAGTACCTTCCACATCCGAGATAGGCTCATTGTTGCTTGCTGAGTCAGCAGCCAAGGCAACCGGCATCAAACGCAAAGCAAAACCTTCAGAAACCATATACTTGTTCAAGCCGATCATGTTCTCATCTGGCGTAGTCGTCGTGAAATAGATAGGACGCTTCCAGTTATTATTCGCTAAGATCGAAAGCAATGATAATTCCGCACGGCTAACAATGTTCATACTGTAATTCCATTTCATGGTATCAACGATAGCGTCTTCCCACTCTTTAGGAACAACCTTATTCGCAATAACCGCAGCTTTATCTACCGTATACTGCATTTTCTTCGTTGGCAATACGTTTGCATATTCACCACTTTGCAATTGCACCATGTTCTGTTGGTTGTCCGACAACATGATATCTAACAAAGTCTTGATTTCGATATTTTCAGGAACGTTGAAGTCATTATAATAGATGACATCGCGGACCCCATCTTTAATTTTCTCTGGATCGATGTTGATTGGCAATGCATCAGCCTCATTCACTTTATGCATCATTTGCTTCATGTACCAATCTGCGCTTAATAAACTCAAATTTACTACACGCACGTCTGGACGGAAGTTTTCGACCTCCTGTACATACCATAATGGATATGTATCATTATCCCCATAACTGAACAAGATGGCATTCGGTGCACATGACTCCAAATAGTTCTTCGCCATATCACGAGCCAAGAATTTCTCGGAACGATCATGATCGTCCCAGTTCTGACTTGCCAGCAATACTGGTCCCGCTAAGAACGAAACTGCAGTAGCACCGATCGCCGCATTCTTCGCATTGATCTTCCCGCTTAGTTTCTCTGCAATCCATATCACCCCCAGACCGATCCAAATACTAAAGGCATAGAAGGAACCTACATATGCATAATCACGCTCGCGCGGCTGCATAGGCGTCTGATTCAAATATAATACGATCGCCAAACCTGTAAAGAAGAACAATAAAGCGACAACCGCAGCATCGCGATTCTGCTTCTTAAACTGCCATAAAGCTCCTAAAACTCCCAATATCAAAGGCAAGAAGAAATAGGTATTGCGACCTGCATTCTCTTTCTCGCTGGTAGGCAATACATCCTGACCACCTAATCGAATATTATCTAAAGGTTTGATTCCCGAAATCCAGTTGCCTTCGGTAAATGATCCATGCCCCTGCTGATCGTTTTGGCGACCTACAAAGTTCCACATGAAATAACGGCTATACATATGCCCGATCTGATAAGTAAAGAAGAAGTTCAGGTTATTGCCCATCGAAGGCTTATCCCCCGCTCCCATGCTTAACCAATCACGATAAAATCCTTCATGCTTATCCGAGTAAACACGAGGGAATAACGTCGTATGATCAAACGTATAATCGTATTTCTTTTTAGCAACTACATATTTATTACCATCCTTACGATAAACATTTCCCGTTTCAAAAATGTCCGTAGGTTTCGCATCGAAGTAACGACCGCTCAATAAAGGTTCATCCCCATATTGCTCACGGTTCAAATAGCTTAAGAATGTAAAAGCATTGTCCGGGTCAGAGTTGTTCAAAGTTGGGTTTGCCTTCGCACGGATCAAGATCATCGAGAATGAACTATAACCGAAGATAATGAAAGAAACACTCAACAAGGCTATATTTAGGATTGGCTTCACATGTTTGATCGAATACCACAACCCGAATAACAGTCCGCCAACAACTAATAATGCAAAGAAAGTAACACCTGTTCCGAAGCCTAACCCTAATGTATTCACAAAGAATAAATCAGTATAAGCAGCAAACTTGATCAAGTATTGGATGATACCCCACAATACCAAACCTAAAACCACAACCCCGATAGCCAATGCTTTTAAAACACCGGCTGAAGTCACGGTTTGCGCTCTACGGAAATAAACAACTAAAGCAATCGCCGGAATAACCAATAAGTTCAATAAGTGGACTCCAATGGATAATCCCATTACATAGGCGATCAACAGTAACCATTTATCGGAACCAGGCTCGTCTGCACGAACCTCCCATTTCAATATTGCCCAGAATACCACCGCCGTACATAAAGACGACATCGCATAAACCTCTGATTCTACTGCCGAAAACCAAAATGTGTCGGTAAATGTGTAAGCTAAAGCACCTACAACACCAGCACCCATAATGTTGATTAAGGCCGTTTGAGAAACCTCTGCCGTGCGGGAAAACTTCACATAAGCCTTGCGAGCTAATGCAGTAATCGTCCAGAACAAGAACAAAATCGTCATACCGCTACATACCGCAGAACCTATATTCATCCAATAAGCTATCTGTGTTCTATCGCCCATCGCTAGGTTCGAGAACACGTTCTGGATCATTAAGAATAATGGAGCTCCCGGTTGGTGAACAATTTGCATCTTGTAAGCAGATGCAATAAACTCACCCGTATCCCACCAACTCGTGGTCTTCTCTGCCGTTAAAACATAAACCAAGGTTGCTATTATACCACAGGCCCATCCCAACAGATTATTCAGTTTCGTATAATTCATACTAAATGATAAGGTTTTCAAAAATCTGCTTCGAAAATAAGGATTCCTGAGTACATTCAAACAAATAGTTTCGCTTTTTACAAGCAGATTTTCACGATTCCCCTTAACAGAACGCCTAGAGCAAGATTCTCCAAAAAAATATTACACTGAAAATCAGTATATTTAATAATAAACGTCATTTTTTATTTGCAGAATCGAAAAGTCGACGTATATTTGCATCGTCAAAAGGGAACAAAACCAGATGACAAACTGAAAGATTGCCCAATAGTATAATGGTAGTACGACGGTTTTTGGTGCCGTTTGTCTTGGTTCGAATCCAGGTTGGGCAACTCTCCAAAATAGAAGGACTGAAGAAATTCAGTCCTTTTTTATACCCTTTTTTCAATACGAAATTGATTAATCGGATCAGTTTCAAAAGGATCAGTTTCAAAACCTGTGGACTACGCAAATAATTTGGTCAATCTGAACAGGAAGAAATTGATGTCACCTACACCTCTAAACTGACTTCTGAAAGCTTTTATCTTTGCATTGAAAGATTCTGCTGAAGCATTTGTACTCTTGTTGTCGAAGTAGTTCAATATTTTTTTGTGATGGATATTTATGGTTCTGGAGACGGTGTTGAATGACTTGAAGCCAGCCTGTTCCACTTTATCCGCCCATTTTGCCAACCTTGTAAAGGCGTAGATCTTATCTATGGTGGTGTTGAATATCCAAGAGAGTTCTTGGGATAGCCTGTACGCCTTTTCAATATCAGGATATCGCTCAAAGAGTACAGCAGCCCTTTCTCTTTGCTCGTAAGTCCATTTATGTTCACTTTTATAAAGCAGGTATCGGCTTCTTGCAAGTAACTGTTTGATGGTTTCACTGTTGGATAGGACTTCCGGAAAATAGGTTTCCTTATTCTTTCGTGCTTGGTCAATTGCCTGATTTTCATCGTCAATGGCCTGCCAGCGGTGCTTTATCCTTATTTCCTGAAGCGCTTCGGTAGCAAGTTGCTGAACATGGAAACGGTCTATTACCTGAACAGCATTGGGAAAGCATCTTTTGGCTATCAATCCCATATTACCGGCTAGATCAAGCGTTATCTCTTGAACTTTATTTCGTAATCTCTGTGGGATCTTTTGAAGGATCGGGATAATGTTCTCTGATTTTGTCCCGTTCAGTATGGCTACAATAGTCCCTTTTTTGCCCCGTGCTTCTTTATTGGTGACAACGGTATAGAGCTCGCCATGGGATAGGCAGGTCTCGTCAATAGAAAGATGGCCGCTGACATTCTGTGGGAAGATCAATCCATCTCGCGCATTTTCGCGATGCTCCCAATCCTGGAAACCGCTCAGTTTATTGCGGTAGTATCTCCTTAGTTTACTGGCTGATATCCCATAGAATGAACTGATGGTCTGAATGCTATGAGCCTGGTTGTCCGCTGATACCTTTTAAAAAAGCTGCGAAATCCTGTGTGATGCGCGTCCCTTTGGCTACTAGTTCCCAATTTCTGTAGACTACTTTATCGGTATCCTGATTGAGCCACCTGCGGCGCTTGACATGAAGATAGACCTGCATGCCACGGATAGGAAAATCTTGAAGGGTAACGGGTTCGAAAAACCCCTTGGAAATCAACTTCTGGCCTTGATATTCTTCAGGTCTATTATTGAGTTCCTCCAGAAAGATATCCAGTCTTTTTTCTTCTTTGGAATAGTGGGTCATCTCAAAATAATCGGAAACTCCTTCGGGAATAATTAAGGGCATTAACGCGTTGAAAGATTCGTGCATCTGTATAAATATCAAAACACAAATATCTAATTATTTTTTATCCCCTCCACAACTTTTGTACATGACCCAGGATTTTAAGAAAGGTATATTTACAATTGAAACGGATACAATCCCCTATCGATTCTTAGAACCTAAAGAAACATTCCTAAAGAAGAGATATCCATTGGTGATCGCCTTCCATAATTCCTCGAGGATTGGCAATGACAATGAAAAACAATTGGAGCACTTAACAAAAACGTGGTTAAAACCTGACATAAGAGCTACATATCCTTGCTATGTTCTCGCTCCTCAATTCAATGAACGATCTTCAAATTATTCAAAATCGGAAGAAGGCTTTTTGGAATCCCGTCCGAGCCAGCAGGCCAAACTGGTGTTGAGTTTAATAAAAGAATTGCAAAAACGTTATCCAAACATAGATGACAACAAAATCTATCTAATTGGATATTCTATGGGAGCATCTACTGCACAAAATCTAATGGCCATGGCTCCGAAAGAATTTAGAGCCCTAGTTTCCATTGCTGCAGTTCCTGATTTGAGTAATTTAAACGCTTTTAAAAGAAAACCCACCTTACTAATTCATGGGCAAATGGATTTAGAAAATCCTTACGAAGGAAGTGTAGCGCAATTTGAAAGATTAAAAGGTAATAAAAGATTAATCTTGAAAACCTATGATTACCTCAATCATGCTACCATAACCATTCCTTTTTTATCGGGGGATGAAATTCCTAAATGGTTGTTTAAGCATTAAACATCAGTATTCTCTAATCGTACCTGCAATAACAACACATCTCCCAACTCCCCCATTTTTTGAAATTTAAAAATTTCATAATATTTCATTAACCATTTGAAAATCCGGGTAGAATATTTTCGCAGCATAAAACATCTACGTCTTATAAAAAAATCATGCTAAGAAAACTCTCAGGTATAGTAGCCGTGCTGCTAATCAATCTACTCCTGTGCAACTCAAACCTTTTCGCACAAAGTACAGATGCAACCATTACAGGTAAAGTGATGGATGCCAATGGTCCGGTAAAAGGAACGTCCATTACGATCCACAATGAATCCACCGGATTTAAGCAAACAACCTTAACCAATCAAAATGGTGTTTTTACCTTTCTACAATTGCCCTTAGGTTCGCCTTATAGCGTTTCGGCTAACCATATTGGTTATACCGGGCAGAAAAAAAGCGGCTACAAATTGAGCTATGGAGACGAATTGGTTATCGATTTCGAACTCGCCGATCAATCGAATGAGATCGATGAAATCGTCATTAACGGCGGCGATTTAAAAGACAAAATAAAGACGCTCGGCGCATCTACAGCGATTACCGCAAATGAATTGAAGAAAATGCCTGTCAATGGTCGTAATTTCAGTTCTTTAATCGACCTTTCCCCTGTCAGCAATGGGAACAATCTTGCCGGACAACGTGCTTCATCGACGAATTTTACCGTAGATGGGATGAACTCCCGTAGTACAGTTGCGGGTGGTAATGCTTCTGGTGCCTACGCCATATCCATGGAAGCTATTCAAGAATTTAAAGTGGTTACCAACGATTACGATGTTACCTATGGCCGAAGCGGTGGCGGAAGTGTTACTACGGTTACAAAGGCCGGTACTAACACCTTCAAGGGATCCGTATTCACCTTCGGAAGAACCGATTGGTTATCGAGCCAATATAATTTAAATGGAACCCCACGTTCACAGGAATTCTCCACCTATCAAACTGGTTTTTCATTGGGTGGTCCAATCGTAAAGGATAAAGCACATTTCTTTGTCGCATTAGACCGTCAAAGAGATGCTCGTCCGTTACAAATTGCCAATATTGTAAGTCCTGAGGATGTTGCCCGTTACAAGGTAACACAAGCAACATTGGATGAGTTTGCGCAGATCGCTGAACAAAAATATGGTGCTAATCCCGACAGATTATTCGGCGAATTCAACAAAAAGAAAAACACCGACGCTGCATTCGCTCGTATCGACTGGCAGATAAACGATAAAAACCTATTGACCATCCGTAACAATTTTATTTACGATATGGATGATCAACAAGAGGGCGACAACTCCAACATCAACGCTTACGAGTCTTATACGAACCGTAAATACATCACCAACAGTTTGATGGCTTCCTTACGTACATCCATCAATCCCAAAATTACGAACGACTTCAAGCTGCAATACTTTTTAGAACGATCTGAAGCATTGCACAATGTTGAAGGATTCGGACAGGACCAAAGTATTCCACGTGCAATCGTTGAAGAAGTGGAATCTATCGATGGAAACGACAAATATTATCGCTCTATTCAGATCGGTGGACAGCGTTTCGCTCCGGAATGGTTCCATGGCGATATGTTTCAACTCGTTAACAACGTTTATTACAACACGGAGAAAATAAAATATACGTTCGGTATTGATGCGATGTACACCGACATGAACTTCCGCTATGGTAGTGAAATGAATGGCCGTTACTACTTTACGGGTATGAAAAACTTCGCCGACTTAAAACCGTATCGTTATGCTCGCGACGTCTATATGACCGACCAGGAGAATACCAAAGTAAACAACCTGGCCATTGGTATCTATGGACAGTTAGAAACCAAGGTTGCCAGAGGCTTAGACATGGTTTTAGGCGTACGCTTGGACAATACACAGTACCTGCGCAAAGCTAATTTTAATCAAGTAGTATACGATGAATTAGGGATTTCTACCGACAACGGGATCAATACCTTCCAGTTTCAACCACGTGTGCAGTTTACCTGGGATGTTAATGAGGAGCGAAAAGACATTATCCGTTTTGGTGCTGGTATATTCGGATCGGCACTTAACCCCTATTCGATGCTGAACAATGTGCTATTCGACGGTACAAAAATTGCCGGCGTAGATATTACCGACCCTGCGCTCATTCCTACTCCCAATTTCCCTGGATACCGAAACGACCCTAATAGTGCACCTGGTCGGGACTTGTTGAACCAACCGGGGGTCGAAAAACTGATTACGATCAACACGAACCATAAAGATGTTAAAGTGCCGACGGTTTACAAGGCAAACTTTTCAATCAACCATTTCTTCTCGCCTTCACTACGCATCGGATTGAGTGCTTATGCGACATGGGCAAGAAACAACTATATGTATGTAGACCGCAACATGGTGGATGAACCTTACTTCCGCCTTGCTGCAGAGGGCAATCGTGGCGTGTATATCCCAGCAGACAAAATCAATGCGAACAATGGCGCCGCCAATTGGGTTCACAGTCGTAAAACTGACCAGATTGGACGCGTATTGGAGATGAACAGCGAAGGAAAGAACAACACTTATACGGTCGTGGTTGACGGAACATACCGTTATTGGAAAGATGGTCAGGTAAGCATGTCATATACCTGGAACGATGCTAAAGACAATACCTCATATAATGGAAATGTGGCAAACTCAGCGACCTTATCCCTTATGGTGCAGGATGACCCTCGCGATCTAAGTCGAATGACTTATTCAGATAATCAATTCCGTCATAAAGTTGTGTTTTACGGAACATTGCCATCAATCTGGGGTATCTCGATGGGATTGCGCTATAGCGGCATCGCCGGAACACGCTATTCATTATCCGTAAAAGGAAATGTGAATGGAGACTTTGTAGCTTCCAATGACCTTGCCTTTGTATATAACCCGGATGACAATAATGTCCCTCAGAATCTACGCGAAGGCATCCAGAAAATTCTCGACAATCCAAAGGCTGAACAGAGCATCAAAGATTATATCCGAAACAATGCTGGAAGAATTGCCGAGCGTAATGGCGGAGTAAACGGCTTTTATGGGGTATTCGACTTGCACCTTGCCAAGGAATTCAAATTCTACAAAACACATGGCATCGAAGCATCTGTGGATATCTTCAATGTGGCTAACCTTTTCAACAAGGATTGGGGCGTTGGGAATAATCTTGGCAAACAAGAGCTTTATAGCATCAAGAGCTTCGATGCTCAGAAACTGCAATACTTATATAATATGACTTCTAACGTTGGGGTATCTACCTTAAACGGAAATCCATTCCAAGTACAACTGGGATTGCGATATTCTTTCTAGAAATTGTATCATAAATAAAAGACCTTCAGGGATGTATAAATTCTTGAAGGTCTTTTTGATTTTAACTCAGTATACGAATGCTAAAAATATCAGCTTAGTATACTGAAGAAACTGGCCCAAAGATTCACAATCTTCAGAAGCCAGTTCCATTAAACTATTTAGGGATTCGTTACTGTAAACCAACACAACAAAACCTAAAAAGAGCATCCAATTCAACTTCAAATAGGCTCAACAATGACACCTTAGTACCAACTATTGCTCAATCCCCTTTCACTCCCCTTTCAAACCCAATGTATAACCCTTTCAGAGCCGTTCGGAAAGGGCTATACATTGGGTTTGATTATAGAGATTAAAAGCATTGAGCAGATTCAGCTCTTAAGAAGTGTTACCCAGGTATATCTTCACTTTTATAGATTGATTTCGAAGCTATTACCAGAAATCAAGAGTTAGAACGTAGACTTATGAAACAGCAGTTTATATATTGTTTTAAATTCTCAAACATTTACCTAACTTTGCGGCAACATTAGGTTAAACGCTAGCTAATGTTGGAGTAAGGAAAACAGTAATTGAAAATTCTTTAAATAAAAACCCCAAAAAATACCTCACCATGCCTTTGCAATTCAACACGGTAAAACTATTTGCTGGTTCTGGCACCCTAGAATTAGCAGACAAAATTTCGAAAGCATACGGAAAACCCCTTGGCGACAAGACTCTTTCTAAATTTTCAGACGGAGAAATCCAACCTTTCTACAACGAATCTGTTCGTGGTAGCGACGTTTTCCTTATTCAGTCTACCAATCAACCTACAGACAATCTGTTGGAGTTGTTATTGATGATTGATGCTGCAAAGCGTGCTTCTGCACACTACATCACTGCTGTAGTTCCTTATTTTGGTTTCGCACGTCAAGACCGTAAGGATAAGCCTCGCGTGGCAATCGGCGCTAAAATGATCGCTAACCTGATCACTGCTGCTGGTGCTAGCCGCATCATGACGATGGACTTACACGCTGCACAAATCCAAGGATTCTTCGATATCCCTGTTGACCACTTAGATGGTGCAATTATCTTCGTTCCTTACATCAAGTCATTGAACCTAGAAAACTTAATGATTGCTTCGCCAGATATGGGCGGTTCATACCGTGCTCGTACGTTCGCGAAGTTCTTCAATGCAGAGGTTGTTATCTGTGATAAACGCCGTAAACGTGCTAACGAAATCGAATCGATGTCGATTATCGGTGATGTAACAGGTCAGGATGTGGTATTGATCGATGACATCTGTGATACTGCCGGTACCCTATCAAAAGCAGCAGCCTTGATCATGGAAAATGGTGCTAGATCGGTACGCGCAGTTTGTACACACGCGGTGTTATCCGGGAAAGCATACGAAACAATCGAAAACTCGGTATTATCAGAAATGATCGTAACTGACACTATTCAGCTTAACCCTGAGAAAGCAGCAACATGCAGCAAAATTAGAGTGTTATCTACTGATAAACTTTTCGCTAACGCTATCAAAAACGTAAATGAACATGGTTCAATTTCGGATTTGTTTAATGTGGATTAGGAGTATTTAGTAGTTAGTATTTAGTAGTTAGTATAAAGACCTATGGCGGCCAATTTGGTCGCCATTTTTTTGTCCATATTTTTTCTAACTAGTTAATACTGTTTTGAACCTTTGTTTAACCAAGAAGGGAAAATTTCTTCTGAACCAGGAAAGGAAGGATAGAGAAGATGAGCAGGATCCTGTTAATCATTGCATCCTTCCTTTCCTGGTTCAGACAAAAGGCATTCCTTGCCTATCCTGTTAATCCTTGCATCCTTCCTTTCATGGTTCAGACAAAAGGCATTTCTTGCTTATTCCTGACCATCCTTGCATCCTTCCTTTCCTGGTTCAGAAAAAACACTAACCTCTAATTTCTAATTTCTAACATCTATTCCCGCCAAAGGTCTAAATACTAACTACTAAATACTACTTTGTTTTATAAAACAAAGTAATTATCTTTGCACCTCAATTTATAATAAATTCATAACATGAAATCAATTGCTATTAGCGGTTCTGCAAGACAGAACGTAGGGAAAAGAGATTCGAGAGAATTGCGTTACGAGGGTCAAATCCCTGCAGTTCTTTACGGTGGTAAAGAACAAACACATCTTTCGGTATCCGCAGCTGATTTGAAATCTGTTCTATACACTCCAGAGGTGATCTTCGTAGAATTGGATATCAACGGCAAGAAAACAAAAGCTATCGTTCAAGATGCTCAATTCCACCCATTAACAGATTTAGTTACTCACGTTGACTTTTTAGAGTTATTTGATGACAAAGAAGTGTCTATCAATATCCCAGTTAAATTAACTGGTACTTCTCCAGGTGTTAAAATGGGGGGTAAATTAGTTCAAAAATTACGTAGCTTACGTGTTAAAGCATTACCTAACAACTTACCTCAAGAAGTAGAAGTTCCTATGGAAGGTTTAGAAGTTGGTAAATCATTCCGCGTAGGACAAGTGAAATTAGAAAACGCTGTTGTATTAAACAACGCTGACGATACTATCGTTTCTGTAATCATGTCTCGTGCTTTACGTCAAGCAGAGCAAGAAGCAGCTAAAGCAGCTAAAGGCGGTAAAAAATAAGGAATACACAATTCCAAGACAAAAAAGAGAGGTAATCGAAAGATTACCTCTTTTTTTTGTCTTAGATATTAGATGTGAGACATTAGATTTTAGACTTGTCTGAACCAGGAAAGGAAGGATGAAAGGATTGGCAGGATCGGGTCTAAGTACTAAATACTTATTACTAACTACTATTTCTGAACCAGGAAAGGAAGGATGAAAGGATTAACAGGATCGGGTCTAAGTACTAAATACTTATTACTAACTACTATTTCTGAACCAGGAAAGGAAGGATGAAAGGATTGACAAGATTGGGTATAGCGGATTAATGGGCACTATTGTCTCTGAACCAGGAAAGGAAGGATTTAATGATTGGCAGGATCGAGTATGGCGTTGAATGAGGGCACAATTGTCTTTGAACCTTTGGTTTAAACAGAGAGTAATTGATGAATAAATACTTAATAGAAGATATAAGGTATTACCTAACGGAAGCGTTAGGATGAATAAGGCAGGTTGAACATTATTTTGAAGTAGTCGTTAAGGACTTTTCCTGGTATCTGTGCCTACCTTATTCATTGCCTAAGGCCAAACTAGAATAGTTTTATTATCAAAGGTACTTCAAAGGTACTAGGTAACGGGCAATTTTTCAATCATTTACATTAAAAAGTTTAGATCATGAAAAAAGATCGTATTACCTTAGGTGTCGACGTTTCTAAGAAGACAATGGACATCTGCCATTGGGGCACACATGATTTCATTAAGATCGAGAACAACAGTTCGGGATTTAAGCAATTGGCAAAGTGGATGCGAGGGAAAGGTTTTGTATCAAGCCAAGTCTTCTTTATCATGGAATATACTGGTGGATATGAATACAGATTCCTGCAGTATTGCGAGTCAAAAGGTCTTTCGTATACACGCAAATCTGGTCTAGAGATCAAGAAGTCGATGGGCATGGTCCGTGGCAAGAGCGATAAGCAAGACTCCTTTAGGATTGCCCAGTATGGGGAAGAAAAGGCTTATATGCTCGAACCAAGCGGTAAATTGAATTCTACAATATTTGATCTTAAACAGCTGATCTCCTTTCGTAAACGTCTAGTGAGAGCGATGGCCGGTTACAAAGCGAGCAGCTCTGAGCGCAAGGCGATGTACGGGAAAGACGCAGGGAAGGTGATCCTGAAGGTCAGTAAAACAATGATAGATGTTTATAAGAAAGAGATCTACAGAGTAGAACGAGAAATCTTACAGCTCATCGAAAGCGATGAATCGCTCAACAGGAACTATCAGATCCTCAAAAGCGTCAAAGGGATAGGCCCGGTCAATGCCTGGATGACGATCGTTTATACGGAGAATTTCAAGGCTTTTACCGATCCCCGAAAATACGCAGTCTATGCCGGTGTGATACCATTTGAGCACACTTCCGGGACCAGTATTCGCGGTCGAAAGCGAGTCTCGCATATGGCCAACAAGGCCATAAAGCAGGAGTTGAACCAAGCGGCAAAGATTGCCATTACACATGACAAGACGCTCCGAGAATATGCGCAACGGAAGCTCACAACCAAAGCTTACCCGTTGGTCTTGAACAATGTGAAATTCAAGCTGATTCTGATCATGTTTTCCTTGATCGGACGACAGGAGATGTATCGGGAAGATTATCATTATGCAGCGTGATAGAAAAAATATTAAAGAAAATTTGCATATGTCAAAAACCTAGAATACCAGGAAAGGAAGGATGAAAAGATATGCAGGATCCTATCAATCCTAAAATCCTTCCTTTCCTGGTTCAAGACAAGTCTAAAATCTAATGTCTAATGTCTAAAATCTAATATCTAATTCAACGCTTGCTGCAACGCAATAGATTTTGGGAATAAAATATTATTCTCTAGATGGATATGTTTATGCAGGTCGTCTTCAAATTCTTTCAACATCTCATAGGTTACGCGGTAGGTGCTGCAACCATCGGCAGGGACCGCATAGTTGTCGGTTAGCTTCGCAATCTTTTCGAAGCGTTCACCTTCGGCATCGTGTTCATGTTCCATCAGGTGGATTGGATTCTCGATGGAGCCGAATGGGGCCGCTGCCAATTGGGTATGATCGATTTCTGAATTGATCATTTGGACAATGTAAGGGAACAAGATTTTTTCTTCTTTTACGAGGTGCTGTCCGAGTTCTTTTGCACATTCCTGGAATAGTTTGTTCACCTCTAACAGTTCGGGGTGGCGCCCTCCGTGTACTTGGCACAGCTTGTTCAGGTATGCTAATATCACTGGTGCTTTCTCGCGCACATAGCGGTGATGTGTTTTCTCAATATACGAAGCCAGGAGGTCTGCCGGCCATGATGCATAATCAATATGCGTTTCATTAGGCTCGCTCAAAACGGTTTTAAGCTCTTCGGTTAGTTTCTCCACATCTACGGATTTCTTTGCTGCTGCTTCTTGTACGGATTTTCCGCCACCGCAGCAAAAGTCTAAACCATATTTACTAAATACTGCTGCAGCATGAAAGTTCTTCGCTACAATATCCCCTATTTTTTCATTTACTAAATTTTCCATATCAGTTTTTAATTTTATTTTTCAATGTTAGATCAAATACGAACCATGCGCAGGCGAATACACCTATGGCGAAGATTACATCGCCCGGCGTGCGCATCCATTTCAAGAATACCATTCCTGGTTGTTGCATTAATTCGGCAGAACGCGCATACCACATTCCCTCTTTAATACTTGCAATCGCTTGCCATACGCCTACTGGCAAGAGGCTGAGCAATGCCATCGCCAGGAGGCCGATGTTCAGGCTCCAGAAGCCTATCTTTAAGATTTTCTCATTCCACTGCACATCGCGGTATAGACTGCGCAATACAAACAGCATAAGTCCGATTCCCAACATACCATACACTCCAAATAAGGCGGTGTGCCCGTGCAACGGTGTTGTGTTTAATCCTTGGACATAGTATAACGCGATTGGAGGATTGATAATAAATCCGAACACCCCGGCGCCAAGAAAGTTCCAGAAGGCAACGGATATCAGATAGTAGATCGGCCATTTATAATCCTGCAACCATTTGGTCGATTTAGACAGCTTGTAGTTATGATAAGCTTCGAAACCTATGATGGTCAACGGTACGACTTCCAACGCGCTGAAGGTTGCTCCCAAAGCCATCACGGCGGTTGGAGTTCCAGAGAAATACAGGTGGTGGAATGTTCCGAGGATACCTCCCGAAAGGAAGATAATCGTCGAGAACAATACGCTTGCCGTTGCCGACTTCGGTTTCAACAGACCTAAGCGTACGAATAAGAAGGCCATAACCACCGTTGCAAACACCTCGAAAAATCCTTCCACCCATAGGTGCACCACCCACCATCTCCAATATTCGGCAATCGCTAGATTCGTTTGTCTTCCCCACATCAACCCTGCACCATAGAATAATGCAATTGCGGAGCAGGAAATCAGGAACATAATGATGAGGTTTTTCTCCTCGCCTCCTTTTTTCAATACCGGGATCAGCGGACGCACCATCAATGCCAGCCAAACAAAGAGACCAACGAATAGGAATAACTGCCAGAAGCGTCCTAGGTCTACATATTCATAGCCCTGATGTCCGAACCAGAAGTTCTGTACCAAGTCTAATTTTTGCATAACGCCAAACCATTGTCCAACCATGGAGCCCACAACGATGATAAGCAGGGCAATGAACAGGAAGTTGACACCGAAGCATTGGAATTTAGGGTCCTTTCCGCCTACTGCCGGTGCAATGTAGAGTCCGGTTGCCAACCAAGCTGTGGCGATCCAGAAGATGGCAAGCTGGGTATGCCAAGTACGCGTTACGGAATAAGGCAGGAATTGATCGAGCGGAATACCATAAAGGCCATCGCCTTCGACTCCATAGTGGGCAGTAACAATCCCCAATCCGACCTGAACGAGCATCAACAAGCTAACAATCCAGAAATACTTCTTCGTTAAGCGCATGGATGGGGTTATGCCTTGGCGTAGCAAAGGGTCTTGAGCCGGGTAGAGCAGCTCGTCATCTTCGCCCGATTTTACTTGCCATAGCACTAATGCGCCCACACAGAAGATCAATAGGATAATACTTACGCCAGACCAGGCAAGCAAGTCCATTGTCATCTCATTACCGACTAGTTTTTCATTTGGCCAGTTATGGGTATAGGATACTTGGTCGCCGGGGCGCTCAGTTACGGTTGCCCAAGTTGCCCAAAAGAAAAAGGCATTTAACTTGTGCAAACGTTCAGGGTCTTTAATGGAGTTCTTTGGAATTGCGTAATCTTTACGCAATTGGTCGAACTGAGGATCGTCTGTAAAAAGACCAGCGTAATAGGCAGATAATTCGTTTACCGCCTTTACTCGGTCCGCGTCTATAGTTAGGGTATTCGTCTCTTCATTGAAAGTATTCTTACGAATATTGTTCTTCAAGCGTGTTTGTAGCTTCGCTTGATCTTCATCGCTTAAGTCGGCATATGCACTGGCGAATTCCTGCTGCGCATAGCTGTCGAGCATGATGAGAGCTTCCCGGTGCAGCCAGTCTGCAGTCCAATCAGGAGCCACGTACGCGCCGTGACCCCATATTGTTCCAACTTCCTGACCACCGATACTTTGCCAAACGTTCTGACCATCTTTGATCTCTTGGCCGGTGAATAATACTTTTCCATCGGCATCGACAACCTGTTCAGGTACAGGTGGCGACACTTGGTATATTTCGTAGCCATAGTACAGCAGCACGCTAAAGGAGATAGCTACTACCAGTATAAAGGACCACCATAATTTTCGTTCTCTACTCATGTGTTTTGGATTAAAGCATCGAGACCTATATCGCAGTTGATCCCGATGCCGTATTATCTGTTATTCTTACTATTTATTGCGCAATGATTTTACCTTTCATAATACCAGCATGTCCTGGAAAAGAACAAATGAAGTCGTAGGTGCCAGGACCTGGAAGAGTAAACTCGATCGCATCTTGTTCACCGCCGCCGATTACTTTGGTATGCGCAATCACATCTTTCGATTCCGGGATATAGTCTGTATCCTTAGCATTCATTGCCGCTGTTGTAAAAGCTGCTACGTCCGCTCCTGCCTTCAATACCACAACATTGTGTCCCATTACATCCTTCTTCATGGTTCCGACATGCTTCAGCGTTAATTTAACGGGCTCAGCAGCATTGACATTGATCTCGCTCAGGTTATACTTCATTTGGTCATTACTTTCGATGACAACCTCGTTGCTAGCAGCAGCAGAACCCGCTGGCTCAGTTGCCGGAGCAGGAGCCTCACTCGTCGCAGGCGTTTCTGTTTGATGAGCACTGTGATCTACTGTTTCATTGTTAGATTGGCTTGAGTTGCCACAAGAAGCAGCGAAAAGGCCAAAAGATAAAGCTAAGATTCCGAAGGTATTTACTGTTTTCATGATTATGTGTTTCTATTTAAGACAAAAGTGTCGTAAATAGATTGCAAAAAAAATGATGGAACGCATTTTTTTAAGTGATGATATGGGGGTTAGATGTGAGACATTAGATTTTAGACATTAGAGTATGGGGTTTTATAGTAGTTAAAAAAAGAGAAAGGTTGTTTTTCTTTGGCTTCGGAAGGAAAAGTTATCTTTCTCTGGTTTCGAAAGGAAAAGTTGTCTGAACCAGGAAAGGAAGGATGAAAAGATTGTCAGGATCGGGTGTTATGCCGTTGTCTGAACCATTAAAGGAAGGAAAGGTTGTTTTGAACCAGGAAAAAAAGGATAAAAAGATTAGCAAGATCCTGTTCATCCTTACATCCTTTTTTTCCTGGTTCAAAACAATACCATCCTTACATCCTTCCTTTCCTGCTTCAAGACAAAAACCTGCATTGCTGCAGTTCTAAAATCTAATGTCTCACATCTAAAATCTAAACACTATTTTTGCCTTTATGAATTTTTTAATTGTTGGATTAGGGAATATTGGCAAGGAATACGCCGATACACGACATAACATAGGATTTATGGTTGCGGATGAGCTTGCTAATCAGGCTGGGACAACTTGGTCGACATTGAAACACGCTTATTATACGGAGTATAAGCAACGCGGACATAATGTTTATGTGATCAAACCGACTACCTTTATGAACTTAAGTGGCAAGGCTGTTAACTATTGGATGCAGGAGTTAAAGGTTCCGGTTCAGAATATTCTGGTTATTGTTGATGATCTGGCGATTCCGTTTGGGTCTTTGCGCGTAAAGCCGAAGGGCTCTGCGGCAGGACATAATGGTTTGCGCTCCATCGAAGCTTCTATTGGGGGGCAGCAGTATCCTAGATTGCGCTTTGGTATTGGTGATAACTTCTCCAAAGGTCGGCAGGTGGATTATGTATTGGGCCCATTTGATAAAGAGGAACAACGTGAATTGCCAGCATTGATAGAGCATTCGGTGAAGATGGTGAATAGCTTCATCAATATTGGTATTGAACTGACGATGACCAATCTGAATACCAAATAGGTTTCTGTTGGAAACTATGAAGATATTAAATAAGAAAAAGCATCGGAGAGATGCTTTTTCTATTATCTAAACAACAAACTTTAAAGTTTCAATTTAATCTTTGGCTTTACGGGTCGTAATCAGTATCACACCGTTCTTACCTTTATCACCATAGTCTTTCACGGCTTTGTCTCCCTTGATGACTTTCACCGTTTTGATCTTTTCGCTTTTTAAGTTATCAACCTCCTTTTTAGTGGCTTGTTTATCATCGATAAAATAAATCGCATTATTTGGAAGATCTTTTGCCGAGGTAGAGATCGTGACGTCCTGATTTGTTTTCGGACGATTGACCGCTAGCGGAGAGTCTTTTGTAATAATCTTGATTACTCCTTCAACATCATCGCCGTAGGTTGCTGTTGTAGTTTTGCCTTTTAGCACATCGACTGAGAAGATATTGTTTGGATCCAGTTTGTCGGCTTCCTCGCTTTCTACTACTTTCTCATTTACGACCCACACAATCTTTCCTTTTTCCGCATTAGACCTGAAGGTAAGCTTTCGGTTCTCTCCATTTGAATTTGATCTAATCCTTACTCCGCTAAGACGACCTTTTAATGAATCCTGCATGGGTAGATTATGCTCCTTCGCGTAAGACTTCGTGAAAACCTTTATGAGATTGGTTTTCTTTTCTTTTCCGTCTTCCGTTTTGCCCGTCTCTAACTTCATGTCGATCGAATGGATATCCTCATGTTTTATTTTTTTAACGTCTTCTTCGCTTACCTTCTTCCCGTCGATTTCGTAACTCATATTCTTACCTTCATGAGATAACCCTAATACGGATACTCCTCTCCCAGTCAATCGTAGATCATTCTTTGTTGGCGACATGCTGTTTTTTTCAATCCTCCAAACTCTAGACACGGGATCTCCTTCTTTTCTGGTTGTGATGGAGATTATTCCGTCTTTCGCTTTTGGATCAATTGCAAGAGCGTCTTTACCGGTCAAGATCTCGACGTTGTCAACACGGCGATCATCAATTAAAGAGAGGTCAAAGTCCTTAGGCATTACTTTGCCGTCGATAACAATGATCTTGTCTTTATTGGTGCCCTGATCGATAAGTTGATCAAATGAGCGCGCCTTGAAGCCTCGTACTACTTTGACGTTATTAATTTTTCCTTTCAACGTATCGCTTTGCTCTGCACTGAAGGTTAATCCGGATAATTCTTTGACGTTCGCGTTGTTAGAGTGGAATCCAGTGACTACAACTTCCTCTGTCTGTTGCGTACTTGCCTTTTTCTTCGTTGTATCTTGCTGAATAATGTTTTCCGATAGTTTGTGTCCAATTTCTGAAACATTCGTTTCAGCGGCTTTAATTACAACCGTTTCGATCTTTGCTTCCGCCTTGTTCAAGGTGAAAGTTGCTCCGGCCAGAATGAAGACCGGCAATAGGAATGCATATTTACTGAGTTCCAATTTGGATGAGCGTTTCTTGTTCATCATCATAATGCGCTTTTTTAAGGTTTTAAAATTAAACTGATTGCTGATGCCCACCGAAGCACCCTGCTTGGTGACATGCAGCAAAGAGTATTGATAAGTCTGGCGGTCGACACCTTTATCTAACACTTGTTGATCGGTCAAGTATTCAAGATTTTGACGTACGGCTTTGCGCATTAACCATACGAAAGGATTATACCAACAGCTTACCAATACTATTTCAAACAACAAGACATCCCAGGTATGATGGCCCTCAACATGGACATGTTCGTGTTTAAAAATATCGTGAAGTTCTTTTTCCAGATGTTGCTCTTTATGAACGTATATCTTGTTGAAAAAAGAGAATGGTGCGATAGGAAAAATGACATTGCGGAAAAGGTATTCCCGCCATGCGGATGGTTCGGAGTGTAAATGTATCCGCAAGAGACTAAACAGCTGAATCAGCAATTTTGTAAAGAACGCGATTGCTCCTACAGATGCAATCATCAGCAATAAGTCACTCAGCGAGAAATAGCTTGCCTTCTCCTCGAATACGAAAGGGATATAGTTGAATACTTCGCCTATCGGAAGTTCGACTCGCTTTGCGAACCATGATTTGATATCTAAAAAAGGATAGATAAATGCATATAGGGTAGCTACAAGGAAATAGACCCGATTAAGCATATAAAAGGTTAGCCCTTTCAATAGTAATTGATACCCCAGAAAGATGATAATGATAAGCAGGTTTACTTGCAACAAATAGGTCAGTAAGCTTTCCATAGGTCTATGATTTATTGTTTCGGATCATATCCATGATCTCTTCAAGTTCATTCGGGCTAAGTTTCTCTTCTTTGACAAAAAATGAAACCATTTCCTTATAGGAATTCTTGAAATAATCGCCTACAAAAGAGTTCATGAATTTCGCCTTATACTCCTCAGAAGTGATTAGAGGTTCGTAGCGTTTCGCGTTAGCATACTTGACCGCTTTCACATAGCCTTTCTTTTCTAAATTACGGATGGTTGATGCCAATGTCGTGTAAGGCATATCATCCGATTTTAAGTTATCTAGGATGTCGCGAATAAAGCCACCCCCTAATTGCCAAATAGATAGCATTGCTTCTTCTTCTTGTATTGTTAACTTCTCCATACATCTACTGATTTTTCACTAATTTACGAGTTTTTCGTAGATGTCAAAATATTTTAACATTTTTTGTTGTTTTTCTTAGGTTAAAGGGCTCGTTTTATGATAGATAATCATCTTTATATTTTCCAAAAAAGAAAACATTTAAATTGAAATGACTTTTTGCGTGAATAAGTCAATAAATCGTTCCTAAAATGACGAGATTGTGTCATTTTGATACCCTAGTCAGTTAGATTTTATAAATCAATTTCATACATTTGTGTATACGACTTTTAGTAATACTACAATTAATACAAGAAATTGACTATGTCTGAAACAGCATCTATTAACTTAAATGGCTCTTCTTATGAGTTCCCAGTAATTACGGGGACTGAAAATGAGAAAGCAATTGATATTTCAAAATTAAGAGATCAATCGGGTTACATCACATTAGACCCAGGTTATAAAAATACAGGCGCGACGAAGAGTGCCATTACCTTCTTAGATGGTGAAAAAGGTATCCTTCATTATAGAGGATATGCTATTGAAGAATTAGCAGAAAAGTCAACTTTCCTAGAGGTTGCCTATTTATTGATTTACGGCGAACTTCCTTCGAAAGACGTATTAGAGAAATTCCGCGCTGATATCCGTGCGCAAATGATGATCCATGAAGATATGAAAAACTTCTTCACCGGATTTCCATCAAAATCTCACCCAATGGGTCAGTTGTCGTGTTTAGTTGGTGTTTTATCATCTTTCTATCCGGAATCACTGAACCCGAACCAATCCGATGAAGAAGAGGATAAAATGATCATCAATTTATTGGCTAAAATGCCAACGATAGTTTCTTGGATTCAAAAGAAATCTTTAGGTCATCCGGTTGTTTATCCTAAAAACAACTTCGGTTATATTGAGAACTTCTTGAACATGATTTTTGGAGAAGTTAATCAAGAGAAAACATTCGATCCATTAGTAATCGAAGCAATGCACAAATTATTGATTCTACACGCAGACCACGAGCAGAACTGTTCGACATCAACTGTACGTATCGTAGGATCATCAAATGCGAATATGTATGCTTCTATCTCAGCTGGTATCAATGCATTGTGGGGACCTCTTCACGGTGGTGCTAACCAAGCGGTAATCGAAATGTTGGAAGCAATTAAAGAGGATGGCGGCGATGCTGAGAAATACTTAGCAAAAGCAAAAGACAAGAACGATCCTTTCCGTTTGATGGGATTCGGTCACCGTGTATACAAGAACTTCGACCCACGTGCGAAAATCATCAAGAAAGCTTGTGATGACGTATTAGAGAAATTAGGAGTTAATGACCCTGTTTTAGATATCGCTAAGAAATTAGAAGAAGCAGCATTGAACGACCAATACTTTATCGACCGTAAATTATATCCAAACGTTGACTTCTACTCAGGTATTATCTACCGCGCATTAGGATTCAATTCTGATATGTTTACTGTATTGTTCGCTTTAGGACGTCTTCCAGGATGGATTGCACAATGGAAAGAGATGCGCGATAATAAAGAACCTATCGGTCGTCCAAGACAAGTATACACCGGCGAAACATTACGCCCATACGTAAGTATCAAAGACAGATAAGAAAACACTTTTCAATTTTATAAGGAAAGGGATAGTCGAGTAACATTGGCTATCCCTTTTTTAGTAGTTAGTATTTAGTACTTAGTAGTTAGACCTATGATGGAATCATAAGTCTATTAAGAGAGGTTCTTTACCTATTACCTTCAAGAGTGATAATCGAAAAAACATTACGCACAAAAAAAGGCGTCCATTTATTGGCGCCCAAGGTCTTTATACTAAATACTAACTACTAAATACTACTATCTAACAGATATTCGCTTCACGACTGTTTCCGAGCCGCTCATTACTCTTACGAAGTATATGCCTTCTTTTAGTTTGGCACTGGAGTCGAAGTTCAGGTTTTGTGTTCCTGCGTCTAAATCACCGTTATGTAGAGCTAATACTTCATTACCAAGCGCGTCCATTACCTTTATTGATACATGGCTGTTTTTACTTAATTTGAAGTTTACAGTGACTTGATCCGCGATAGGATTGTAATAAACTTTAACGTTATTGATTAATTTATCCGACTCTTCGGCAATAACTGCTACACGATTAGCGTTTCTATTCTTAGCAGAGATTAAACTTTGCTTACTTGCGCTAGCTTTAGTCGTATCGGCTTGGAATGTATTTGCTTGGGCAAAGCCAATAAACATCCATAATACCAGGGTATTCATGATGCTAATACGTGCTATTTTACTCCATTCAAACTTCATTCTATCCTTTGGATTATTAACGCTAGGTTATGGTTTAATCAAATGTAATAATTAATTCCATACTTCCTATTACAAAAGTACATCTTTTTTCATTTTTTGACAGGCGAAAACTACAGCGTTTAACAATTTTTAACAGGAAATTACGTTGTCGCTTAAAAAGTTGTAATTTCGAACGTTTTTTAATCATTAGATCACATAAATAAAAGCTATGTCCACAGATCACAAACACGCCCTTCACAGGGTCAGCATGGGCGGTTTATTAATAAGTTTAGGGATCATATTCGGCGACATCGGGACCTCTCCTCTTTACGTTTTCAAGGCAATTTTCAATAAAGGTGAAGTCCAAGAACTAATGGTTTATGGGGGGCTTTCTTGTATTTTCTGGACCCTGACTTTACAAACGACAATCAAATATGTATTGATTGTGTTAAATGCAGATAATAAAGGTGAGGGTGGAATTCTTTCTCTGTTTTCGCTTGTTCGAAAAAGAGCGAAATGGCTCATCATCCCTGCCATTATCGGAGCGAGCACTCTGCTCGCTGATGGTATGATCACCCCGGCAATTACCATATCCTCGGCTGTCGAAGGATTAGCTATTAAGAACCCAGGCTTGCCGACTATCCCCATCGTTGTATTGATTATCTCATTGCTGTTCCTTATCCAACGTTTTGGAACAAACATCGTGGGTCGTGTATTCGGACCATTGATGTTTATCTGGTTCAGTACCATAGGGATCTTAGGACTCTCTTATTTGGGGCATTCGCCTGAAATCTGGAAGTCTTTAAATCCGTACTATGCCTATCAGCTATTAGCAAACTACCCGAATGCATGGTTTATTGTGGGTGCAATCTTCCTTTGTACTACCGGTGCGGAAGCTTTGTATTCTGACATGGGGCATTGTGGAAAGAACAACATCCGCATCAGTTGGATCTTTGTTAAACTGATGTTGATTTTCAATTACTTCGGACAGGGTGCATGGTTGTTAGAAAACAAGGGGCTTGTTCTAGGCGAGATCAACCCTTTCTATGCGATTATGCCAGATTGGTTTGTCGTTTGGGGAGTAACGATCGCTACGATTGCGGCGGTTATTGCCAGTCAGGCAATGATCTCAGGTTCATTTACCCTAATTGCAGAGGCTGTTCGCTTGAATATATGGCCGAAGGTCACTATTCGATATCCTAGCGATCATAAGGGACAAATCTACGTTCCTTCAGTCAACCTGATACTCTATCTCGGCTGTATGCTTATCATCGTTATCTTCCGAGAATCGAGCAACATGGAGGCCGCCTATGGATTAGCAATCAATATGACGTTCATCATGACGACTATTCTAATGGCTGTTTTCATGCTCCGCAAGAAAATCAACGTTGCGCTAGTCGCGTTGTTTACCGGCGTTTATATGATCATAGAGTTTGCATTCCTGATCGGTAATATTAGTAAGATTGCACATGGAGGTTGGTTGACTCTATTATTGGCAGCATCGTTATTTATTGTTATGTATGCTTGGTTTGGTGCTAGGAAGATCAAGAATCGCTTTGTTAAGTTTGTCAATGTGAAAGATTACTACGACATCCTTGCTGAGCTTAGCGAAGATAAATCTGTTCCGCAGTTTTCATCGCATCTTGTTTATTTAACTTCGGCAAATAATATACATGAGGTGGAGTCGAAGATTACCTACTCCATTATCAATAAGAAGCCTAAGCGTGCTGATGTGTATTGGTTAGCACACGTTGATGTAATGGACAATCCGCATACGCGAGAGTATAAAGTAACGCAATTGATCCCTGGAAAATTGATCCGTATTGACTTCCATTTAGGGTTCCGCGTGGAACAGAAGATCAGTCTGCTATTCCGCAAAGTAGTCGAAGAGATGGTTAAAAACGGAGAAATCGATATCACCAGCCATTACGATACGTTAAGAAAACATAATATTCCTGGCGACTTCAACTTTGTCGTACTGGAGAAAGTAATTTCCAAAACACATTTCCTGAAGTGGAATGAAAAAGTAATTCTAGAAATCTATAAGATCTTGAAGAAATTCAGTCTATCCGAAGAGAAAGGTTTTGGACTAGATAGCAGTTTCGTCACCCTGGAACGCGTCCCGCTGACGATTCCAAATACAGAGGATGTCAAGCTAAAACGACTATAATAACAATAAAAAAAGCCCTATCACGAAGGGCTTTTTTTATTATATCGAGAGATTAACTTTCCGTCGCTCTCTTGTTCAATTTCGAATGCTTATAACCATAAGCAAAATAAATAATCAAACCTATCAACAACCAAATCACAAAGATAATCCAGTTACTTGCGCCCAGTTCGGACATCAGGTAAAGATTGATCAAAACGCCGATAACAGGTAATAAGGAGAAATTATACTTAAAGCTCATCACGCTCATTACCGCCCATGTTAACCAAAAGATGATAACAAGGGACTTATGAATCAAAATCTTTGCCGACCCCATTTCTAACCAATGCGAAAGGTTTTCATCGCTGTATTTATAGGTTAAAATCAATGCGACAATCATCCCCAACCCTACTATATACTTCCCATTGATATAAGGCACTTTGAATTTCGACTTCTTTGAGATTCCCGAGTGGTCCATGTACAATACACCGGCACAAACCAGGATAAACGCAAAGAATGTACCCACACTAGTTAAGTCCACGAAGAAGTCCATCTTGAAAAATAATGCCGGGATAGCCACCACAAAACCTGTTACAATGGTCGCAAAGGAAGGCGTCTTGTATTTTGGGTGGATCGTAGAAAACTTCTTCCATAGCAAACCGTCTCTACTCATGGTCATCCAAATTCTTGGTTGAGCTAATTGGAAAACCAACAGCGCGGAAGTAATCGCAATAACCGAAGTTACAGAGATAATACCCGCCATATGATCGAATCCTACATAAGAAAACACATAAGCCAAAGGATCTTTAACATTTAGTTCTTTGTAATTCACCATCCCCGTCAACACCAAAGTAATCGCCACATAAAGCACCGCACAGATGACCAAACAATAGATCATTGCACGAGGAAGATCGCGTTGAGGATTCTTACACTCCTCCGCCGTTGTTGAGATGGAGTCAAAACCAATGAACGCAAAGAACACCGCCGCAACGCCGCTCATGACACCTGCCAAGCCATTCGGCGCAAAAGGTGTCCAGTTCTCCGGTTTAACGAAGAAGATACCACCAAAGATTACAGCAAGAATAATCCCCACTTTAATCAATACCATGATATTACTAGCGCGCTGCGACTCCTTGATTCCGATATAAACCAAAGCCGTCACTAATACCGTGATGAGGCCTGCCGGCATATCAAAAATGATAGGAATATCGAAGAATCGTGGAGCTGTTTCGTATGCCTGTAGGGCTACTTTTTCAATATTTTCCAACTGAGCCGCCCCTACTTCAAGGGATTTCGCATGCGCATCCAGGGCATAGCCCGGCGCCATCGTCATCCATTTGGGGAGATGCACCCCAAATCCTTCCAGCATAGAAACAAAATACTGCGACCAGGAAATGGCCACCACCATGTTAGAAACCGCATATTCGAGCACCAACGCCCACCCGATGATCCAAGCGAAAAGCTCGCCGAAAGCAACATAAGCATAGGTGTAAGCACTACCAGATACGGGAACTGTACTCGCAAATTGTGCATAAGACAATGCTGTAAAAACACATGCAAATGCAACGAATACAAAAAGAAGAGAGACCGCAGGGCCTCCGTTATAACTTGCTAAGCCGATAGTAGAGAAGATTCCAGCTCCTACTATCGCCGCAATGCCTAATGAAATTAAATCTCGAACGCCTAGTATTTTCGCTAGGCCTGAACCGCCATGTTCAGCATCGGAAAGAATCTGATCTACGCTTTTCTTGCGGAACAGTCTATTTGCCATATTTAGTAAATTATTGGAGTGAGAAAACAAAAGTCTAAAAAATTATGATAAATATGTCATATTATCCTGAATATATACATAGATATCTCTAAAGTTCTGAAGATGATCAGCCTCGTATTCCATTAGCACTTTGCTCAAATTCTGATGATATTCAGGTGTGGTTTGAAAATCCCAAATGCGCTTAGAAATATTGAAAAGCGGCTTGGAGATATGCTCTATATATTTGTAGTCGAAAATATAGCGTGATTCTATAAATCGATCGTAAAAATGATAAAAGCCCTCAATGTCGGTTACACCGATAGTCAATAGATAATTCTTCAGAACAGCTCTATTCACATGCTCTAAATGCTCATACAAGCGCCCTGCATTGACCAAGTTATGCTTGATCAACAAATGGTCAAGTAATAGCTCTATTGCTATATGCGCTAGGAAAGAAGCTCGGATTGGAAGGCCCTCCAGCACAGGCTCCAGCTTCTTGCGCAAAATATGACAATGCTCCAGAAAGAACTCACTACTATGGAAAAGCTTATCTACTTCAACATGCCGATACCAACCTTCGGATATCGCCATACTAAGCGGGTGTATAAAAAGCTCTTCTTCGAAACGCTGCGGATGGAATACATATGTTTTATCAACATTCTTCAGTAAATCTGGAAGCAAAGATCCCAGCACACGTTCCGATTGAGTGGCATATCGTTCGAAATAGAAATGAGAAAGAAAGTTCATCCTATCCTGGTCATTATCCTATAAATTATCCGTAAGATACAGTAATATCTCGTATCTTTGCAACTTAATTAAAAAATATTAAGGGCTAAACTATGAGCTTTGTAGAAGAATTACGTTGGAGAGGCATGCTCCAAGACATCATGCCAGGCACAGAGGAATTGTTGAATAAAGAAACAGTTTCTGGCTATATAGGATTCGATCCTACAGGAGATTCACTACACGTAGGCCATTTAACCCAAATCATGACCTTAATCCACTTCCAACATGCTGGACACAAACCAGTAGCGCTTGTTGGTGGTGCAACGGGTATGATTGGCGACCCTTCATTTAAATCAGCTGAAAGAAATCTTTTAGACGAAGCAACACTGAATCACAACGTAGCATGTTTGAAAAAACAGCTCGCGAAGTTCTTAAACTTTGGTGACGGTGAAACCGACGCAAAGATGGTAAACAACTACGACTGGTTTAAGGATTTCAAATTCTTAGATTTTATTCGTGATGTTGGTAAGCTGATTACCGTGAATTACATGATGTCCAAAGATTCTGTAAAGAAACGTTTGGAGGG
The DNA here is from genome assembly GCF_008274825.1 of Sphingobacterium hotanense. Lineage (NCBI taxonomy): Bacteria > Pseudomonadati > Bacteroidota > Sphingobacteriia > Sphingobacteriales > Sphingobacteriaceae > Sphingobacterium > Sphingobacterium hotanense. The sequence continues at coordinate 3,657,852 of NZ_CP030848.1, forward strand.
TGACAATGGTCTATCTTTTACCGAATTTACCTATCAACTAATTCAAGGTTATGATTTCTATTATCTATGGAAACACCACAATTGTAAAATCCAAATGGGTGGTTCCGATCAATGGGGTAATATTGTAACAGGTAGCGAAATGATCCGTCGTCAGGATCAGGGAACTGCCTTTGCATTGACTACGCAATTGATCAAGAAAGCAGATGGTCAGAAGTTTGGTAAAACAGAATCGGGTGCTGTGTGGTTAGATGCTAAGAAAACATCGCCATACAAGTATTATCAATTCTGGTTGAACACATCTGATGATGATGCTAAAAACTGGATCAAGATCTTTACGTTACTTCCTAAGGAAGAAATCGATGCAATCATTACAGAGCACGATGCTGCTCCGCACCTACGTGTTGTTCAGAAAGCATTAGCAAAAGATATCACGATCAGAACGCACTCGGAGAAAGACTATGAAACTGCTGTGAAAACTTCAGAATTCTTATTCGGAAACGGATCATTAGAATTCCTAGCAGACCTAGATCATGAGGCTGTATTAGAAGTATTCGACGGAGTTCCTCAGTTCGATCTAGCGAAAGACAAATTAGCTGCAGGCATCAATGTATTAGATCTGTTAGCAGTAGATACGGCTGTATTCCCTTCAAAAGGAGAGGCTCGTAAAATGCTACAGGGCGGTGGAGTATCTTTGAACAGAGAAAAACTTAGCGATATCGAGCAAGTTGTCAATGAGTCAAACTTGATTAATAACAAGTATTTGGTTATACAACGTGGTAAGAAAAACTACTACTTGGTAACTGTTGCTTAGTCAACATAAAGCAAATAGAAAAGGGCCGATCGATGATCGACCCTTTCTTATATCTGTCTAATTATGCTCAATGACCTGGATTTCATAATCCGGCATCGATATTCCTTCCACATTGGAGACAATTCTTGGTATTAAAAACACCGTATAAACACCTCTATCTTTGGGTTTGAATTCGATTGACATTTGTGAGAATTCACTTTCATTTTCAAACTGAAATCTCACCTTTTCTGCGTTGAATTCATAGAAAGTAGTAACCTCCTGGGCAGAAAGCACCTTATCTCCTGCTGTTGCCGTCTGCCCCTCTTTCACTTTGAAGTCAATACGACGATTATTCGCGAAATTTGCTATTCTTATCTTTGCTTTCCCTGCTGATGGCGCGATCATATTATCTTCCACTACTTTCATCTGCACATTATCCTTCCCATAGAAAAACGCGGAATATACCTTTCCGGGATCAACCAGATGCTCACCACGGAATACCTCCACTTTTTTATCCTTATCATACAGGCTGATGCTTCTTCTGCCCGGAAAAACGCTCTTATGCTTCACAGCGCCCCCCATATCAAAATATTCATCGGAATTGATTACCCGATCGTCGATCTTCAAATCCAGCCCCAAGCTGCGATAGACTGCATTAAATCCTGCAATACCCGAAAATGACGGCGCATCCAGTGCAAGGTCTCCCACGCTATCTTTCTGACAACTGATCAGGAAGAATGCCGACAATAGAGCGATGGAAAATAGCTTTGCGTTTCTTAGAAAATTCATATCAACAAAAAAGAATTATTATTTATTCTATCTAACGAGTTTGGAAAGCTTATTGCTACAAGGATAGATAAATCAAATCAATCAACACAAACAATTCTGTCATTTTTTTTTAAGTTTGTAGAAGAAAAATAGCGTCATTTACATGGCTAAATTAAATACATTTAAAAACGGTAGTGGATCGACAGGGACAAAGAAGGCTAAGAATACTACTTTATCCTATCAAAAACGAAGCGCACGAAAATCATTTGACCAAATAAACTTCTCTGAGGGACAGCGTAAAGCGTTGAAAATCCTAGGATTATTTCTTTTGTTACTTGCTGGACTTTTCGCAGTCGCTTTTATATCCTATTTATTTACTTGGAAAGCAGACCAAAGCTACATCGCTGCCACCAATGGCGGTTGGAGCACACTCCTCAATACGGCAGATGAGCTCCACGATGAAAATACAGAAATACCTTTGGTCGAAAATAAACTTGGAAAGTTTGGTGCACTATTGGCAAACCAGTTTATCTATGAATGGTTTGGCGTAGCATCCTTCCTTTTTATCGTCGTGTTATTCGTTATCGGCTACAAATTCCTATACAAAAGATCTATCCTTCCCGTATGGAAGACCCTGTTGTACTCAGCGGTGGCTATTTTATTCTTATCGGTGACCTTCGGATTTATCCAAGACTTCATATACGATACTCCACATATCTTGGAAGGTAAATTTGGCTTCTGGACCAATCAAATCTTAAAATCGCAAGTTGGTGTTGTAGGAACAGCCGGCTTATTGATTTTCATCCTTTTAACCGCTTTGGTACTTATCTATAACTTGGACTTGAAATGGTCTTTCCAAAGCAATAAAGGCGAAATGGAAGAAGATGAGGAGGAGGACGAAGAATTTATCGAAGACAGCCTAGTTAGCCACAGCAATACGATCAATAAGCAAAAAACGAACGAAGTTGCGACCCATACGTATTCGCATCCCGTTGAAGAGCCAAACGCTCGAAATAATTTCACGGAGAAGGAAGAGATCGAAGAGCCGGAAGATTTGACCGTATCCCTCCCTCTTTCTGTCAACACGCCTAAACCGACGCCAGTTGCTCCAGTAGTAAATTCTGATGAGATTGAGTTCAGTATCGAAGAGCCGGAATTTGAGGAGCCAGAGGAAACCGTAGTTGGGCCTGACCTGACGGTAGCGAAAGTGGTGGAGGAAAAAGCAATCTCTGCCAATGATCTGGTTGAAAAATTCGGAGAATACGACCCTAAGCTTGATCTTTCGGGCTATAAATACCCGACTTTAGACCTATTAAAAGAATACGGCACTGGAAAGATCACCATCAACCAGCAAGAGCTAGAGGCGAACAAAAACAGAATTGTTGAAACGCTACGTAACTATAGCATCGAAATCGAACATATCAAAGCGACTATCGGTCCGACCGTAACGCTTTACGAAATCATCCCGAAACCGGGGGTTCGTATTTCGAAGATCAAGAATCTGGAAGACGATATCGCATTAAGCTTAGCAGCTTTAGGTATTCGTATCATTGCCCCAATGCCGGGTAAAGGTACGATTGGTATCGAAGTACCGAACAGTAGCCCGGAAATGGTATCCATGCGCTCTATTTTGGCGACAGAGAAGTTCCAAAAGACAGAGATGGATTTGCCTATCGCTTTAGGTAAAACAATCTCTAACGAGGTATATATAGCCGACTTAGCGAAAATGCCGCACTTACTCGTGGCTGGTGCGACCGGACAGGGTAAATCAGTCGGAATCAATGCCATCTTGACTTCCCTCCTATTCAAAAAGCACCCGGCAGAGCTAAAATTCGTATTGGTCGATCCGAAAAAAGTAGAGCTCTCGCTATTTAAGAAGATCGAAAGACACTTCTTAGCAAAATTGCCGAATGAGGACGAAGCAATTATAACCGACACTAAAAAAGTAATCAACACCCTCAATTCCCTATGTATCGAGATGGATCAGCGTTATGATCTATTGAAGAACGCCCAAGTAAGGAATTTGAAGGAATATAATGCAAAATTTATCAATCGTCGATTAAACCCTGAGGAGGGTCATCGATTCTTACCGTTTATAGTTCTTATTATTGATGAGTTTGCCGATTTGATGATGACGGCAGGGAAAGAAGTAGAAACTCCGATTGCTCGTTTGGCGCAGTTAGCCCGTGCGGTAGGTATTCACTTGGTTATTGCTACGCAAAGACCTTCAGTAAATATCATTACCGGTACGATCAAAGCTAACTTCCCGGCGCGACTAGCATTCCGCGTATTGTCTAAGGTCGATTCACGAACGATCCTCGACAGCGGTGGTGCAGACCAGTTAATTGGTCGCGGAGATATGCTACTTGCCACAGGATCTGACCTAATTCGTATTCAATGTGCATTTGTGGATACACCGGAGGTCGATGAGGTTTCTGAATTTATTGGCTCCCAACGCGGATACCCATCTGCCCATTACCTCCCGGAGTATGTAGATCCGAATGGCGATGGCGAAGGAATATCCGACTTCGACCCGGCTGACAGAGATCAGCTATTCGAAGAGGCTGCACGCCTGATCGTTATGCATCAACAAGGCTCAACATCTTTAATACAGCGCAAGTTAAAATTAGGTTATAACCGCGCTGGACGAATTATCGATCAACTGGAAGCTGCAGGTATCGTAGGTCCATTTGAAGGCAGTAAGGCACGCGAGGTGCTATACCCTGATGATTATTCGTTGGAACAGTATTTGGAAACGTTAAGAAAAGACAATTAAAGATGATTAGATTTTTGTATGTATTATTAGCATTCTTCTCGGTGAGCACAGCTTTTGCGCAAGACCGTTATGCTAAATCATTATTAGACGAGGTATCAAAAAAATACGATAGCTACAGAACAATCCAGTCCAATTTTACTTTTAAAGCCGTGCAGGCAAAAGGCGAAAACTATTCGGACAAGGGCGAAATGTTTATGAACAAACCTGCTCAGCAGTACAAAATTGTACTGCCGGAACAAGATTTGATTTCCGATGGTAAATCCGTATGGTCGGTCTTAAAAGAAGATAAGGAAGTGCAAGTATCGGAAGCCGATAACAGCAATGAATCTATCGGCCCCAACAATATCTTCACTTTCTATCGCACCGGCTTTAAATACATCAGCATGGACGATGAAAGCGTATCAGGCGCCGGTAAACTGAAAGTAATTGAGCTATCTCCTGAAGATACAAAACGCAACTACTTTAAGATCAAATTGCGCATCAACAAGAATAACCACATCCATGATGTGACAATCTTCGACAAATCAGGATCTCGTTATACCTATACCATCAATACGCTGTATGTTAACAATCCTATTCCTGCAAGCACCTTCCAATTCCAGAAAGCCAATTACGCCGGCTTCGAAGTGGTGGATTTGAGATAGGACGTTAGATATTAGACATAAGACATTAGATTTTAGAATTGGAGAAGCTGTCCCGAAAAGGACAGCTTCTTTTTTATTGCACTCTATTTGAGTACCGTAATTTCATGTTTAAGACTAGCTTGGCCTAAAGCCCTTTCAAACCCAATACAAACCCAATATAAAGCCCTATCATAACCCTTACCAATTGGGATTGATAGGGGTTTATATTGGGAGAGCATTTGGTTTGTATGGAGAGACACATTACTGAGCTCTGTTTTGAACCTTTGCTTTAAAAAGGAAAGGTTGTTTTGAACCAGGAAAGGAAGGATGCAACGATTGGCAGGATCATGTCGAAAGAAAAAAGAGGGGTTCGTTTCTGAACCAGGAAAAAAAGGATACAAGGATGAACAGGATCCCGCTAATCTTTTCATCCTTCCTTTCCTGGTTCAAGACAACACGTCTGATCCCAGCCATCCTTGCATCCTTCCTTTCCCAGCTCAAGACAACAAAAAAAGGCGCCTATCCGGCGCCATACTCTAATATCTAATGTCTATTATCTAAAATCTATTCGAACGGATAATCCCCAGCTCTAGACCGCGAAGTTCTGCCAGGCCTCTCAAGCGTCCGATGGCAGAATATCCAGGATTAGTCACTTTATTCAAATCGTCTAACATTTGGTGGCCATGATCTGGACGGAAAGGAATAGGTTGCTCTCTTTTTTGATTTTCTGCAACTAAGGCTTCCATCACCTTGAACATATCCACATCGCCATCCAAGTGGTCGGCTTCGTAGAAACTTCCGATCTCGTCGCGCTTCACGTTGCGTAGGTGCACAAAGTTGACACGATGTTTTACCTGATCAAATATTGCGGGAAGATCGTTCTTTGGCCCCGCTCCTAGCGAACCTGTACAGAAACAAATTCCGTTGAATTGTTTTTCTTGTTCGCTGATAATGTAGTTCAGATCTTCGGCGTTGCTTACAATACGCGGAAGTCCTAGAATCGGGTAAGGAGGATCGTCGGGGTGAATGGTCATCAAAATGCCGTTTTCCTCACAAACCTCAGCAATGCTATTTAAGAAGTAAAGCAAGTTTTTGCGCAAGCCATCAAAGCCAATTTCTTTGTAAACTGAAATACTGTTTTGCAAAGAATCCAGCGTAATATCGCTTTCGCCCGGAATACCCATCAATACCACACGCTCCAATTCGTTCAACGCATCCTGATCTAAGGTTCCAAACTTCTCTTCTGCCGCTTGTTGAACGTTTGCCGGATACTCAGCTTTCGCATCCTGACGCTTTAGGATATAAATATCAAAAATCGCCAAGTCGATCCAATCAAAATATAAGGCCTTGGAGCCATCCTTCATGGTTAAATCCAATTGCGTACGCGTCCAATCCAAAACAGGCATAAAATTATAGCATACCGTTTTGATGCCGCATGCTGCCAGATTTTTCAGCGACTCTTTATAGCGTTCTAAATATTCGTCGGCGTTTGCTGCTCCTGTCTTGATTGCCTCATGAACGGGCACACTTTCCACCACCGACCAAGTCAGTCCTGCTTCCTCAATAATGCGCTTGCGTTCCTGAATATCTTCCAACGGCCATACTTCGCCATGTGCTATATGATGTAGTGCGGAAACAATGCCCGTCGCACCAGCCTGTTTTACGTCTTGTAAGGACACCGAATCGTTCGGGCCATACCATCTCCATGTTTGTTCTAAAAATTGCATATACGCCTTTAAATTAAACGCCACACCATGTATTAAATCCTCCATCCACAAATACGGTCTCTCCAGACACAAATGCAGACGCATCGCTAAGCAGATACACCAAGGTTCCCTCAAGTTCGCTAGGATCGCCTAGACGCTGGTAAGGTGTTCCGTTGATGAATTTCTGCGCCCGTGGGCTATAGCTGCCATCAGGGTTGGTCAACAAAGTTCTATTTTGTTCGGTCAGGAATACGCCCGGTGCAATCGCATTCACGCGCACCTTATCGCCATAACGAAGCGCCAACTCGGTAGACATCCATTTGGTAAATCCATCGATACCATGTTTTGCTACCGTATAGCCTAGCACGCGTGTCAATGGGCGACTCGCAGCTAGTGAAGAGATGTTGATAATCGCTCCTGCACCTTTCTCAGCAATCACCTGACCTAGTATCATGGTCGGGATAATCGTGCCATATAGGTTCAACTCGATCGCTTTGATCGTGTCTTGAATCTTATTGTCAAATATATTTTGGTCATCGCCGATTGTCGCGCCTGGAATGTTACCACCAACTGCGTTGACAAGGCCATCAATGGTTCCGAAGGCTTCCACGATGCTATCCTTCGCCTCTTTTACAGACTGCTCGTCCATCACGTCAGCAACAACACCTAATGCTTCCGCACCTAATGCTTTTGCTTGTGCAACACGCTCATCGATTTTTTCTTGATTGCGACCAATGACGCAAACCTTAGCGCCGGCTTCTGCAACGGCATGGACAAAGGATTTACCCAAGATACCGGTACCACCAGTGATTACAATAACCTTATCTTTTAGGGAAAATTTGTCTAGAATACTCATAGTTTTTGGTTAGATTATATTTTCAATGATAAGCAATTTATCAATAAAATATAGGTATTTCATGGAGTATAATTACGTAATCGTTTGCGAAGATTATCCTTGAGAAGCCACTTAAAAGCATTATATTGCATTATTTAACAACCTATGCCACACGTTTTATCATTTGGAGAAATACTAATCAGACAGCAGAGTGTCGGAGATAGTTTCTTTGGAAGTCAAGAGAATTTATTACGGATTTATCCCGGAGGATCAGAAGCCAATGTCGCTTGTTCGCTTGGACAAATGGGAACCCCGGTACAATATGCCAGCGCTTTTCCGAACAATAAGCTAAGTGAAGAGATATTGGCAGTTTTGAACGGTCATCAGGTCGACACGTCTAAATGTCTTCAAATTGGCGACCGTATTGGTTCCTATTTTCTGCTTTCGGCAAATGGATTGACGAAGGGAGAAGTAATTTACGACCGTAAATACTCTAGTTTTTCGCAATTAAGTCCGGAAGACCTAAACTTCGATGTGCTGTTTGAAGATGTAGATTGGTTGCATTGGACGGCATTGACTCCTGCGTTGAACCAGGAGATGGCCAACGTAATGTTAAAAGTATTGCAAGCGGCAAGCAAACGTAACATCTATATTTCTGTCGATCTAAACTACCGCAATAGACTTTGGCAGTATGGTAAAAATCCCTTGGAGATTATGCCAGACCTGTTGGCTTATTGCCATGTCATCATGGGAAATATTTGGGCTGCGCATACCATGATTGGAATCGCCGTTCCCGAGGGGTTAGATAGGAATACAGAGAAGGAGGTTTTGGTCGAAGCAGCAACGGTATCCGCAGCTGCCTTGTTTGAAAAATATCCGAGATTAGAACATATCGCCAATACTTTTCGATTTATGGATAATCCCACGCATAATCTATTTTTCGGAACTTATCATTCCAGAACCGAGAATGCAGTTTCGCATACATATGAAACCAATGAGATTGTCGATCGTATCGGCAGTGGCGATGCCTTTATGGCGGGGTTGATTCATGCCTTACGAAAAACCCAACAGGCACAGGAAATAATAGATATCGCAACGGGCGCAGGATATGAGAAGCTGTTCGTAGAGGGCGATTTTGGAAATGGAAAATACTAACAAGATGCAGATCGATCAAATTATAGAGAAAATTAAGGCTTATCCCGTGATCCCGGTATTTTATCACGATGATGTGGAAGTATGTAAACAGGTACTCAAAGCTTGTTATGATGGCGGTATTCGCGTATTCGAATTTGTTAACCGAGGGAAGAACGCTGAGGCTAATTTTAAAGCTTTGGTAGACTACAAGAAAGAAGCGATGCCGGAATTGACATTGGGCATTGGCACTATTCTAGACCGTGCGGCTGCAGAAAGCTTTCTAGCGCTAGGTACCGAGTTCTTAGTGAGTCCTATCTTCGTTGCTGAACTTGCGAAAACGGCCAAGGCAAACAATTGCTTATGGATTCCCGGCTGTATGACACCTACAGAAATTGCAAATGCTATGTTCGCAGGTTGTGGATTTGTAAAGCTATTTCCAGGAGAAACGCTCGGAACAGGATTCTTAAAAGGAATTAAGCCGCTATTCCCGAACATGAAGTTTATGCCGACCGGTGGTGTGGATGTGGAAGAGAATAACATCAAAAACTGGTTCGCTGCTGGTGTGACGTCCGTAGGCATGGGCTCCAAATTGTTTAAACAACAGGATGGACAATATAATCTAGAAGAAATCAGTGCTAACTGTAGAAAGGTTTTAGGCTGGGCAACAGCCTAAAACTTATAAAGATACTTCGGAAATAGAATGGTGAGCCATGATTTTGTTTTCGAAGTCTCTAATATTGCCCTTATCGAGCAAGACCTCCAAAACCAATACCAATCCTTCCTTATTCAACGTCTGCGTCTTGATCTTCACTTGTTTGGTCAACGGACGAATATCGTTGATAAAGCTATCTTTCTCGGAGAGTTTATGGGTATCAAACCTAACGGTCACAACCTTCACTAAATTCCGTAATACGTATCGATTTAAGATCGGGCCGGAGATAATAATCAAAAAACAGGCTCCTAAAAACAGGATCGCCGTGATGAACATACCGAATCCTATAGCCATCCCCACAGCGGCCGACATCCAGATAATACTTGCCGTAGTCAATCCATTCACATTGACGCCATCTTTGAAGATGACACCTGCACCTAAGAAACCAATACCGGATACGACGTAAGAAGCAATCCGAGTCGCATCTTCAGACTCCCCAGCTCCGAGTTTCATCGATAAGATCGAAAACAAGGTACTTCCCAAACAAATAATCGAGATGGTTTTGAATCCTGCGGATTTATCTTTCCATTCTCGCTCAAAGCCCAATAGGAAGCCGGCCCCTAGCGATAAAAATGCTTTGAACAAATCATTCCAGTCAAAAATAAATTGATCTGTTATCATTTCAATATTCATATTTAGTCTTACCCTTCAATTTAAACCCAAATCTACTTAACATTAAATAAATATTAACTACATATTGTTCTATATAATCTCGATTTGGTGGTGATTTTTTTATAAAAGAAAATGGTCTGGACTCCAAAAGGAATCCAGACCATTATTTCTTGCCATGCCTTAGGCATGTCTATCGTTAATTACTAGTCTTCTTCTTTCGAAGCTAATAATTGATCGTACTCTTCGCGAGAACCTACGATGATGTTGCTGTACTGACGTAAACCGGTACCTGAAGGAATCAAGTGACCAACAATTACGTTTTCTTTCAAGCCTAACAAGTTATCGCGTTTACCTGCGATCGCTGCCTCATTCAATACTTTCGTAGTTTCCTGGAAGGAAGCTGCGGAGATGAATGATTTAGTACCTAGGGACGCTCTAGTGATACCTTGTAATAAAGGACTTGATGTTGCAGGGATAGCATCACGTACTTCCACTAACTTCATATCCTGACGTCTTAGGCTAGAGTTCTCCTCACGTAATTTACGTAAAGTAACAATCTGACCTGGACGTAGAGTTTTAGAATCACCCGCTTCAACAACAACTTTTTTGTCGTATAATGAATCGTTTTCTTCCATGAAGTCCCATTTGTTTACTGCTTCTTTTTCTAAGAAACGTGTATCTCCTGGATCCTCGATATTCACTTTCTGCATCATTTGGTGAACGATAGTTTCAAAGTGTTTATCGTTGATTTTTACCCCTTGCAGGCGGTAAACCTCTTGGATACCATTTACGATATATTCTTGTACTGCCGCAGGACCTTTGATCGATAAGATGTCTGAAGGAGAAATCTGACCGTCAGATAATGGCATACCTGCTTTAATAAAGTCGTTATCTTGAACTAAGATGTGCTTAGAAAGTGGTACTAAGTATTTCTTAACTTGACCGTCACGAGACTCGATAGAGATCTCACGGTTACCACGTTTAACACCACCTAAAGAAACAACACCATCAATTTCAGTTACAACAGCTGGATTTGAAGGATTACGAGCCTCGAACAACTCAGTTACACGAGGAAGACCACCCGTAATATCTCGGGTCTTACCTGTAGAACGAGGGATCTTAACTAATACCGCACCTTCTTTAACTTTCTGTCCATCAGAAACTGATACGTGAGCTCCTACCGGAATATTGTATGAACGAATGATTTCGCCTTTGTTATCCAATACCTTGATAGTAGGGTTTTTCGTTTTATCACGAGTTTCGATAATTACTTTTTCTTTGTGACCTGTTTGTTCATCAGACTCTTCACGGAAAGTTACACCTTCGATGATTGCATCGAATTCTACCTTACCCGCAAACTCAGAAATAATTACCGCGTTATATGGATCCCAGTCAACTAGTTTAGTGCCTTTCTCTACGTTCTCACCTTCTTTAACGAATAAGTTCGAACCGTAAGGGATGATTTGTTGGTAAAGTACTTTGTTATCAGCATTTACAACTTTAATCTCACCTGAACGACCTAATACGACTTGGTATGGACCATCTTCACCTTCTTTTTCTACTGTACGAACGTTTTCAAATTCGATACGTCCGTCGTATTTAGCGATGATAGTAGACTCAGCAGCAATGTTCGAAGCCGTACCACCGACGTGGAACGTACGAAGTGTCAACTGCGTACCTGGCTCACCGATGGACTGTGCAGCAATTACACCAACAGCCTCACCTAATTGAACACGCTTACCTGATGCTAAGTTACGACCGTAACAACAAGCACATACTCCACGCTTAGACTCACATGTCAATACCGAACGAATTTCTACGCCTTCGATACCTGCATTCTCAATTGCTTCCGCAACTTCCTCTGTGATATCTTCATTTGCAGCAACAATAACTTCGTTAGTAACAGGATCAATAACATCGTTCAACGGCGTACGACCTAAGATACGGTCATATAATGGCTCAACGATATCGTCGTTATCTTTAAGTGCTGTAGTGTAGATACCACGTAAACCGTTACAATCTTGTTCTACAACAATCATATCTTGTGCTACGTCATGTAAACGACGAGTTAAGTAACCCGCATCCGCCGTTTTCAATGCCGTATCCGCAAGACCTTTACGCGCACCGTGGGTAGAGATAAAGTACTCTAATACCGATAATCCTTCTTTAAAGTTAGATAAGATTGGGTTTTCGATAATCTCACCACCTGAAGTACCAGACTTCTGAGGCTTCGCCATCAAACCACGCATACCACATAACTGACGGATCTGCTCCTTAGAACCACGAGCTCCTGAATCCAACATCATGTAAACAGAGTTGAAACCTTGGTTGTCGTTCGAAAGGATATCCATTACGTGTGCTGTCAAACGGTTGTTGATACGAGTCCAGATATCGATAATCTGGTTGTAACGCTCGTTGTTTGTAATGAAACCCATGTTATAGTTGTTCATTACTTCCTCAACTTCGTTCGTAGCTTGAGTAATAAGGTCTGCTTTAGCAGCAGGAATATTTAAGTCTTGCAAGTTGAATGACAAACCACCTTTGAAAGCCGTTTGGAATCCTAACTCTTTCATATCATCTAAGAACTTCGCTGCACGAGCCATACCTGTGCTCTTCACGATTTCTCCAATGACATTACGCAATGACTTCTTAGTCAACAATTCATTGATGTAACCTACTTCTTCTGGTACAATCTGGTTAAAGATTACACGCCCAACAGTAGTATCGATGATTGCTTCTTTGATTTCACCTTCTTTTGTTCTGATGTTAGTCTTAACCTTGATGAACGAGTGAAGATCAACTTTCTTCTCATTTAAAGCGATGATAACCTCTTCAGCTGAGTAGAATGTACTTCCTTCACCGTGCATTTTACGGCTGTCATCAGATTTACGGCCTTTAGTAATATAGTAAAGACCCAATACCATGTCTTGAGATGGTACTGTAACTGGTGATCCGTTTGCAGGGTTAAGAATGTTGTGTGCTGCCAACATTAAGATTTGGGCTTCCAAGATTGCAGCATTACCTAAAGGTAAGTGAACCGCCATCTGGTCACCGTCGAAATCGGCGTTGAACGCTGTACACACTAATGGGTGTAATTGGATCGCTTTACCTTCTACTAATGTAGGTTGGAAAGCCTGAATACCCAAACGGTGAAGCGTAGGAGCACGGTTTAGTAATACAGGGTGGCCTTTCAATACATTCTCAAGGATATCCCATACTACAGGATCTTTACGATCAACGATTTTCTTAGCAGATTTTACTGTCTTAACAATACCTCTTTCAATCATCTTACGGATGATGAACGGTTTGTATAACTCAGCCGCCATGTCTTTCGGAAGACCACACTCGTGTAATTTCAAGTGAGGACCAACGACGATTACCGAACGAGCAGAGTAGTCAACACGTTTACCTAATAAGTTCTGACGGAAACGACCTTGCTTACCTTTCAAAATATCTGAAAGTGATTTCAACGCACGGTTACCTTCAGTTTTCACTGCATTTACCTTACGTGAGTTATCAAACAAAGAGTCAACAGCCTCTTGAAGCATACGTTTTTCGTTACGTAAGATAACTTCAGGAGCTTTGATTTCGATCAAACGCTTCAAACGGTTGTTACGGATGATAACACGGCGGTATAAGTCGTTCAAATCGGAAGTCGCGAAACGACCACCATCCAAAGGAACTAAAGGACGTAACTCTGGTGGAATAATAGGAACGATTTTCACGATCATCCATTCCGGACGGTTCTCGATGTGATCATTAGCACCACGGAAAGCTTCTACAACGTGTAAGCGTTTTAACGCTTCGTTTTTACGTTGTTGCGAAGTCTCATTAGCTGCCTGATGACGTAAATCGTATGATAACTGATCTAGGTCTAGACGTTTTAATAAATCTTCTAGAGCCTCAGCACCCATCTTAGCAACGAATTTCTGAGGATCAGTATCATCTAGGTATTGGTTTTCTTTTGGAAGCGTATCAAGAATATCTAAGTATTCTTCTTCTGTTAAGAAATCCATGTAAGAGATACCATCATCTTCTTTGATACCTGGTTGGATAACCACATATCTTTCGTAGTAGATGATCATATCTAATTTCTTCGTAGGAAGACCTAATAAGTAACCAATTTTGTTAGGTAATGAACGGAAATACCAAATATGAGCAACAGGAACCACCAAGTTGATGTGTCCCATACGCTCACGACGTACTTTCTTTTCCGTTACTTCAACACCACAACGGTCACAAACAATACCTTTATAACGGATACGTTTGTATTTACCACAGTGACATTCGTAGTCTTTTACTGGACCGAAAATACGCTCGCAGAATAGACCATCACGTTCCGGTTTATACGTACGGTAGTTGATAGTTTCTGGTTTAGTAACCTCACCACTTGAGCGCTCCAAAATAGTCTCTGGAGAAGCTAAGCTGATCGTAATCGATGTAAAGTTACTTTTGATTTTATTATCTTTTTTGTAAGACATACTTCGTAAAAAGTTATAGCTGTATGTAAAAGCTTAAGAGGAACGAGTCCTCTTAAGCTCTGTATTGCTTGATTAATCCAATGTGATATCTAAACCTAAGCCGCGTAACTCATGTACCAATACGTTGAACGATTCTGGTACGGATGGAGTTGGTAAGTTATTACCTTTAACGATCGCTTCGTAAGTTTTAGCACGTCCGACAACGTCATCCGATTTCACGGTCAAGATCTCTTGTAGGATGTTGGAAGCACCGAATGCCTCTAACGCCCAAACCTCCATCTCACCAAAACGCTGACCACCGAACTGTGCCTTACCACCTAATGGCTGTTGAGTAATCAACGAGTAAGGACCGATAGAACGTGCGTGCATTTTATCATCAACCATGTGACCTAATTTCAACATATAGATCACACCTACAGTAGTAGGTTGGTCGAAACGCTCACCTGTCAAACCATTGTATAGGTAAGTACGTCCAGACTTAGGCAATGCTGCTTTTTCTACCCATTCTTCCACTTGATCCATCTCTGCACCGTCGAAGATTGGAGTAGCAAATTTCACACCTAATTTCTGACCTGCCCATCCTAAAACAGTTTCATAGATCTGTCCAAGGTTCATACGCGAAGGTACACCAAGTGGGTTTAACACGATATCAACAGGAGTTCCATCTTCTAAGAATGGCATATCTTCATCACGTACGATACGTGCCACGATACCTTTGTTACCGTGACGACCCGCCATCTTGTCACCAACTTTCAATTTACGTTTCTTCGCCACGTAAACTTTAGCCATTTGAACAATTCCTGATGGAAGCTCATCACCCACAGAGATAGCAAATTTCTCACGTTTGAATGCACCTAACTCCTCATTAACTTTAATGCTGTAGTTATGTAATGCATACTTGATCAATTCGTTCTTATCTTCGTCAGTCGTCCATCCAGTTGGATTTACGTTGTTATAGTCGATATCTGTAAGAATCTTCTGCGTGAATTTTGCACCCTTAGCTACGAATAACTCTTTGTAGATATTGTAAACACCTTGACTAGTCTTTCCGTTAACGATGTTGAACAATTTGTCAACTAAGCGCTCTTTAAGACCTCTAAGGTTCTTCTCATGTGCTGTTTCCAATTTCTCTAAAGCTTTACGCTCAACTTCTTTGGACATTTTCTTCGCACGAGAGAATAATTTTGTATCAATAACTACACCTTTGATTGAAGGAGGAGTTTTTAAAGACGCATCTTTAACATCACCTGCTTTATCACCGAAGATAGCACGTAATAACTTCTCTTCTGGTGAAGGATCAGACTCTCCTTTTGGAGTAATCTTACCGATCAAGATATCACCTTCGCCAACCTCAGCACCGATACGGATAATACCGTTTTCGTCAAGGTCTTTAGTCGCTTCCTCAGAAACGTTAGGGATATCTGCAGTTAATTCCTCTTCACCACGTTTTGTATCACGAACCTCTAACTCGAATTCCTCAATATGTAATGAGGTAAACAAGTCTTGTGATACAACACGCTCAGAAATTACGATCGCATCCTCAAAGTTGTATCCTTGCCAAGGCATGAATGCTACTTTTAAGTTACGGCCTAATGCTAATTCTCCATCTTCAGTTGCATAACCCTCACACAATACTTCACCTTTTTGTACTTTTTGACCTTTTCTTACGATAGGCTTCAAGTTGATACAAGTATTCTGGTTGGTCTTTTTGAACTTCGTTAATTTGTACACTTTAATGTCGTCGTCAAATGAAACTAAACGCTCATTCTCGTTACGGTCGTAGCGGATGTGGATTTCTTGTGCATCTACATACTCTACAGTACCCGAACCTTCGGCATTAATTAATGTACGCGAGTCGCTGGCAACACGTGCTTCCAAACCAGTACCTACAACAGGTGCTTGCGGACGCAACAATGGCACAGCTTGACGTTGCATGTTCGATCCCATCAACGCACGGTTGGCATCATCATGCTCCAAGAAAGGAATCAATGAAGCCGCAATTGATGTAATCTGGTTAGGAGCAACGTCCATATAGTCTAATTTCTCAGGCTCGATAATCGGGAAGTCACCCTCGTATCTAGCTTTAACCTTAGGATCTAAGAAATTACCTTTATCATCATAAAGCGCATTCGCTTGTGCGATCGTTTTACCGTCTTCGTCCTCTGCCGACAAGTAAACAACCGGTTGGTCAACGACTACTTTACCATCTTTAACTTGACGATAAGGTGTTTCGATGAAACCTAAGTTGTTGATCTTCGCGTGAACAGATAATGAAGAAATCAAACCGATGTTTGGTCCCTCAGGAGTTTCGATAGTACACAAACGACCGTAATGCGTGTAGTGAACGTCACGAACCTCGAAACCAGCACGCTCACGAGAAAGACCACCAGGACCTAAAGCTGAAAGACGACGCTTGTGCGTAATCTCCGCCAATGGGTTTGTCTGGTCCATAAACTGTGACAACTGGTTTGTTCCGAAGAACGAGTTGATAACAGATGATAATGTACGAGCATTGATCAAATCTGTTGGAGTGAACACCTCGTTATCACGAATGTTCATGCGCTCGCGGATAGTACGTGCCATACGAGCCAAACCAACACCAAACTGAGCGTACAATTGTTCACCAACAGTACGAACACGACGGTTTGACAAGTGGTCGATATCATCCACCTCTGCTTTAGAGTTGATTAAATTGATCAAGTACTTCACGATAGCGATAATATCTTCGCGCGTTAAAACTTTCGTATCTGAATCAGTACCAAGTTTCAATTTACGGTTGATACGGTATCTACCCACATCACCTAAATCATAACGCTTGTCTGAGAAGAATAAACGATCGATGATACCACGTGCAGTTTCCTCATCAGGTGGTTCAGCGTTACGTAATTGACGATAGATGTGCTCCACCGCTTCTTTCTCAGAGTTAGAAGTATCCTTTTGTAAAGTATTGTATATAATTGAATAGTCCGCATTGTTAGACTCATCTTCTTTAGCAAGGATAATAGATTTAACACCTGCTTCAATGATTAAGTCAATGTGGTCTTCTTCTAAAACTGTTTCACGTTCAAAGATGATCTCGTTACGATCGATAGATACTACTTCACCAGTATCCTCATCTACGAAATCCTCTGTCCATTTATTTAATACCCTAGCCGCTAAACGACGACCAACGTATTTTTTCAAGCCCGACTTGCTAACTTTAACTTCGTCAGAAAGGTCGAACAATTCTAAGATATCTTTATCTGAATCAAATCCGATAGCACGTAATAACGTAGTAACCGGGAATTTTTTCTTACGGTCGATATAAGCATACATCACGTTATTTACGTCTGTTGCAAACTCGATCCAAGATCCTTTAAAAGGAATAACCCTAGCAGAATAAAGTTTAGTACCGTTTGTATGTCTACTTTGACCGAAGAACACACCAGGTGAACGGTGTAGCTGAGAAACGATTACACGCTCTGCTCCATTGATCACGAAAGTACCTTTTGGAGTCATGTATGGAATTGTTCCTAAGTACACGTCTTGTACTATGGTTTCGAAATCTTCGTGTTCCTCATCATTACAAGACAACTTCAATTTAGCCTTCAAAGGTACGCTATAAGTCAAACCACGCTCTATACACTCTTGGATATCGTAACGCGGCGGATCAATGAAATAATCCAAAAACTCTAGCACAAAGATGTTTCTTGAATCAGAAATAGGGAAGTTTTCGGCGAAAACCTGATAAAGCCCCTCCTGATGGCGGTTGTCAGAAGTAGTTTCTAGTTGAAAAAACTCCTTGAAAGACTCCAATTGCACATCCAAGAAATCTGGGTAATCAATTACCTTCTTACTTGTCGCAAAATTTACTCTTTCTTTTTGCATATTATTGTTTGCCAAGGGAATAAGAATTTAGTTTAAAAAAACTGAGCTAACGTCTGTTGATTTCTTCTTCCGATCACACCTCAACAGGCGTGTGATCCGTGGTATTTGTTATAAACAGGAATAGACTCTGATAGATTATACCTATCAGAGTCTAAGTTTTTGGTGCGTTATGCGAGATTATTTAATCTCAACAACAGCTCCAGCTTCTTCTAATTGTTTTTTCAAAGCTTCAGCTTCGTCTTTAGAAACACCAGCTTTTAATTCTTTAGGTGCTCCGTCAACTAAATCTTTAGCTTCTTTCAAACCTAAACCAGCTAAGTCTTTAACTAATTTAACTACTGCTAATTTCTGACCACCAGCTTCTTTCAAGATTACGTCGAAAGAAGTTTTTTCTTCAGCAGCAGCAGCGCCGTCACCAGCAGGTGCAGCAGCAACAGCTACAGCAGCAGCAGCAGGCTCGATACCGTACTCATCTTTTAAGATGTCAGCTAATTCTTTAACTTCTTTTACTGTTAAGTTCACTAACTGTTCAGCAAGTTGTTTTAAATCTGCCATTTTATTTTGAATTTTTGAATGTTCTTTAAAAAATATTGTTAATTAAATTGTAACGAACGATAATTTAGTCGAGGGTTCGTTAGCCTCTTTCTTCTAATGCTTTTACTAAGCCTGAAATTGTATTTCCACCCGATTGAAGAGCAGAGATAACATTCTTCGCAGGAGATTGTAATAAAGCGATAACGTCTGCGATAAGTTCTTCTTTAGATTTAAGAGTTACTAATGCTTCAAGTTGGTTGTCACCTACGAATGCAGTTTCTTGAATGTAAGCTGCTTTCAATACAGGTTTGTCACCTTCTTTACGTAATTGCTTAATTAATTTCGCTGGAGCATTTCCGGTCTCTGAGAACATCATCGTAGATGCACCCTTTAACACGCCGAAAAGTTCTTCTGAATCAACACCTGCTTCTAATAAAGCTTTCTTAATCAAAGTGTTCTTAACCACTTGGATCTCGATGCCTTGCTCGAAACATTTGCGACGAATGTTGTTCACTTTTTCAACAGTTAAATCAGCAGTATCAGTAATGTAGAAATTACCGTAGGATTTAATCTGCTCTGCTAAAGCTTGAACAATGTCTTGTTTTAGTTCTTTTCTCATGATTAAATTCCCGCTACTGATTTAGTCTCCACATGAATACCAGGACTCATGGTTGAAGAGATGTGAATACTCTTGAAGTACGTTCCTTTTGCTGCAGACGGTTTCAAACGAGAGATAGTTTGTAATACCTCTAATGCGTTGTCATAAATCTTGTCTGCGTCGAAAGACACTTTACCAACTGAAGTATGGATGATACCGGTTTTATCAACTTTGAAATCGATCTTACCACCTTTAACCTCTGTTACAGCTTTACCTACCTCAGTAGTAACTGTACCAGTTTTAGGGTTAGGCATTAAGTTTCTTGGACCTAAAATACGACCCAATTTACCTACTTTCGCCATAACACTAGGCATAGTGATGATGATGTCAACGTCAGTCCAACCACCTTCGATTTTGCTGATGTAGTCGTCAAGACCTACGAAATCGGCACCTGCTGCTTTAGCTTCTTCTTCCTTATCAGGAGTACACAATACTAAAACGCGAACAGTTTTACCAGTTCCGTGAGGTAATGTTGCAATACCACGAACCATTTGATTTGCTTTACGAGGATCTACGCCCAAACGAACGTCGATATCCACTGAAGCATCAAATTTGGCTGTTGTAATCTCTTTTACTAAAGCCGCAGCTTCTTTCAAAGAGTACGCTTTACCAGCTTCAATTTTGGATAGTGCCGCTTTTTGATTTTTTGTTAATCTAGCCACTTTCTTAAACTGATTTCGTTAATTAATTTTTCCAAGGAGCATCACCGGATACAGTGATACCCATACTACGCGCAGTACCTGCTACCATTTTCATAGCAGATTCTACTGTAAATGCATTCAAATCTGGCATTTTATCTTCCGCGATAGTCTTTACTTGATCCCAAGTAATTGAAGCTACCTTCTTACGGTTTGGCTCTCCAGATCCACTTTTTAGCTTAGCAGCATCTTTTAATTGAACTGCAACTGGAGGAGTTTTGATGATAAAATCAAAAGATTTGTCGGCATATACAGTGATAACAACAGGTAATACTTGACCTGGTTTATCTTGCGTACGAGCGTTAAATTGCTTACAGAAATCCATGATGTTCACACCTTTAGCACCTAATGCAGGTCCTACTGGAGGAGATGGATTCGCAGCACCGCCCTTCACTTGTAATTTTACTAACGCACTGACTTCTTTTGCCATTTTGTTTTGTTATTTAATTTGTTAAATGTTTGTTAGTAAGTTGGAAGCAATAACGTAACATTTACTTTTTCTCGCCGCAACAAAACGGAGTTTTGCATACAAACGAGGTGCAAAGATATATATAAATTCCGAGAAACTAAAAGAATTTTTACTTTTTATCTGAATAAGTACTTAGAAGTGAGTATTTAGTAGTTAGTACTTACTAGTTAGTAGTTAGACCTAGACTTGAGTATACTACGATTAAATAAAACAATGAATATCTCCCGATTTAATTCCTGGCAAATATAACATTAATTTAAAGATTCAAAAAGCGCCTTACTCATCGACAACTGCTCGTCATCACCATAAAACTCCCAATACATCGCTCCCAATAAACCTTGCGATTTAATATAGGCAGCTTTTAATTTCAAGGATTCCACGTTCTCAAATGTAAAAACCAAAGTACCATCCTCATTCAACAAATAAGGAACCTTCGCCACATCATCCCATTTTTCCTCAAAACCCGCTAACTTAGCATAGTCCTTAAACATGACATAATCCGGCGTTTCCTTTTTATCGCCTCGACCATAAAACGGAATACCCATGACCAATTTCTCTTTCTTCACTCCAGCATTCATGTGAGCTTCCATGGCTTCAACCAAGGTTACCCGGCCAGATCGCTCCGATCTATACAAGCTATTATGTAGAAATGGCGGCAAAGTCACATCATACATCATCACATTCACAAAGTCAATGTAAGGATCGATCCCCTTAAAATCTATATACTTGGCATCAGCAATCGTAGCAAGTGTCAACAGTTTCTTTTTTCCAATCGTCTTTCTGATATCCCTCATAAGTTGTGTGAAATTATCGACATCATCCGGCGAAGAGGAAATTCCCGATTCGCTGCTGCTCGGATATTCCCAGTCCAAATCAATACCATCCAAATCAAAAGCCTGTACGATACGTTGGCAGTCCTTGGCAAAAGCTTCCCTGTTTTCGGCCGTTGCGGCCATCTCGCTGAAGCGACCGCTCCCCCATCCGCCAATAGAAAGTAATACTTTCAAATGTGGACTCTTCTTCTTCATGGCGACAACCTCGCGCAAACGAGATTCATTAGAAATTACGACTCCATTGAACGTCTTATTCACCTGACCAAACGCATAATTAATATGCGTGATCAAGTTCGGGTCCGGCAATGCCTTTGTCCCAGCGGTGACATATGAAATAATAAAAGGTTTTTGTTGTGCGTGCAACAACAAAGAAGCGCAGACAAAGAATGTGACTAGAATGGTGCGGTAAATTTGCATAGTGGTTAGGTTGAAAATTATACAGTAAGATATGCAATAAATAATTCCCAGCAAATAACAGCAAGTAACGTTTTTGTTCAACACAAGATCAACAAATCTCCTCCTATCCCCCGATATGCAACACAAAAAAGGCGCTGCAATTGCAACGCCTAAGGTCTTTATACTAAATACTAAGTACTAACTACTAGATTATTCTTTTTCTACTTGCATGTAGTTCAATTCAAGAGGAGTCTTACGACCGAATACTTTAACCATTACAGTTAACTTCTTCTTATCTTCATGTACCTCTTCAATTTCACCTGTAAATCCGTTGAAAGGACCGTCACTTACTTTTACAGTTTCACCTACATAGTAAGGAACATTGATACTTTCACCTTGCTCAGCCATTTCATCAACCTTACCTAAGATACGGTTAACTTCTGACGGACGTAAAGGAATTGCATTTCCGGCTTTATCACCTAAGAAACCAATTACGCTATTTACATTTTTGATTGCGTGTTCAATCTCACCATCCAATGCTGCTTCGATCAAAACGTATCCAGGGTAATAGTTACGTTCTTTAGCCACCTTTTTACCATCACGCATCTGGTAGTATTTCTCCATAGGGATTAATACTTGCGTAACAAGGTGTTGAATGCCTAAGCGATTGATTTCTGCCTCAAGATATTGTTTTACTTTCTTCTCTTTCCCGCTTACAGCACGTACCACGTACCATTTTAAACTTTGATCTGCCATACTAATATTGGATTAGAAAATTAAGCTCCCGTACCGTACAACAACTCCATAACGTTACTTGAAGCCTTGTCCATAATTAGGATAACGATCGCAATAATTAAGGACGCAACAAGCACGACTACAGCGTGACTTTGCAATTGAGACCAAGTAGGCCAAGTCACTTTTTCAGTAATCTCTGTATAAGAGTCTTTAATAAAATCAAGTACTTTTGCCATTTATAATTTTTCTAAGTTAATTGCACGGGCACTAGGATTCGAACCCAGATCGAAGGTTTTGGAGACCTCTATTCTACCTTTGAACTATGCCCGTGTAGCTTTTTATTTAACGTTGCAAATATAGGTTTTCAACCCCATTACAACAAATATTATTTCAATTTATTATCAAAAAAAACAACCTTCTTTTGATACAAAGAACCAAACCGAATCTATTGAAATACAATAAAGAAAAAGTTCATCCTCTGACCATCTAGAAATCAGATGGTTTTGAAAAAATAAGCTAACCGACTTGCATCGGTTAGCTTAATTTCTATGTTTTAGAGATAATCTCTTTCGAGATTACGCTAAGATTTCAGTTACCTGACCAGCACCTACTGTACGACCACCCTCACGGATAGCGAAACGTAGACCTTTTTCCATAGCGATAGCGTTGATCAACTTAACAGTGATTGTTACGTTATCACCTGGCATAACCATCTCAGTACCTGCTTCTAGAGTGATTTCTCCAGTTACGTCTGTTGTACGGAAATAGAATTGAGGACGGTATTTGTTGAAGAATGGAGTGTGACGACCACCTTCAGCTTTTGATAATACGTAAACCTCAGCTTTGAAATCTGTGTGAGGAGTTACTGAACCTGGTTTACAGATAACCATACCACGACGGATATCAGTTTTCTCAATACCACGTAACAATAAACCTACGTTATCACCAGCTTCACCGTAATCTAAGATTTTACGGAACATCTCAACACCTGTTACTGTAGATTTCAAGTTCTCAGCACCCATACCTAAGATCTCAACTGGATCACCAGAGTTGATTACACCTCTTTCGATACGACCAGTTGCAACTGTACCACGACCTGTGATCGAGAATACGTCTTCGATAGGCATTAAGAAAGGTAAGTCTGTCAAACGTGGAGGAATTGGAATGTAGTTATCTACAGCGTCCATTAGTTCCATGATTGAATCAACCCATTTCTCTTCACCGTTCAATGCACCTAATGCAGAACCTTTGATTACTGGAATATCATCACCTGGGAATTCGTAGAATGATAATAATTCACGAACTTCCATCTCAACTAAGTCTAATAACTCAGTGTCATCAACTAAGTCAACTTTGTTCAAGAATACTACTAACGCAGGAACACCTACCTGACGAGCTAAAAGGATGTGCTCGCGAGTTTGAGGCATAGGACCATCTGTAGCAGCAACAACGATGATAGCACCGTCCATTTGAGCAGCACCAGTTACCATGTTCTTAACGTAATCGGCGTGACCTGGACAGTCAACGTGTGCATAGTGACGGTTAGCTGTTTGGTATTCTACGTGTGAAGTGTTGATTGTGATACCACGCTCTTTTTCTTCAGGAGCTGAGTCAATTGAATCAAATGAACGAACTTCTGACAAACCTTTATCAGCTAATACTTTAGTGATAGCAGCTGTTGTAGTCGTTTTACCGTGGTCAACGTGACCAATAGTACCAATATTTAAGTGCGGTTTACTACGGTCAAATTTCTCTTTTGCCATGTTTATGCGAATTAGTAATTATAAAATATTTCTTTTAATTATGTTACAAAGTTAAAAAAACTTTTGTGTCGAGCCAAAGATGGGATTTGAACCCACGACCTCTTCCTTACCAAGGAAGTGCTCTACCCCTGAGCTACTTCGGCTTACAAAAACCTTATTTACAGCTATAAGCCTCTAGTCTTTACATAAAAATATCAAAGAAGACAGAGACTTGTTTTGTTTTATAAATTGAGCGGAAGACGAGGTTCGAACTCGCGACCTATAGCTTGGAAGGCTATCGCTCTACCAACTGAGCTACTTCCGCTTTTTTTTGTTTACGCTTTGAGAAAACTGCAAGCAGCTAAAGCGTAAACAAAGAGTGTGTGTGGAGGGAGAAGGATTCGAACCTTCGAAGCCGAAGCAACGGATTTACAGTCCGTCCCATTTGACCGCTCTGGAACCCCTCCAGACCTGTAACCGAAGTTACGTTTGAGCCTCCTATCGGAATCGAACCAATGACCTACTGATTACAAGTCAGTTGCTCTACCAGCTGAGCTAAGGAGGCGTATATAAATTTAATAAAACTTTCTTAAAGAACGGCTACCTGTAGATAGCGAGTGCAAAAATCTGATATTATTTTGACTTCTGCAAGTTTTATTTTCATTTTTTTTCACTTAAAGAACTCATCAAAACTTCGTTCGTTATTTCCCCGTTTTGATGATGCAAAGATAGCTACTGAAAGCACATTACAAAATATATTTATCCTTTTTTTTGCGCTTCAAAAACCATTTACCTGATACGCAAGTAAATAATTTTTATTTTCAATTCTATAGAACCCCTATATTTGCGCATGTTTAATACCAGATTATTCAAAATTCTACCTCTTGCAGCCTTAACATTAGGTTTGCATCTGAATGCAACAGCGCAGGAAACTAGCCCTGACAGTACAAACTTCATTAAAAAAATCATCAAAAAATTCGTCTCCTCCGAGAAAGATTCCACGCGATCGGCAAGCTTTATGGTGCTCCCGGCAGTAGGGTATGCTCAAGAAACAGGTTTCGAATACGGAATTGCAAGTACGTATAACTTCTATATCGATAAACAAGATCTAAATAGCCGAACGTCCAACCTAACCCTAATCGGTACCCTGACGACGAAAAAACAAAAAAACATTAAGCTAATTTCCGATATCTGGACCAAAGGAAATGAATACCACATCCTCTCCGAACTTCGCTATCGCGATTGGCCATTCAATTTCTATGGCATCGGCAATGATACTTGGAAGGCAGATGAGGATTACCTCGACCAAAAGCTATACCGCATCAAACTTGACGGCGAGAAACGCTTCGCTCCAAACTTCTACGCCGGATTAAATGTAAACTACGAGCATTTAAAATTCAAAGACATGGAAGCTGGCGGTATTTTCGAAGAGCCAACCGTTTACGGAAAATCTGGAGGACAATACCTCGCCATCGGTGCATCGGCATTATACGACAACAGAAATAATACCACTTATACTACGCGTGGTTTCTATGGCCGCGCCAAATACAGCTATGCTCCCAACTTCTTTGGCAAAGACAACTTCATCGGCTCACAAGTGGAGGTCGATGTTCGCGGTTTTTACCCCATCAACAACACCCTGACGATCGCTGCCCAAGGATTATTCCGCGGAACTTACGGTGATAATGTCCCATTCTATGTGCTACGTGATCTTGGAGGCGATATGACCATGCGCGGATATTACCTCGGCCGATACAAAGACAACAATTACGCGACAGCCCAGGCTGAAATACGCTATAGATTCCACCCCCGCATCGGAATCAACGGATTCCTCGGAACCGGAAGCACATTCTCCAAGGAAAACGACATCCGCTTGCTCCCTAGCTACGGCGCAGGACTTCGCTACTTCTTCAGCTTAGAACATAATAGCAGCATCCGCTTCGACTACGCCTTCGGCGAACAACGCCCCGGCGAGAAAAGACAATCAGGATTTTATTTGAGTATAAGTGAAGCGTTTTAGGGAGATGTTAGTATTTAGTAGTTAGTATTTAGTATTTAGACCTAGGGTGGAATTAGATTTTAGAAATTAGACGCTAAATATTAGAGCAGGGCGCCCATTAGGCGCCTTTTGCTGTTTCGAGTTTTCTGAACCAGGAAAGGAAGGATACAAGGATGGTCAGGATCCTGCAAATCGTTTCATCCTTCCTTTCCTGGTTCAGAAATCCTTTTTTTCTTTCAACATGATCCTGCCAATCCTTAAATCCTTCCTTTCTTGGTTCAAAACAAACTTCCCCCTTTCCCAAACAACTCAAACACAAAAAAGGCGCCTAATCGACAACCTACTCTAATATCTAACGTCTAATTTCTAAAATCTAATTCCAGCCCTACTCTTATGTCTAACGTCTAATATCTAATATCTACTCTCAAAACTGCAAAGTAAAAACACTCCCCTCGCCTTCTTGGCTGTCGACTAAGAGGTTTCCGTTGTGCATCAGCATAATCTGCTTACTAAGGGTAAGTCCGACGCCTGTTCCGGTTTTTTTGGTGGTAAAGAATGGGGTAAAGATCTGCTCTTGGATTTCGGGCGACATGCCGACGCCGTTGTCTTGAATTTTGATCTGTATTCGGCCGTTGCTTTCGATGCCAGATAGGCTGATATAGGGGTCTTCTTGATCCTTGACGGCTTCAATGGCGTTAAGCAATAAATTGATGAGGACCTGCTCGACTAAGTTGATATCTGCCAAGAGTACCATCCGGGTATTTTTGATGATGATATCCACATCGATATTCTTTTGGAGGAGCGTTGGTTCGAGAAGTTGATAAATATTTTCGAAAAGCTGCACGAGCAGAATCTCCGCCACTTGTGGCTGATCGACCTTATTAATCAGGCGATAACTCTTCGCAAACTGCAACAGCCCTTCGCTTCGACGTTTAATGGTGAATATTCCCACTTTGAGGTCTTCGATATCCTGATCGCCTTCCCATTGTTCCAAGCGGCTATGCAGGGTTTCTGCCAAGGAGCTGATCGGACCAATGGAGTTCATGATTTCATGGGTCAGCACGCGGAGCAGCTTATGCCAAGCTTTTGTTTCCGTTTCATCGATTGCTTCGTTGATGTTTTGATAGACCACGATGCGAAACTGTCCGTCCTGCGTCTCAAACTCCGAGCATTGCAAGAGTACCTTGATCTTACCGGAGGCAGAATTGGTGGTCTCCATTTGCTGCTTCCCTACCTTCAGCTGCATGGTCTTCTCATACAGATCTGCATTTCTGCGCTGTAAGCCTGCAATATTCCCAAGATGAGGAACCTGAAAAAGCGATTTGAAGGCATCGTTTACCCAGATGACTTTACCGGTATCGGCATGGAAAAACAAGATGGCGGTATCCAGCATATTGATTACCTTATTGAGGTACTGATGCTGAAGGGCTTGATCGATGCTTATATTTTTATAAATTTCGTTGATCTGGTTGAAAGCCTGGTACAATTTGCCCTCGGTCGACTGGTTATTCTTTACCACAAAACGGCGCGTGAAATCTCTATATTTTACGGCTTCGGAAAACTCTAGCATTTGTTTCACTAGAAACCGATGGCTGGCAACAAAGCGATAGGCTAGATAAAAAGTGATCAGAAATAACAAAAGCGCATAGCTGTAGTAGCCTAAGAAAATCAAGTAGGCGATTCCAACAGCAAGCGACAAGAGTGCCAGCACTTTAAAAAAATCAGCAATCGCTAATCTCGACATATTTACAAATTGTATTTTTCCAGGCGTCTATACAAGGCTGCTCGCGTCAGTCCTAATTCCTTCGCTGCCTTGCTGATGTTCCCATTATAGCGTTCAATTGCTGATTTAATCGCCTTACGTTCCATCTCTTCTAGGTTATGGGAAGAAAAGTCGGTACTTGAGCTTGTCGCTTCAGGAACAGACTCAATGGGAGAAAATAGGATATCCTCGGCGCGCAAACTAGATTGATCAGACATGATAACCGCCCTTTCGATGCTGTATTGTAATTCGCGGACATTCCCCGGAAAATGATACTGCTTCAGCTTATGTAGCGCGTCTGCTTCTAAACCGGCGATATTCTTATGATATTTCCTGTTGTAGAAATCAAGAAAATGGTTAGCTAAAAGGGGGATATCATCTGTTCGCTCACGCAATGCCGGTACCTGAATTTCTAGGGTGTTTATTCTGTAGATTAAGTCCTTTCGGAATCTCGACTCATCCGCCAATGCCTTCAATGGAACATTGGTTGCGGAAATTAAGCGCATATCCACTGCAACGGGCTGGCTAGAACCCAAAGGAACGACAGCGCGGTTTTGCAATACACTCAATAGCTTCGCCTGTTGTTGCAGATTGATATTCCCGACCTCATCCAGAAAAAGAGTACCACTGTCGGCATTCTCAAAACGGCCTTTTCGATCTTCCCTGGCGTCAGTAAATGCACCTTTCTTATAGCCGAATAGTTCACTCTCGAAAAGTGTTTCGGTCAGTGAACCTACATCGACTTTAATAAATGGATTTTTATTGCGCAAAGAGCGCTGATGAATAGCGTTTGCTATCAAATCTTTCCCTGTTCCGTTTTCTCCGAGAATAAGAATATTGGCTTCCGTAGGTGATACCTTGTCGAGTTTGTAAAACAGATCGTTCATAATTGCCGACTTGCCTACAATGCCCTGATCCGAAACCATTGGCTTCGACTTCACATTCGCCTGCGCCGGTTTATGCTCGTCCATCAACCCCTGCAGCGTACTCAGCAACTGTTCATTCTGCCAAGGCTTAACGATAAAGTCCGCTGCCCCTTGCTTCAAAGATTTAACGGCTAAATCAACCGCACCATAGGCCGTAATCATCACGACCTGAACGGCAGGAAAATTCTCCTTTACTTTCCCCAACCAGTATAAGCCCTCATTACCGGTGTTTATCGCACTCTTAAAGTTCATATCCAACAAGAGGATATCAACCGAATGCTTCTCTAGAATATTCAGTAATTTCTCTGGGTTATGTTCAACAATAACCTCTTTAACTTTAGGTCTTAACAGGATACGGGTGGCGGTTAATAAATCCTGATCATCATCTACAACAAGTACGGTTGCTTTCTTCATGCTAGGTCTAAGTTAATTATAAATTTAATGCCCCTGCATAGTAATCGTTAATATATTTTTGAAGCAACCACTCATATTGTTTGATTACCAACTGACTACGCGTATTGTCTAATTTGTTTTTCGCCGTCAAGTAAATGACCGAATTGCTATTACCCGCTTCAAAATGTACATTGGCGATACGAAAAGCCTCTTGATAGCTCTGTTCCTGCTCCTTCAAGTTCTGTACATGCGTCTGTGCTGTTCGCAAGTCAAATACGGCTTTAGCCGTGTTCATACGGAGTTCGTTTTCACGAATACTTTTATTCAGCACTGCCTCGTTAAAATCAACCTGCGCCAAACGCACATTCGTACGCGTCGCAAATCTATTGAATATGGGAATGGTTAGGCTTAAAGAAAGGCTTTTCCGAAGATTATTCTTCATCTGGTTGAAAGCCTCTCCCCCATCCTTGCTATAGTTGGATCCTAAGCCTGCGCCAAAGGATAAGGAAGGATAATATTCTGACTTCATCAATTTAATATGCTGCTCCATCTCCTTCATCCGCCAGTCCAATGCACGATACTCAGGTAGCACCGTCAATGAAGAACGAAAAAGATCATCAGCGCTATAAGCAGTGCTCGCTTGCTCTGTCTCCAATTTTTCTAATGCGGGTAGTTCTGCAATATTGATATTCAAAAACGTTGCTAATGTCAGCTTCGCATCATTTAAAGATTGCTTCGTTTGTTCCAACAAATTCAGATCGCTATTATACTGTCCTTTGATATCGTAAAGATCGCCCGGAGCAACCGCACCTTCTCTATTCAGTACCTCATGTCTATGTAATTGTTCCTTTGTTACAGCGATCTGCCCCTCAATCTGGGTTAGCATATCCTGCGCTGTTAAGACTTTCAGGTATGCCTCAATGACATCCAGTTTCAATTCATTTCTAGCACCTTCAAATTCTAGCTTTCCGGCCTCCTTCGCATTCGCACGACGACGAATATTGTGTAAGATGGCAAAGCCGTTGAAGATCGGGACATTCGCATTGAGGTATTGATTGCCATAGCTGTTATAGCGGTCTACATACTGGTTGGTCGTCGGGTCAATACTTCGACCTTGACTAAGCTCATGTGCCAATCCGCCGCTCACCTCCGGCAACCGATCGTAGCGCGCCTGCTTATACTGAAGATCCGCCCGGTCGATATTAAGTTCCGAACGTAATAACGTCGGATTATTAGCTACCGCCATACGAATGCAATCCGAAAGGGACAAGGTGCGAGTTTGCCCCTTAAGATTGCTAACTAAACAACAACAAATTGTTACGATATATAAATAGATGGTTAAGTATTTCATGTATGCAATTTCCTATGGCATTCCATAGCCTATGCCAATTATACTAATTATTGATTATCAGTGATTTAAAACACCGAAAAAGAAAGGGATGTTCGGAGACGAACAACAAAGTGTTCGGTAGTGGACAATTGGGATTAGACATTAGATATCAGATTTTAGATATTAGACCGTTGTCTTGAACCAGGAAAGGAAGGGAACATTAGTCTTGAACCAGGAAAGGAAGGATGCAAGGATGGGCAGGATCGGGTCTAATGTCTCATATCTAATATCTAGTGTCTAGTGTCTAGTCTGAACCAGGAAAAAAAGGATGCAAGGATGGGCAGGATCAGTGATCTGTTAAAGTTGGAGACGTTTAGTGAAACGTCTCTACGCGGTTCGTCATGATTACCGCCTATATATTTCAAAATTATATGGAAGCCAATTGGACGCCAATACGTAGAGACGTTTCACTAAACGTCTCCTAAAATGTATATAACCCATACCATCTTTCGCCGCTATACCTGATCCTGCCAATCCTTGCATCCTTCCTTTCCTGGTTCGAAACAAAATATCCTTCCTTTCTAGTTTAAACCAAAGGTTCAAAACAAAATTCCCGTTCTAAACCAAAGTTTCAGACAAAAATCCCCTCACCCCACCACTCCCACTCGTCCAAAGTCTAACATCTAAAATCTCATATCTAACATCTAACATGGACATAAGCGAACATCTACTGTTCGCTAACGAACAGTAGCCAAGTAGCCAAACACAAAATAACACTGATTTACAATAGTTTACAACTTTGGCACAACCTTATCTATGCATTTATCGTAAAGAATAAAATAAATGGACAGACCAATTAAACAGAAGACATGGAATACGAAGCGGCTCTTAACGGTTGGCGGCGTGGTTGCCTTGGTTGGCTTGATCGGCGCGAGTTATTATTTCACGAGCGGCAATAGCAAACTCAATGTAGAAGCGGAGCGTATTGCTATCTTTGAAGTAAAAGAAGATACCTTTCAAGAGTTTATACCTATCAATGGAACCGTACTTCCTATCAGCAGTATTTATCTGGATGCTTCGGTTGGTGGTCGTGTGGAGGAGAAATATGTAGAAGATGGGGCGCATTTGAGAAAAGGAGACCCTATCATGCGTCTTTCGAATACGGATTTGGAGCTGAGCCTTATCAATCAGGAAACGCAGGTTTTGAACCTCTTGACACAGGCTCAAATTGCGCAGACCAGTGCACAGCAGGCTACCATCAACAATCGTAATCAAATGGCGGATGTGGAACAAGCGCTGAAGGAAGCGGAGCGCGTTTATACCTTGAACAAAAAGTTGCTGGCGGAAAAGGCGATTGGTTCGCAGGAATATCAAAAGTCGCTGAATGAGTACAATTACCAGAAAGAACGTATCGGGTTAACGAATCAGATCGTGAGACAAGATGAGGTTTCGAATGCACAGAAACTAAATCAGGACCGCGAAACCTATAAACGTACGCAGAGCGCTTTGCAGCTGATGCGCCAAAAAGTGGGGGATCTAATATTAAGAGCCCCTGTGGATGGGCAACTGACTTCCTTTGACGCCGAGATCGGACAGAATAAAACGGCTGGCGAGCGTCTAGGACAGATTGATGTATTGACAGGTTTTAAAGTGCGTGCAGAAATCGATGAGCACTATATCAACCGCATCTTTCCTGATTTGAAGGGGCAGTTCAGCATTGACGACAAGTCCTATGAGCTGCGCATTAAAAAAGTGTACACCCAGGTGAAAGATGGTCGCTTCTTGGTAGACATGGAGTTTATCGGAGCACGACCGGAGAGTATCCGTCGCGGACAGACCCTGCCAATACGTTTAGCATTGAGCGATAAGACCAAAGCGGTGTTACTCGCAAAGGGAGGCTTTAATCAACAAACGGGCGGAAACTGGATTTTTAAATTAGATAAATCAGGAAATACAGCTTATCGTACGGATATTCAATTAGGCCGTCAGAACCCGGAATATTATGAGGTATTAGGAGGCTTGAAACCCGGCGATAAAGTCGTTATTTCAAGCTATGAAACCTACGATAAGATTCAAGAATTGAGCATAAAACAGTAGAAGTCATTGCGCCTGCTGCTTCACCCCCTAACCGAAGTAGTAGGTCGCAAATGATGAAAAGATAAACAAAGAAATTATAGATACCATATGATCAAGATAACCAACCTACAGAAATTCTATCGCACCGAAGAGGTGGAGACTGTTGCGCTCAACGATGTTAATATACATGTGAAAGAGGGAGAATTTGTTGCCGTAATGGGCCCCTCTGGATGTGGGAAGTCGACCCTATTAAATATAGTTGGTCTGTTGGACGATTTAGACGAGGGCAGTTATCTATTCAACAGTATCGAAGTAGCAAAATTTAAGGAGAATAAGCGTTCGGATTTGCGCAAGCATAACATCGGCTTTGTCTTCCAGTCGTTTAACCTAATCGACGAGCTAACGGTTTTTGAAAACGTGGAACTTCCGCTTGTTTACACCAATGTGCCTGCTGCCGAACGTAAGAAACGCGTGGAGGAAGTGTTGGAAAAAGTGCAGATCATGCACCGCCGCAATCACTTTCCACAGCAGCTGTCTGGTGGTCAGCAACAACGTGTCGCCGTAGCGCGCGCCGTAGTCAACAACCCTAAATTGATCCTAGCCGACGAGCCCACAGGTAACTTAGATTCGAGCAACGGTAATGAAGTTATGCAATTACTAACCGAACTCAACGAAGCCGGAACAACCATCGTCATGGTAACACACTCTGAATACGACGCCAAGTTCGCCGACCGTGTAATCAGAATGCTCGACGGACAGGTGATATTGGAAGATGTAAGAAATTAATTTATAGATATGAGATGCTAGAAATTAGATATAAGATGTTAGACATTAGATATAAGATATGAGATGTTAGACATTAGATATAAGATTTTAGACATTAGAATGGCGTTTGAATCAGGATAGATGGGCAGTTGTCTCGAAAGAAAGAAAGGAACATTTGTCTTGAACCAGGAAAGGAAGGATTTTAGGATTAACAGGATCCTCCTTATCGTTTTTTTCCTTCCTTTCCTGGTTCAAAACACAACTCTAATATCTATTATCTACTGTCTAATATCTAGTCTGAAAGGAAGGATTTTAGGATTGACAGGATCCTGCATATCGTTTTTTTCCTTCCTTTCCTGGTTCAAGACACAACTCTAATATCTATTATCTACTGTCTAATATCTAGTCTGAAAGAAAGGCTCCTAATCGGCGTCCTACTCTAAAATCTAATGTCTAAAATCTAAAAAACACTAAATACAACCACATGTTTAAAATAGCCTTTCGCAACCTCAAGAAGAATAAGGGATTCACGGCGATCAATATTATTGGTTTAGCTATTGGTATGGCGGCCGCGATACTGATTATATTATGGATTCGGAGTGAAGTGACTTTTGATCGTCAGTACAGCAATCTCGACCGGACCTATGTTGTCGGGAATAAAGCAATCTGGGGCGATAAGATTCAGGTATGGTTCTGGACCCCTCGTGTGATGGCAAGAACGCTGGAAACGGAATTTCCGGAGATCGAGCATGCTGTGCGCGTTGAAGGTGGTGGCAATGATTTACTTTCTGTCGGAGAGAACAAGTTGAATAAGGAAACTGGCATTTTTGCAGATGAGCACTTTTTTGACATCTTTGATTTCGAGGTTCTCGCTGGTGATACGAAAACTGCGCTCTCCAATGTGAATAGTATCGTCTTGACGGAATCATTAGCGAAGAAATTATTCAATTCGACAGATGTTGTCGGGAAATTCGTTCAACGAAATAATGAGGAGCAGTTCGCTGTATCGGCTGTATTGAAAGATCTGCCAGCCAATAGCACCTACAATAGAACGAGTTATCTGCTTCCGATGAAGTATCATGATAGCAAAAACCCCGGCGATACACAGTGGAACAACAATACATTGCAGACCTACATCTTATTGAAAGAAGGAGCAAACGTTGAATTGCTGAGCAAGAACATCAAAGGACTTGTACAAAGACACACCGAAACAAACGCTGACAATCTAATCAAGCCTTTGGCCGACATGCATTTGTATGATAAATACGAGAACGGTGTGGTCGCTGGTGGTAGAATTGATACGGTACGTGTTTTTCTTGTGATCGCTTGCTTTATCCTGCTTATCGCCTGTATCAACTTTATGAATCTGAGTACAGCGCAGAGCGAAAAAAGAGCGAAGGAAGTTGGTATCCGAAAAGTAGTTGGTGCGGGAAAATCATCCTTGATCAAACAGTTTCTATCGGAGTCCATTTTGCTGGCTATTTTTGCGGGACTTGCCGCGCTCCTAATTGTGATCGTCGCGCTTCCGAGTTATTCCAAATTAGTAGATCGGGCACTAACATTGCCATACGATAGCATTGCTTTTTGGATTGCGTTTATGGCATTCACCATCTTTACGGGTTTAGTGGCCGGCAGCTATCCCGCTTTCTTTTTATCCTCGTTCAAACCAATCCGTGTGCTTAAAGGCAAGTTTGTATTCAAGGTGAATAGCTTTAGCACAAGAAAGGTCTTAGTCGTGAGTCAGTTTATTATCGCTATTGTATTAATCGTCAGTACCATCACTATCCGCAAGCAAATACAACATGCGCAAGACCGTGAGGTTGGTTACAACAAAGAACGTTTGATTTTCTTGTATGAAAATGGGGATGTTGAGAAGAATTTCAAATCGATTAAACAGGAGTTATTGGAACAAGGTATCGCTAGCAGCGTGACCCGCACTATGTCGCCAATTACCCTCCGATGGAGCAACAGCAACGGTTTTGAGTGGGCAGGGAAATCCAAAGACAATACCGTGATCTTTAATAGAACAGCAGCCGACGATAAGTTGATAGAAACAACAGGTTTAGAGTTAGTGAAGGGTCGTGATTTTGACCTCAGCAAATTCCCTACAGACTCGGCAGCGGCGATAATCAATGAATCTGCGGCAAAGGAAATTGGGTTTGCGGATCCTATCGGACAGATTATCAAGGACGGCAGTCAGTCTTACCAAATCATCGGTGTGATCAAAGACTTTATACAAGAGTCGCCATATGATCCTATAGCACCGCTGATCATCGAGGGTGCCCATGGCTATCTAGCGACCACACATATCAAGTTCCAACCGAATATTCATACGCGTGAGGCCCTAGACAAAACGGAAGCAATTCTAAAGAAATACAATCCGCTATACCCTTTCGAGTACACCTTCGTTGATGAAGACTATGCGAAGAAGTTTAACGAGTCAGAAAAAACCGGACAACTAGCTTCTCTATTCGCCGGGCTAACCATCTTTATCTCTTGTTTGGGACTATTCGGACTTTCGGCGTTCATGGCAGAGAACAGAACGAAAGAAATCGGTATCCGCAAAGTATTGGGTGCATCTGTATTTTCAGTTACCCGAATGCTTTCCAAAGAGTTTGTACTGCTTGTAATCATCGCTTGCATCGTCGCATTCCCATTGGCTTACTGGGCAATGAACAGCTACCTGAGCACTTATGCCTACCGCATATCGGTAAGCTGGGAGATATTTTTGATAACAGCAATAACGGCTATTTTGATTGCCATATTTACGGTAAGCTATCAGTCGATAAAAGCCGCAATAGCAAATCCAGTGAATAGTTTGAGGGATGAGTAAGATTAGTAGTTAGTATTTAATAGTTAGTATTTAGACCTATGCTGGCTTGGTATAGCAGCACATATTCTTGAACCAGGAAAAAAAGGATTATAGAATTGGCAGGATCGGGTCTTGATACTAAATACTATTTTGAATCAGGAAATAGATTATTGGCTTGAAATAAAGGAAAAAGTGTTGTCTTTGAACCAGGAAAAAAAGGATTATAGGATTTGCAGGATCCTGTATATCTTAAAATCCTTCCTTTCCTGGTTCAGACAAACGATATAAAAAATATATAAATACCAGCAAAACAAGACGCCATAGGTCTAAATACTAACTACTAAATACTAACTACTAATGCGAATTAAGGGTTGAAATATATTGGAAAAAGCTTCTTAAAAAGAGGGGTGAAAACTTGCATAAAAGCCTGATTATCAGTATATTTATAATGTTCCTTACGCATTATTAAACAACATGATCAATCAGGCCAAGGCTCTAAAATTAATAAAATTATACCAGTATGTTTGTGATAAATATGACAGTGAACTGCAATATTACTGTCAGCGATTTTCAAACAATAACAAACCTGACTTTACTGATCAGGAGGTTTTGACCATCTATTTATTCAGTGTGCACGAGGAACAGCGGCTAAGGATCAAGCAGATCCATAAATTCGCCTCGGATTATCTGATGGATTGGTTTCCCAAGCTAACTTCATACGTAGCATTCAACACCCGTATCAACCGCCTTTTTGATGTTTTGAGATCTCTTTGTCAGTCAGTTATAGAGGACTTTACACCAGAGGAGTGCTCCAGAGAATTTTCCCTACTGGACTCTATGCCCATCATAACCTGCAGTGGGACTAGAAGGGCAAAGGTAGCTCTGGAGATAACGGATAAAAGCTTCTGCTCAACGAAGAGGCTTTGGTATTTTGGATTAAAGCTTCATGCGCTCAACAGCTATAACAAATCCACGCTGCCTCGTCCGGAAAGCATTGTAATAAGCAAGGCATCTGAAAGTGACCTGAACATATTTAAGGAGAATTGGGCATCCATCGCAGGTAGGACGTTCTTTGGTGACAAGATATACCGTGACGCCCCGTTCTTCGAGTGGTTTTATAAAGAAAAAAAATCAATTATGTATACTCCGATAAGGGAAACCCAAGGAAAACCAGATTGTTTAAAAAACAGGGATCGTGCTTATAATGACCTGTTTTCAAGAGCAGTATCTAAGGTAAGACAACCAATCGAATCCTTTTTTAATTGGATAAATGAAAAAACACAGATACAAAACGCAAGTAAGGTCAGATCTACCAAAGGACTATTAGTACATGTGTTCGGTAAATTAACAGCCTGTTTCATAAAGCCTATTTTCAACCCTTAATTCGCATTACTAAATACTAACTACTAAATACTACAAAAATGTTTAACAGTCTACGCCACTTAAAAAGAAATAAGCTATTCAGCTTTTTGAATATCCTGGGATTAACTATCGGGATTAGCTCCTGCTGGTTGATTTACCGATTTGTAAGTTATGAGCTCAGTTATGAGCAGGGCATTCCAGATAAAGAGAACATTTATCGAGTATTATCGAATTTTAAGCGCGATGGCCAGGATGAGCTATTTGGTGGCTTGTCGCGACCGATCTACTTCCATATGAAGCAGGAGATGGATGGTCTTGAAAATGTTGTTCCGAGCTTCCGGATGTTTGTTGCAAAGATCGATATACCTGCTATCGCCGGTCAGGACGCAAAGCAGGAAGAGCCTGATTATTTGGAGACTGCAGTGATTAATACGGTTCCTAGTTATTTTGATATGCTACCCTATAAGTGGCTCGCGGGAGATAAGAGGACCGCGTTGAACGACCCGTTTCAACTCGTGCTGACGGAGAAACGCGCAAAGTATTACTTTCCAACCTTAAGCCCGCAGGAGATTGTAGGAAAAACGATTGTATATAATGATTCGTTGAAGAAAACAGTTTCCGGCATTGTAGAGAATCTACCATTCCCGTCTGAATTTATTGGTCAAGAATTTCTCCTACTGAAGGAACGAGCGGAAGATAAAAGACTAGCCAGTTGGACAAACAGCAACGGTGCGGACAAGGTTTATATTTTAGTCAAGGATAAAGCCGCCGCTGATAAAGCTCTTACGGAAATACAGGCTACCGTCAAAAGTAAATGGGAAGAATTTAAAGCAGAGACCAAGCCGACTTATGAATATACGAGAAGCATTAACTTCATGCCGATCAAAGACTCGCATTTTGCGTCGCACATGAACGAGCGCGACGCTGATAAAACCAGCTTACAGGTGATCTATGGTTTAATTGGTGTTGGAATTTTCTTGCTATTGTTGGCTTGCATCAATTACATCAACCTGACCACCGCACAGTTACCGCAACGTTATAAAGAAATTGGGATTCGCAAAACGCTTGGTGGATCTAACAAATCGCTAGTACTGCAGATGATGACAGAAACAGCAATCATCGTTGGATTAGCGACCGTCTTATCGGCTTTCGTTGTCCAGATTGCCATGCTGTTCCTTGGCGACTTACTATCCGAAGGTGCCAAGACCAATTCCAATCCGCTACTCTTTATAGTCTTCATCGCTTTTGTATTATTAACGACTAGTGTATTGGCAGGATTTTATCCCTCGTGGATCATCAGCAAGGTCAATGCTGTGGATATCTTTAGAAATAAAGGAACAGTTGCCGTCGGTCAGAACAGAATAAACCTTCGTAAGGCACTTATCGTTTTCCAATTTATCATTGCGCAGATATTTATTGTTGGAGCATTGATTGTTGGGCAGCAATTAAAATATCTGGTGGAAAAAGATATGGGTTTCAACAAAGATGCCGTGATTCTTTCTGAAATACCTTACAAGCTTTTCGAAGACCCTAATTTCGAAACGAAGAAGATAACCCTCAGCAATGAACTACGTCAGATTCCAGGTGTTGAGGCTGTAACGATGGGGACTGCTCCATTATCGCCGGACTATAGTTCTTCTCACATGAACTACTATCCGAAGGGACAGTTGGAGCCTATCTCACAAAACATATTCACTAAAGTAATCGATCAGGAGTACTTCTCCTTTTACGATTTGAAGCTCACTGCTGGTGCTCCCCTTTTACCATCTGACACAACCAACGGCTATATTATCAATGAAACCGCAGCTAGAGGATATGGATTTAAGAATCCACAAGATGCGATAGGCGAAATAATTGGACAGAAAGGATATGAGCAGCGAATTGTAGGCGTTATGAAAGATTTCCATACCAGAGACTTTTATTCAAACATTGAGCCTTTAGCACTTCTCCACTCAAAGGAACAGTTAGGGGATTATGGTATCCGACTAAGCTCAACGAATAGAAAAGAATGGCCGCAAATCATCGAACAAGTGAAGTCTACCTGGGCAAAGTTCTTCCCGGAAGATACATTTACATATAAGTTCTATGACGAGTCGATTCTCGCGATGTACAAAAAGGAACAAAACCTATACAAACTGACGAACATCAGCACGGGCATCGCGATTATCATCAGCTGCCTGGGTCTATTCGGACTTGCAACTATAACCGCATTTCAACGCAGCAAAGAAATCGGCATCCGTAAAGTATTGGGTGCAACCGTGTCGGGAATTGTCGGCATGCTTTCCAAAGACTTCGTGAAGATGGTTATCCTTGCAATCCTCATCGCAAGCCCTATCATCTGGTGGGCGTGTAACAAGTGGTTGCAAGACTTCGTTTACCGCATCGAGCTATCATGGATTCCGTTTGTTTTGGGCGGATTATTCGCCTTAGTGGCAGCCCTATTAACCGTGAGCTATCAGGCTATCAAGGCGGCAAAGACTAATCCTGTGGATAGTTTGAGGGATGAGTAAGAGTAGTAGTTAGTATTTAGTAGTTAGTATTTAGACCTATGGCGGATATGAGATTTGGATATAAGATTTTAGACATTAGATTTTAGAGCAGGGCGCCGACTAGGCGCCTTTTGCTGTTTGAGGAGTTTTCTGAACCAGGAAAGGAAGGATGCAAGGATGAACAGGATCTGGATACACCTACTATTACTGAATAACATTTTACACCTCATTCTTAACCATATTATAGCCAATTCCGAGCGCTTATGATTGGGGTTTGAATTGGGTTTACATTGGGTTTGAAATGGGTGTAAGTAGACTGACTTACCTTTGGGTTACTAAAAAGGGAACAATAAAATATAACATAGGTATTTAAAGGTTAAACCTGATCCTGTCAATCCTTAAATCCTTCCTTTCCTGGTTCAGACAAAATATCCTGACAATCCCTAGATACTTTCGTTCCTAGTTCAAAGACAAAATATCCTAACAATCCTTCCTTTCTTCAAAAACAAACTTTCCTTTCTTGTTTA
Organism: Sphingobacterium hotanense; assembly: GCF_008274825.1. Classification (NCBI taxonomy): domain Bacteria; kingdom Pseudomonadati; phylum Bacteroidota; class Sphingobacteriia; order Sphingobacteriales; family Sphingobacteriaceae; genus Sphingobacterium; species Sphingobacterium hotanense. The sequence goes on from NZ_CP030848.1 coordinate 3,698,662, forward strand.
AAACAAATGTTCAGGATGTGTGGAGTGACGGGATTGAATTGTCTTGAACCAGGAAAAAAAGGATGAAATGATTATCAGGATTGGAAAGAAAGGTAGACGATTGATCCTGCCAATCCTTAAATCCTTCCTTTCTTGATTCAGAAAAATTTTCCTTTCTAAACCAAAGAAAAAAACAACGCATCCCAAAAAAAGCGCCTAATCGGCGCCCTGCTCTAAAATCCTAATATCTTATATCTAATATCTAAACTATTGTTTCGGTCCCTGAAAGCTAAACTGAACAGCATCCGCTGCTAGGGGCTGGCTACTTATAGATAACTGAGATGTCGCCGTGTAATAAATAAAGATTCCTGCAGGATCTTGAGGATCTTCGCTCATAATATCGCCGTCCAAACTTGCTACTTTGATTACTCGGGTGTAAGCTCCTTCCGGAAACGGCATGGTAATTTTCATTTCCGAACCATTTTGTTTACTCACCGTTACGATGGCGTTGGCAGTCGTATTAAATGCTTTTCCGGGAAGTCTGGATTTTAGCGTCCCTTTGAAGGAGCCTGTCGCCACATCAATCGACGGACCTGCTTCTTCATCTTTACTGCAAGAAGAATGTGCTGTTGTGCTGACTGCTAACAAGGCTAGGACAGCAAGTTTAATTGTTGATTTCATAGGGTTTTATTATAGTTGTGTATCAAGATAGGATACAATTATCTTGCCATTTCTTCGATATGCTTCTAAGAGAGAATAGCTTGTTAAGACGCTGATATATAAGTTCTAAACATGTAAATTGAAAACAAATAATGATTGTTCGCATACGCACAAATACTGTTCGAATTCGAACAATAAACAAATGAGATTAACACACAAACAACTGAATTTCAGAACATTAAAACAATGGCATCCTAGTAGCTATCCAATAGTTGTCGAATAAAATAGCCCCTAAGGGTCTAAATACTAAGTACTAAATACTAAATACTTCATCGATGATTCGTAATTACTTTAATATCCTAGCTCGCAGTCTTGCAAAGAACAAAGTGTTTTCCTTTATCAATATTATCGGATTGTCGATCGGTATGGCTGCAGCTATCCTAATTACGCTCTGGATTCAGCGAGAATACAGTATGGATAAGTTTCATGAGAAATCTGATCGTCTATATGTAGTCTATAATCGTGATACGGATGGAATCGAAACATGGGTAAACAATAATACCCAGAAAATATTGACGACGACTTTACAATCGGATTATCCTGAGGTTGAGGGCGCAACTATATATAATGGGAGCTCGAATCTCTTCCGAATTGGCGACAAGAAAATAAAAGGTTATGGTGCAGTCGTAGACAGTGTGTTTCTAAATATGTTCAGCTTTCCTCTACTGGAAGGCGATGCGAATACAGCGTTGGCAGACCCTAGCCATATCGTGTTGACAGCCTCCTTTGTGAAAACCTTATTTGGGAATGAGAATCCGGTTGGAAAGACATTAACTGTCGACTCTGCATCGCAGTTTACAGTGACCGCTGTGCTCCAAGATCTACCAAACAATACCAAGTTTGGTTTCAAATACTTGATCCCTCGTTCTTATGCCAAACGCATAAATCCAGACCAAGATGGATGGGGAGCATTTTCGACAACAAGCTATGTATTATTGAAAGAAGGAGCCTCGCAGACCGCTTTAGAAAACAAGATTAAGAACCTGGCAAAGGATAACACCAAAAGTGCTGGCCTTCCGATTACGGCAGAGCCCTTTCTACATCCAATAGACAAGAAGTACTTGTATAATAAAGATGTGAATGGGCAGCTCGTCGCTGGCGAGATTAGTAAGATTCGATTGTTTACCGCCATTGCCGGCTTCATACTGCTAATTGCATGCATCAACTTTATGAACTTGAGTACAGCTAAGAGTGAAAAGCGTGCGAAAGAAGTGGGGATCCGCAAGGTAGTAGGCGTGACGAAAATGGGATTGATACTACAGTTTATCTTCGAGAGTGTGTTCCTAAGCTTCGTGTCCTTCCTCATTGCACTGGGACTAGTTTATTTGGCCCTTCCACATTATAGCCAATTAGTTGGCGGGAAACTGATTGTACCAATACAAGAGCCAGGGTTTTGGTTGCTTAGTATTGCTTTCATTTTGTTTACCGGACTTTTGGCCGGTAGCTATCCAGCCTTCTTCCTATCCTCCTTTAATCCTGTTAAAGTATTGAAAGGTACATTTAAGTCAGCAAGAAGTACTGTCTCTGCGCGGAAAGTCTTGGTTGTTATCCAATTTACCTTTGCTATCACATTGATTATTTCTACGATTATCATTTACAATCAAATACGCTATGCACTAGACCGCGATGCGGGATATGACAGGGAGCAGTTAATTGCTGTACCGATGGAAGGGAAAATACGTTCGAATTATGATTTGATAAAAAATGAAATATTAAATACTGGAGCAGTTAGCTCGATGACCAAGAGTCTGAGCCCTATAACACAAAAATGGAGCGATCAATGGGGGCTAGAATGGGATGGCAGCACGAAACAGGACGAGCAGACCGTATTCGTAAAATTTGGAACGGATGCCGACTTTGCGAAGACGATGGGCTTGAAGATTGTCGAAGGTCGCGATATTGACGTCAATAAATTCCCAACGGATACTAGTGCTATATTACTGAATGAGGCGGCCATTAAGGCGATGCGTATAAAGGACCCTATCGGTAAACTGATCAATCATGTGGGTTATAAAGAAGCGAACTATAAAATCGTCGGCATTGTAAACGACTTTGTGTTTGGATCGCCTTTTGTCGATAAGATTGAACCTATGATGATCTGTGGACCGCGTGCGTATTATGCGACGACCATACATATGAAACTGTCGGATAAATTTGAGACGAAAGAAAGTCTGTCGAAGATTGAACAGGTCTTGAAGAAGTTAAATCCGGATTATGAGTTTGTTTATGATTTCACCGATGAAGACTATGCTTACAAAGTTGCCTCTGCCGAACGCACGGGCAAATTAGTAACCCTCTTTGCAGGATTAACTATCTTGATTTCTTGTCTCGGGTTGTTTGGCCTTGCAGCGTATATGGCGGAGAACAGAACGAAAGAGATCGGAATCCGCAAGGTGTTGGGAGCCTCGGTCCTGCAAGTGACGAGCTTATTATCAAAAGAGTTTATCGTGTTGATCTTTATCGCATTCCTAATAGCTTCTCCAATTGCTTGGTATGCCATGAAAAACTGGTTATCTGATTACAGCTATAGAACCGAGATTTCTTGGTGGGTATTTGCAATAACGGGCGGATTGGCAGTCATTATTACCATGCTGACCATTAGCTGGCAGTCCATTAAAGCTGCAATAGCAAATCCAGTGAGCAGCATGAGAGATGAATAATGTTTTAGATATGAGATATTAGATTTTAGACATTAGACCAGCACTGAATATTAAGCAGGTTAATAATGAATAAGTTTCATCAACTATAGGTCTTAATACTAACTACTAAATACTAAATACTACAAAATGTTAAAAATAGCCTTTCGCACTATATTAAAAACAAAGTCTTTGACTTTTGTTCAGATCTTCGGGTTCTCTATCGCGATAGCGACAGCTACCATTCTATTCTTAACGGCCATGTTTGAGCTATCCTTTGACAAATTCCATAAGGATATTGACCGAATTGGTGTTGTCTACATAGAGACCAATACAGCTAATGGTACTAACTATAACACCAGTGTTGCTGCGCCATTAGCACCATTAATGAAAAAAGAGCTTCCTAATGTAGAAGAAGTCAGCAGGCTTTTAAACGGCAATATCTTATTGCGAAATGGGGACAAAGAACTCCGAAGCAATAATAAATATGTTGACCAGTCTTTCTTTTCGATGTTTGATTTCGAACTGATCGCTGGGAATAAAACAGCACTTGATAATCTTGATGGACTTGTCATTGACGAAAACACCGCAACAGCGCTGTTTGGAACGACCGATGTTGTCGGCAAAACTGTCGAATTTAATCAAACTGGAACCTGGGAAAACAATGTTGTCACCGCCGTGACAAAATCTGTTCCAGCGAATTCTAGCATACAATTTAACAGTTTAACGCGCTTTGAGAAATCACCGCAATACCAAGAGCGGATGAATGAGTGGACCCACAAAGACCATACGTTATTAGTGAAAGTAAAGTCTTCCAAATTGGATGATCGGAAATTTGCAGACGCTACGAGATCCTTTGCTCAAGTACATTACAACGATGAGATTACCAAGCTGAAAAGAGATGGCGCAAAGCCTGATGAACATGGCGCCTATATCAATATTCATTTGCTCCCGCTGTCGGATTTGCATTTAACGAGTGTTGAATATGGGTCGATAGAAAAAACGCCATTCCCATGGATACTCCTTTTGATCTCCGGACTCATCCTGTTTATCGCGGGTTCTAACTTTGTCAATCTGTCTTTAGCGAACTCCTTAAGTCGCATTAAAGAAATTGGTACAAGAAAAACAATTGGAGGCACTACCTTCCAACTTTTCAAACAACTGTGGTTAGAATCGTTTATCATTTGTGTAATCGGATTGATTCTAGGAATTCTATTCGCCACGCTACTATTACCGGAATACAATGCGACGCTAGGTTACCACTTTAAGATAGCGCAGCTCTTTGACCCTGTGAATATCGCTGTATTTCTTACTGCTTTCCTTATTTTGACATTGATTACCGGAGGCTATCCTGCCCTCCGTATGGCTCGCGCCAATATCATCCAAAGTCTCAAAGGCACGGGAAAGATAAAATCAACTCCAATGCAGAATAGTTTGACGGTATTGCAATTCGCTATCGCTATCATCCTATGTATTGCGACCATTGTAATCAGCTTTCAATTGCACTACCTTACGAACCGACCTTTGGGCTTTAACAAGAGCGAGGTAGTCAGCATTCCTATTGGCAATAGTATTGATGGTCAACAAGCATTAGAACGCATGCGTATTGAACTAGCTGCTCATCCTTGGGCAAAAAGTGTCAGCGGATCCGATATTAACCTGGGTCGAGGACGGGACAATAGTACATCGACGAGCAGATTCGGATTCGATCATGAAGGCAAAGAGATTATCACGAACTTCCTAAGGATAGATTATGATTATCTGAAAACCTTGGATATCAAACTCATTGCCGGTAGAGATTTTAACAAAAGCTTTGGAACTGATACCAATGCTGTGCTTATCAACAAAGAAATGGCATTAGCTGTTGGCGGAGAAGATGCAATATTAGGGAAACCATTAGGAATGGATGGATCGCCGACAGTAATCGGCATTGTCGATAACTTCAACTTTCAAGACTTAAAACAACAAGTCGGCCCCTTGACCATGTCTGTCAATCCCAATATATTCCCTGTGCAATATATCTTTGTTCGCGTGGAGACTAATGATCTCGCCAAAACACTGGAAGATGTTGAGTCCATCTGGAAAAAAGTCAATCCACGCTCCAATATTGACGCAAGTTATCTCGACGAGAATACGCAAAATCTATATAAGAACGACCGACGTTTTGGGAAAATAGTGATTACTGGAGCATCGGTAGCTATCGTTATCTCTTGCCTTGGTTTATTCGCTTTGACCGTGCTTCTGATCAATGGAAAGATCAAAGAGATCGGAATACGGAAAGTATTAGGATCCTCGATCAGCAATATCATTCTATTGCTGTCCAAAAACTTTATCAAGCTGATCAGTATCGCCTTCCTAATCGCCGCACCTATCGCTTGGATAGCGATGAACAAATGGTTGCAAAGCTTCGCCTTCCGTATAGAAATCGAATGGTGGATGCCTGCCCTAGCAGGGCTAATCGCACTAGCTTTCGCTATGCTTACCATCGCTTGGCAAACCTATAAAGCGGCGCGCGTCAATCCGGTGGATAGCTTGAGGGATGAATAATTTAGACTTTAGATCTAAGACATTAGACATTAGAGCATAGTGAAACAGCAAGTATCTAGTGTTCGAAATTGGACTGAGACTGTTCGAAAATGAACGAACAAAGGGAACAAAATAAAACAAAAACACTATAAACCAACACATTACAATATTGGCAAAGCCATTGCAACTCGGATAATACCGTCTTCAAGCTCTAAAGTCTAGTATCTTATGTCTAATATCTAACATAGATGTATCTAAAAACAGCATTCCGAAATATCAGGAAAAACAGAGGTTTTTCATTGATCAACATCCTTGGATTTAGCTTAGGAATAACATGCTTCTTATTATTAGCAGGATATATCTATCATGAGGCTAACTACGACAGGTTCTTGGGGAACTCAGAGCGGATAGCCTTGGTGAGTGCGGCATTTAAATCGGGAGAAAGTAACGAATTCCAACAAAGCAGTGTTACTCCTACAGCCGTAGCACCCTTATTGATGCGTGAGTTTCCGGAGGTCGAAAAAGCCGTGCGTGTTTATCAGTATAACGATGCAGCATTGGTTAGAAAAGGAAATGACTGGCTGAAGGAAAGCAAACTTAAGTTTGTAGACCGTGAATTTCTGGAAGTATTCGACTATCCTGTTATCGCCGGAGATGCCAATACTCCACTTGTTAACCCAAATGCTATTATTCTAACTAAAGATCTGGCCGATAAATATTTCCAGAATGCAGATCCCATTGGCAAAACACTGCGAATTGATGATACCGACCGAATTGTGACAGCAGTGATTGACAATCCTCCTACCTACTCGGAAGTCCAGTTCTCTGGCCTTTTATCTAACGTTGGGCTAGAACGCTATAAGAAGGAAGATTGGGGAGCCGCAAATGATGTTACATTTATTCTATTAAAAGATCCGAGCCAACTTAGCGCACTTGAAAAGAAATTCAACACCCGCATCGGGGAAATGTTCAAAGAGGCTTTCACCAACGGATTTTCCATCAAAATGAATATGGAAAGCCTGCCGAGGTTACATTTGCATTCTAAGGCTGCGGGTTCTGGACAGATAGTCTATATCTACGTATTTGCCTGTCTTGCCCTCGCCCTATTGCTAATCTCCTGCATTAACTTCATGAACCTCTCTCTCGCTCAGGCGCCCGAAAGAGCAAAAGAAATTGGAGTAAAAAAAGTATTAGGTGCTCGTAAAGACACAATCTTCAAACAGTTCCTTTTTGAAGGTAGTTTGATGGTATTCATCAGTCTAGTGATCGGATTTGTACTGGCCTATTTATTGTTTCCATTTTTTGCCAAATACCTAGGTTCGGAAATGCAGTTGCAAGTATGGAAAGAACCATTATTCTTTGTCGCAATCATTGTATTCTTCATCACGCTATCGCTATTAGCTAGCGGATGGCCGGCATGGTTGATAGCACAATACAGACCTATAAAAGCACTGAAGGCTAAACTCTCTACGCGATCTTCAAAATTCAACATTGGCAATGTTCTGATAACTATCCAATATACCGTCTCCATCTTTTTGGTCATCTGTACATTCTTCGCTTACAAACAGATGCAGTTCCTGCAAAATACGGATACGGGCTTGAACCGAGAGCGCATTGTTGTATTGGATGGAGACGTATGGAGCCAGCAAGAAAGGGAAACGATGAAGACGATGTTGCTCGGAAAGAATACAATAAAATCGGTATCTGCGTCCTATGATTCCCCTGTAGACATACAGGGTGGATATACCATTACTGAAGCCGAAGGAAAGGCCAATGATTTCTCATTAAGTATTACTGCTATTCCTATTGAAAAGGATTTCTTGTCGGTATTCGAGATACCGGTATTAGCTGGAGAAACCCTAACGGATGCCGATATTCTGAAAGCAAGAGATACATCCGACAACCGTTCGGTAGCATTTGTAATCAATAAGCTTGCAGCGCAGAACTTAGGCTGGACTCCAGAACAGGCTATCGGAAAAAGATTAGTCCTCAACGGTCGAAAAGGAAATATCAAAACAGTGGTCGACAACTTCAACTTTGCATCGCTCCGCGACGAGGTAAAGCCTGTCGTATTATTCCCTGAATACAACTACTTTGGAAATATATTCGTTAAAATACAGGATCAAGCCGACAGCAGACAAGCGCTCGCAGAAATGGAAACCGTATGGAAATCAATGAAACCGAATAGCACATTTGAATACCATTTCTTAGACGATGATTATGCTAAATTATATCAGCAGGAGCAGCAAACCACTAAGATCATGCAGCTATTCGCCTTCATTACCATCAGTATTGCCTGCATCGGATTATTCGCATTATCAGCATATGCAACACAAAAACGCGTTAAAGAGATCGGCATACGCAAGGTATTAGGTGCCTCAATTGGCAAAATTGTCAGAATGTTGACCAGCGATTTCATCAGCCTAATCTGCATTGCATTTCTAATAGCCGTACCTTTAGGATTTCTGGCAATGAATAAATGGTTAGGAAACTTCGCTTATCATACCAACATGGACTGGTGGGTATTCGTTTTAGCTGGTCTCATGACGCTGTTTGTGTCATTCCTGACGATAGGATCCCATGCTATTAAAGCCGCAAAGGCAAACCCGGTAGACAGCTTAAGAGATGAATAACTTAGATTTTAGATCTAAGACATAGCAAAGTGGGAGAGCAAGTATCAATTGTTCAAAATTGGATTGAGACTGTTCGAAACAGGACAAATAAAGAGAACAAAATAAAAAAATAACAAACATAGGTCTGACTACTAAGTACTAAATACTAACTACTACAAAATGATTCGTCTAGAAAACATATTCAAATGGTATAACCTAGGAAGTACAAAATCTTTTGTACTCAAAGACATCAATTTAGAGATCGAAGAGGGCGATTTTATCTCCATTATGGGACCTTCAGGATCTGGAAAATCGACACTATTAAATGTCATCGGCATGCTCGACGAGCCTAATGAAGGAAAGTACTTCTTTATGGACGAAGATGTTTTGGCAATGAAAGCCAAGAAGCGTAATCAGCTATTTCAATCACATATTGGCTATGTCTTTCAATCGTACCATCTAATCGATGAATTAACAGTTTATGAGAATATTGAAACCCCACTTATATATAAAAACATGTCCTCTTCGGAACGTAAAGCCATCGTCAGCGACATGCTGGATCGCTTCAACATCGTTGGCAAGAAAGACCTGTTTCCAGCACAGCTATCCGGTGGTCAGCAACAGATTGTAGGTATTGCACGTGCATTAGCTGGCTCACCCAAATTGCTCCTAGCAGATGAGCCTACGGGAAATCTAAACTCCAAACAAGGCGAAGAAATTATGGAATTGTTCAAGCAGTTGAATAATGATGGCGTGACGATTATCCAAGTTACACACTCAGAGAAAAACGCCGAATATGGTAAAAGGATAATCGACTTACTCGACGGTCAGATCGTAAAGCGTTAAGCCATTCTTGTATATATGTCTTTATTTCCTTAAATTTAATTGTGAATGAGAAGGAAATAAAGGCACTTATATCCTTATTGGATGACCCGGATAAAGGAATCTTTCAGGAAATTGAACATAAACTCATTACCTGTGGACCGGAAGTAATTCCTTTATTGGAAAGCTCATGGGAATCCTCATTCGACCCACTCTCGCAAAGCCGAATCGAAAATATCATCCATAAAATACAATTCGATCAGGTTAAGAACGATTTACAACTCTGGAAATTAAACAATCAGGAAGATCTTCTTGAAGGTCTATTGATTATCAACCGCTACCAATATCCCAATCTCAACGAAGATCAGGTGTACTACCAGCTGGCAGAATTACGACGCAATGCCTGGTACCACTTGATGTACGACATGAGCCCATTGGAACAGGTCAAACTCCTAAATAATATCATCTTCCGCGAATTCGGACTGTCAGGAAATACCTCTAGTTACCATGACCCTCAGAATTCTTTTATCCACAAGGTGCTCGAAACTAAAAAAGGCAATCCAATTAGCCTTGCTTGTATCTATGCCCTTGTTGCTCAGAAATTAGATATACCAATTTATGGAGTAAACTTACCGAAGCATTTTGTCCTCGCCTTTATGGATAGCCAAGACAATGATAAGGTAGCTTTTTACATCAATGTATTCAATCGCGGGCAAATCATGCGCGAAGAAGATATATTTGCCTTCCTAAGACAGCTAAATCTTCCCCTTTCTGAAGAATACACCCTACCCTGCGACAACTTAGCCATCGTCAAGCGTGTGCTACGGAACCTCGTCGCTGCATACGAACATATCGATAACGCTGAAAAACGCATGGACATCGAGCTATTGCTGGGTTTACTTGAAGATTAGATACTAGACTTTAGATATAAGATTTTAGATATTAGAGCATTGTCTTGAACCAGGAAAGGAAGGATTTTAGGATGAGTAGGATCATGGTCATCGCTTAATCTTTTCTTTCCAGGTTCAGAACAGAAATTAGATATCAGACTTAAGATATTAGACTTCAGATCCGATCCTGACTATCCTTAAATTCTTCCTTTAATCGTTCAAAGACAATATGTCTATGCCCTTTAAGCTTCCTTCCTCTACTGATTCAAACAAACTTTCCTCCCTTTCCTACCGTTTCAAACAAGAAAAATCCACATAAAAAAAGGGCACCTTATCGGCGCCCTACTCTAATATCTAAAATCTAATGTCTAACATCTCATTTATAAAGCCTCTGGCTTTTTATCAACTACTAGTCTGTTATCACGGTTTGCGATTTCCCATGCTGTGTGGAATACTAGTTTCTCACGTTTGGTCATCATATTGAAATCGATACGATCAACTGTATCGTTTGGTGTATGATAATCTGGGTGCAAGCCCGAGAAGAAGAAGATTACAGGAATACCGTGCTTTGCTAAGTTATATTGATCTGAGCGGTAGTAAATACGCATTGGATCCTTAGGATCATCATACATGTAATCCAATTCCATTTGCGTATAAGTCTTATTAGCTTCCTCGTTGATCGCTTTCAGCTCGCTGCTCAACATATCCGAACCAATGGCATGGATATAATTGTGATTTCCTGCTAGGTGCTTGTCATCGATACGACCGATCATATCCATATTCAAACAAGTAACGGTATTTGCTAATGGGAATATAGGGTGCTCTGAATAGTAGCTAGAACCTAACAAGCCTTTTTCTTCAGCCGCAAAGCCCATGAAAAGAATCGTTCTTCTAGGTCCATGTCCATCTTTTTTAGCCGCAGCGAAAGCTTTCGCTAACTCTAATACACCTACAGTACCTGAACCGTTATCATCAGCACCAGGGAAGAACGTTCCGTCAGGTAGAATACCATCGTGATCGTAGTGGCCAGAGATAATTACAATCTCATCCTTCTTATCTGTTCCCTCAATTACGCCCAATACGTTTGGATCATTGAACTCTTCTGCCTTTACGCCCATCTTCGCTTTAACATCAGCTTTGACAACGAAAGAGTTCGGTTTCTTAGAAGTGTTGATCTTTGCAAGCGCCTTCTCAACCGTAGTTTTCTTTGTTGCTAAGACCTGGTTCGCTGTCTCTAATGTGATATTCACTACTGGAGCTGCTGTGCTGCCTGTAGATTGACTCTTCTTTTCCTCAGAGCGCAACATGAAGCGACCACCTGTTAAGCGACCTCCAAAGCGAGCAATCATATCAGAAGTCTGTTTGCCGGTAGCAATAATAAGCTTCGGCTGCAACTTCATCAATTCTTGTGCTTTCTTAAAGCGGCTTGTAGCCCAGTCCGATTGGTTTTTAGTACCAGTTATGAGCGAGTTTCCATTATTATCCGTTGGCTCTCCATCGCTTATGAACATCACTATCTTTCCAGCAATGTCAAGACCTTTTAAATCATTGTACTTCTCCGATTGAATACCATAGCCTACAAATACAATCTCATTAGCATCAAAGCTCGCTAGATCATTCGACCCTTGAACGAAGAAATCTTTTCCATTGGTGAATTCGTGCGTATTGATCTTGAATTGCTCAACAGCATACGAAGACTTTTCTAAAGCGACAGGTTGAAAATATGAACCATTCACTGCAGGCTTTAAACCAAGTTCTTTGAAGGTGTTAGCAATATATTCTGCTGCTTTCTGACCACCCTCTTGTCCGGTGCCACGTCCTGCATATTCTTTAGACGTCAGCGTCGTCAAATGGGCTTTTGCCGATTCTACAGTTAATAGCTCAGCATATTTACTTTGTGTAGGATTCTGTGCCATCGAGCAACTGAACATTGCTGGTAGCAAGAATGACAGTACTAAATATTTCCTCATAATCTATGATTTAAATAATGGATTAGGAACAAGCGATTTTGTTCACTCGGTTCTCATGACGACCGCCTTCAAAGTCGGTAGTTAAAAACGTTTTTACGATGCGCTTCGCAAGATCTAAATCAATGAAACGTGCTGGAACACAAACAACGTTTGCATTGTTATGCTGACGTGCTAATGCAGAGATTTCCTCCAACCAACAGATTGCTGCACGAATTCCTTGGTGTTTGTTTGCTGTGATAGCAACGCCATTCGCCGAACCGCAAATCAGGATACCCATATCATTCGACTGATCTTCAACGCTGCTCGCCACAGGGTGAGCAAAATCAGGGTAATCAACTGAATCTGTAGAATAGGTACCGAAGTCTTGAACGGTATAACCTAATTCCTGTAAAAATTCAATGATCGCTGCTTTATATTCAAAACCAGCATGATCTCCACCAATTGCAATTTTTTTTGACATGATATGTTATTAACTGTTATAGAATTCTTTTTCCGCTTGTTCTCTCGCTCGTTTTACATTCGCCGAAACCATAATACTCAATTCATATAAAATGAACATAGGCGCAGAAACCGTCAATAGGGTAATGACATCTGCCGTTGGAGTAATGATTGCAGCAATAACTAAGATAATCACAATAGCGTAACGACGACTAGCACGCATGAACTCTGGAGTCATGATACCAATCTTCGATAAAATAAATATTAAGATGGGAAGAAGGAAGATAATCCCACAGCCCAAAGTTAAAGTCGCGATAGTAGATAGATAGGAGTCAATCGTAATTTGATTCGTGATTTCCTCACTTAAGGATACGTTTGCTAAGAAGTTTACCGATAAAGGAACTACGATATAGTATCCAAATAAAGCTCCGATAATAAAAAGTATCGTCGCATAGAATACGAAACCACGCGCCGATTTACGCTCAATATCCGTCAATGCGGGTTTGATAAAAAGCCAAACCTCAAACAATAAATAAGGGAAGCCCAAGGCTACCGCCATTAGTAAACAGGAGTTGATCTGAAGCATAAACTGCCCGGCTAACTCGGTGTTAATGATATTGAAGGGAATTTTTTCCACGCAGAAACCGGCTAAGTTAAGCGCATCCCCTACTTTACACATCATACGATACGTCCAGAAATTCAGATTCTTTGGCCCCATGATGATTTCGTTGAAGACAAAATCATAAAAGGTGAAAGATAAAATAGCAAAAATAGTAACCGCGATTACCGCACGGATAATATGCCAACGAAGTACCTCAAGATGATCAAAGAAAGACATCTCCGATTCAATATTCTTGCCTTTGTTCTTTATAGCTTCGATTAATTTTAGATTCTTGGACATGTAAGTTTATGTACGTGTAAATTGTTCGTAAGAAAACAAAAAATACCATTCTTCGCAAGAAGAATGGCATTTTTGCTTATGTAAAATAAATTTTATACAACTTCCTCATCAGGATACTGCGTCAGGTCGAAAGTCTCCATAAATTTAGTGGTAAAATTACCAGCTCTAAAGTTAGGATCACGCATTAGACGTAGGTGAAGTGGAATTGTTGTTTTCACACCCTCGATTACAAATTCGCTCAATGCGCGTTCCATTGTGTTAAGCGCCTCTTCGCGAGTCTGTGCCACACAAATTAATTTCGCAATCATCGAATCGTAGTTCGGTGGAATGGTATATCCAGAATATACGTGCGTATCTACACGAACGCCATGACCTCCTGGAGAGTGGAAGTTCGTAATCTTCCCTGGCGACGGACGGAAATTATTAAAAGGATCTTCCGCATTGATACGACACTCGATAGCATGCATGGTTGGCTCATAGCTCTTTCCTGAAATAGGAATACCTGCTGCTACCTTAATTTGTTCTTTAATTAGATCGAAGTTGATTACTTCTTCAGTTACCGGGTGCTCTACTTGAATACGCGTATTCATTTCCATAAAGTAGAAATTACGGTGCTTGTCTACCAAAAACTCGATAGTACCCGCTCCCTCATACTTCACTGCCATTGCACCTTTGATAGCTGCTTCGCCCATTTTAGCACGCAACTCTGGCGTAATAAATGGAGATGGAGCTTCCTCTACCAATTTTTGGTGACGACGTTGGATAGAACAGTCACGCTCCGAAAGGTGACATACTGTTCCATATTGATCTCCGATCACCTGGATCTCGATATGACGTGGGTCTTCCACATATTTCTCCAAATAGATACCGTCGTTTCCGAATGCGGCACCAGCTTCTTGACGAGCTGAATCCCATGCTGGTTCAAACTCTTCATCTTTCCATACGATGCGCATACCACGACCACCACCACCGGCAGTAGCTTTCAAAATGATAGGATAGCCCATGTCGTTGGCAAGCTTAAGTCCCGTTTTCACATCAGGCACCAAACCATCCGAACCCGGAACCGTTGGAACACCTGCTTGCTTCATCGTTTCTTTTGCCGAAGCCTTATCACCCATTTTTTCGATCTGCTCCGCAGTAGCACCAATAAATTTGATACCGTATTCCGCACAGATAGCAGAGAACTTCGCGTTTTCCGAAAGGAAACCGTAGCCTGGGTGAATAGCATCTGCATTTGTTAATTCTGCAGCTGCAATGATATTAGGAATATTTAAATAGGAATCTTTACTTGCTGGCGGACCGATACAAACTGCTTCATCTGCAAAACGTACATGCAGACTATCGCGGTCTGCGGTAGAATATACCGCAACACTTTGAATACCCATCTCTTTACACGTTCGGATAATTCTTAATGCGATCTCGCCCCTATTGGCAATTAATATTTTTTTAAACATAGTTCTGAATGATGTAATACTTTAATCCTGAGCAATAATGTCTGCGAGCAGACGACAGATTAGCTAGGATCTACCAAGAATAATGGTTGATCGTATTCCACAGGTTGTGCATCATTAACTAAGATTTTCACGATTTTACCAGAAACCTCCGACTCAATCTCATTGAAAAGTTTCATCGCTTCTACAATACACAATACTTTACCAGGAGCGATTTCATCACCAACATTCACAAATGACCCTTTATCCGGACCTGGAGAACGGTAGAAAGTACCGATGATAGGAGACTTAACCGTGATATACTTCGATTCATCATCAGCTACTGGTGCTGCTGCAACTGGCGCTGCCGCTGCCGGAGCCGCTGCAGGTGCTGCCGCTACTGGAGCCGCAACTGGCGCTACTGCAGGAACTGAAGCTGTAACGTAAGTTGGTTCTTGATTTGTTTTAATAGTGATCTTGAAATCTTTCTCTTCGATAGAAACTTCATTAACACCCGATTTCGAAACAAATTTGATTAAATCTTGAATTTGTTTAATATCCATACTCATATGCTAGTAGGTTAGTTTATTTAATGTGAAAAAATTGTTAACTGTAAAGGTAATAAAATCCCGGAGATTAGTATGCCCATTTTAAATAAACGGAACCCCAAGTAAATCCACCGCCAAAGGCCGCTAGGATTAAATTATCGCCTTTTTTCAACTTGCTCTCCCATTCCCATAAACACATAGGAATCGTTGCGCTTGTTGTATTTCCGTATTTCTGGATATTCACCATTACTTTTTCTTCTGGCAGTCCAGCGCGCTCTGCTGTCGCATCAATAATACGCTTGTTTGCCTGATGTGGAACTAACCAAGCTACATCGTTCGCAGTTAGGTTGTTACGATCCATAATTTCAGCAGCAACATCAGCCATATTTGTAACGGCAAACTTAAATACTGTGCGTCCCTCTTGGTAAGCATAGTGCAATCCTGCATCCACCGTTTCGTGGCTCGCAGGGTGTAATGAACCGCCTCCTTTAATATTCAGGTATTGTCCTCCCGAACCATCAGTACGCAGGATAGAATCCTGAAGTCCATTTCCTTCTGTATCCGGCTCTAATAACACACATCCACATCCATCGCCAAATAAGATACAGGTATTTCTATCGGTATAGTTGACAACCGATGACATCTTATCACCACCAACAACTAATACTTTTTTGTGTTTGCCCGACTCGATGAACTGAGCACCGGTAGTTAATCCAAATAAGAAACCCGAACATGCTGCTTGTAGGTCATATCCCCACGCATTTTTTGCTCCAATCTTATCTGCGAGGATATTCGCAGTAGCTGGAAACAACATATCTGGTGTACTGGTACAGAAAATAATCAATTCGATATCCTCTGCAGAGATTCCTCTTTTTTCTAGAAGACCCTTTACTGCAGGAACGGCTAAATCAGAAGTCGCTTTATTCGGATCTTTTAGAATTCTTCTCTCGCTGATACCTGTGCGGCTTACAATCCACTCGTCGTTGGTATCAACCATGGTTTCCAACTCTTTGTTGGTAAGGATATAATCCGGAACATAACCATTTACAGCGGTTATCGCCGCATGAATTTTCGACATATCAATTAATTAAAAGCTGATCTGATCTTCTCGATAAATTGAGAAGCAATCATATCTCTTGACAATAAAACCATATTTTTAATAGCCTCAGGAGTTGATATACCATGGCCAATAATAACTGGAGCATTTACACCTAGAATAGGGCTTCCTCCATATTGCTCGTAGTTAAAGCGGTCGAAAAAAGGATCTTTCATCCCTTTTTTCAAGGTAACCACATAAAACGACTCAGCAAGTTTTAGAACCACATTCCCGGTATAACCATCACAAACGACAACGTCCGCATGATCAGTGAACAAGTCACGGCCTTCTGCGTTTCCAATAAAATTGATCTTATTGTTTGCTTTTAATAATGGGTAAGTTGCAACAGTTAGGTTATTTCCTTTTTCCTCTTCTTCGCCAATGTTTAGTAAACCAACTTTCGGGCTTGGGATGCCATATACATGCTCGGCATATAAACTACCAAGCAATGCAAATTGATTCAACATTTCAGGCTTACAGTCTGCGTTTGCACCAACATCAAGCAGGATTCCGAATCCTTCTTTTAATTTAGGAACATTGGTAGCAATTGCGGGGCGTAGCACTCCCGGGATGGTCTTGACACTGAACATAGCGCCAACTAACATGGCTCCGGTATTTCCAGCTGAAGAGAAAGAGTCTATCTCACCGTTTTTTAATAATTCAAAACCTTTTGCAATGGATGAATCGGGTTTTTGTGTGATAGCTTTGGTTGGATGTTCGTGCATGCTGATATTTTCAGGAGCATGAACATAATCAAATTTTGAGGGGTCGGATCCCGCCGCTTCAATAGCTTTTTTGGTGGCTTCTTCGTCGCCAAATAACACTATGCGTTGAGATTCGTCTAGCAATTGTTGAGCTTCGATAGCACCTTTGATATTTGAGTCCGGTGCATAATCTCCCCCCAATACGTCTAATCCAATCTTCATTCGTAATTATTTAGAATATTCAATAATACGCAAAAAACATCCCAAAGTAAAGTGAATAATATAAAATATTACACTTTTTTGGGATGTTTATTCTGAATGATGTCGTTAGACAGTAGCAGTATTTTCGATAATTAATTTACCGTTGTAGTATAAATTACCGTCTACTGTGTAAGCACGGTGTGGTGTATGAACCGCGCCAGTTTCTTTACAAACTGTTAAGCTAGGTAACTCAGCTTTATAGTGTGTTCTTCTTTTGTCTCTTCTAGATTTAGAAGTTTTACGTTTTGGATGTGCCATCTCGTATTTCTCGTTTTAGTTATTCTTAATATTTTTTAATGCTTCCCAACGTGGATCGATGTTCTCATCGTCCGCTATTGATGATTCTTCGTCTTGCTCGTTTTGAATCATATTCAACATCTCCGGATCGCAGCTGATGTTTTCGCCCTGCTCACTACATTTAGTGTATGGCGGAACAGCAACATTGATATATTCATATAGCAACGGAGCAATGTCTAGTTCGTAATCGTTTTTAGATAACATAACGACCTCTTCGGTATCGTCTTGCCAATCTTCTTCCGAAAACTTAATCAGAGCGCGCTCTTGAATATGAATCGGAGCGTCAAATTGAGATAAACAAACGTCACAAGTAAGCTTCATGCTGCCTTTGATATCAAAATTGGCAATCAGCATATTCTCCTGTTTCTGTAGTTCAACTACAACTTTTAGGTCTCCTTCCTTTATCAAGGAATGTTCGTAACAAGCAAAGAACTTCTCATCTACTTCAAAGTCAAAACTGTGTTTACCTGTCGAAAGACCTGAAAATGGTATTCTATATTTTTTTAGATACTTCACAATCCTGCATTTGAGCCTGCAAAAATAACGATTAATAAAGTATAAACGAAATTTATTTTAAAAAATCCTTATACCTATTCGTAATAGTTTTTTCCTAATTCTATTTTATCGCGATTATTCGCCATACGCCACTTATTCGTGTCGCGAAGCGAGTAGGCACAACCGCAGTATTCCTGCATATAGAAGCGTTCGCGCTTGCTGATTTCTAGCATACGCGCCGAGCCTCCCTTTTTACGCCAATTAAAGGTCCAGTATTCCATGTCAGGATAACGCGACGCTGCACGAACCCCACAATCATTAATCTGGCTCATCGTTTTCCAACGCGAAATACCTAAGGAACTGGAAATAACATCGAAGCCATGCGCCGCGGCATACTCCGCAGTCTTCTCAAAGCGCATATCAAAGCACATCGTGCAACGAATACCGCGCTCCGGCTCGTTTTCCATACCTTTAGCAAGTTCAAACCAATGGTCTACATCATAGTCCGCGTCGATAAAGGGAATATTATGCTTTTCCGCAAATCGAATGTTCTCTTCCTTGCGTAAATCATATTCCTTGCGTGGATGGATGTTGGGGTTGTAAAAATAGATCGTAAATTCGATGTCCGAAGCAACCAGCGCTTCCATCACTTCCCCCGAACATGGTGCACAGCAGGAATGTAGCAATAGTTTCTTCCCTTCGTTGGGCAATTCCAACTTCTCCCTTACAAATTCTTTATTATCCATTGCATTCAATTCAATCATGCAATGTTACATAAATACCTTTATTTAATCAAATTAACATTTCTTGACGCTTCCATCTGCGCCTGAATAGCGATAAATTTTTACATTTGTAATAAAATAAAAAAACATGAACTTAAGATGGATTTTCGCGCTAGCTATGATAACAACACTAATCGGAATTGTTGCTTGCGAGCGTGATGATGACGAACCTTTTGTAAATAGAGATTTTTCTAGATTGTATATCTCATTCTCTGATTATTCTACCAATCCGCAAGTAGCGAGCCCTACCAACATTGGCGTGATCAAACGAGCAGACTCGACAAATTTTGCCGATGTTAATAACTTTCAGCCATTTCAATCCCGTACTTTCGGAGGCAATGCGATCAGCTTCAGTCCTGCCGCGCAGCGTGTATTTATGAGCTCTATTAATCAAGTTGTATCCGACACGAGCTTACAGATCTTTATGGTAGGCCCCGAAGGCAACCTAGCTAATAATGGAAAGATCGATAACAAACATGCCAATAAAGTAACAGGTTTAGTATATTATCCCAGCGTAGATGTACTATTCGGTATAGATGTTTCTACATCGACAATCATATCATACGATATTCCAAAGAATAGAACGGGGTATATGAAAGTGTCGCGCCGTTTCATCATTGAAGACGAGCTCTTGCCGTGGGCACTTGCCATTCACAACAACATCATGTATGTATCTCGAAACGGAACAAATGGTGGGGTCGATATTTATGAAGGACTAATTTCTCGCAGAACAGATACACTCTACAACGATGTTAAACCTACGAGATCCCTTCGTATTGCGGATACGCACAATATTCAAGGGATGTCGCTTGACACGGTAAACAATACCCTAGCATTAACCGACTATACGACATCAGGAACCACATCAACCGGGAGAATCCTTCTATTTGAAAACTTTTCTGAGTTAGCAAAAAATGGAGGCAATATTACCCCTACGCGCATCATCACCGGTCCAAATACTGGATTGATACGTCCGTCAGATGTCGCCCTAGATTTCAAAGAAAACTCTAAATATCTGTATGTTGCCGATCCGGGAGCCAAGAAAGTATATCGTTTCTTAAAAACGGCCGAAGGAGATGCCGAACCAGATAGCGAATTCTCTTATCGCAATGGCGCATCAACACCTGTTGGGTTGTCTTTAGACTCGCGATAGGAAAATCTTTATAACGATACAGTCCAGCATGCAATCATGCTGGATTTTTTTTGCCTATAATTTTATTGCAAAGGGGAATGCTATGTGGAATGCGTGGTTGGAGCCGTCGTTGGATTCAATATGGAGTACACTATGGAATTCATCGAGGAATCGGTAGAGGAATTACGTTTTGTAATACAATGTGGAATACGTGGTTGGAGCCCTTTAGTGAATGGGCTCTACGCAGTTCGTCATATTTACTGCCTAAATAGTTGATTGCATAATTGTTTTCATTAAGCCCATATATTTAATCCATTTTGTATAGCACCTTCTCGAAACTTCTTCGACATAAAGCCCTTTCAAAACCCTTTCAAACCCAAATCATAAGCGCTCGGAATTGGGTTTGATTGGGCTTTATATTGGCATTTAAAGGTCATTAACTGGACGTTGATAGTTAGATGCGTCCTTTCATCCTGAAACACAAGCTGTTTCACTACATTATTTTTATTTTCTACTTGCATTTTCAAAATCAATTTTTACATTTGTAGTGTATTAGTTCATTAATACACTAAAACTTAAATTATGTTGAGCATCAAATCACTATCTTATTCCTACAAAAAGAGGAAGCGGGTGCTAGAGGAAATCAGCACAACGCTAAAACCCGGTCATATCTACGGACTTTTAGGTTTGAACGGCGAAGGCAAAACAACTTTGTTAAAATTGATGGTCGGTTTATTACTGCCAAAAGAGGGGAATGTGTTTTTCGGAACATTGAAGAGCGCTGATCGTTCTGCGGCATATTATAACGAGGTGTTCTACTTATCTGACAGCAGCAAGCTACCTGATATGAATATTGAAGCTTTCGGAAAGATATATGGAGCTTTCTATACCAGATATGACCATCAGGAATATATCAACAACCTGAAGTCATTCAATATTCCTATCGAAAATGGTTTACGAGAACTGTCTTTAGGCCAACATCGCAAAGTGCATCTCGCCTTTGCATTAGCCTGCAACACGTCAGTATTGCTTATGGACGAACCAAGCAATGGCCTTGATATTCCTTCTAAGGGAATCTTCAGAAAATTGTTGGCCAAGTCAATGTCGACTGATAAGATCTTTGTGATCGCTACCCACCAAATTCGAGACGTCGATAATCTGTTCGACCATCTGCTGATCTTAAACGAAGGCAAGCTACTTATCGATGCGAACCTATTTGACTTATCAAAAGAATATAGCATCACAAGAACCCCGGAACCGGAAGATGAAATTGTCTATAGCCAACAGGAATTTGATGGAGCAGTCCATCTTGTTAAAACGACGGCGCCAAACGAGGCAAAACTCGATATTGAATTCCTGTTTAATGCTTTTACTAAATCAAACCAAACTGTAGAACTATGAGAACCTCCCTATTATATACAAAAACCATCTTATTAGGTAATCGGTACTTGCTAATCTCCATTCCATTGCTTGCAATAATTGGATTTGTTGGGTTATTCTTGCTGACCTGGAACCATTCATTTGAGTTGATGGAAGCTACAATCAGCGACGCGGGAATTGTAGATTACAATGCTGCTATGCAATTGGCAGGCTATTCTTATTTCGAACCCAGCATTGTCCTTGTATTCGTATTACCGTTAGTACATTTACTATTACTTCAGAAATTGTACTATAGATTCTATGAACTGTCCCTTCCGGTAAGTCCTGCTCAACGGTTTTTATCGTATTTGATTACAGCGGCAATCATTTACGTAGCGAACCTATTGATCATTATTTTGCTAAACTATTTGACACAAGTTTATTTTCAAAGTCGCTATCTAGAGGTATGTACAGAAGCGTTTGATAAATTGGGTTATCTATACGAAGGAATACGTGAAAACAGCATACTAAATAACGCCAACATTAATTACCCCTTAATGAAGATTGGGTTATTCTTTTTTGTCTTGTTGCCACTGCATCTATATGCTCTTCTCTATTTCAGAAAATATAGCCTACTGAAATTTATAGGAATTATCACGGTCTTAATGACTATCGGTATCTACTTCCTGAACAAGGTATGGTCCGCCCATCCGTACTATATCAATAACGAATCCTATGTAGAACTATTCCCGATTGTCCTTTATTTATTAGCATCAATAGCATGTTACGTGGGTTTTTATTTTTTATTAAAAGAGAAGGAGGTTTAAATGCAGTTTACAAATGATAAACCCATCTATCAACAGATCATCGATCTAGTGATGGAAAAGATTCTGAAAAAGGAATGGGCCGCTGGGGAAAAAATCCTCTCAGTTCGCGACCTGGGCGCAACTTTGGAGGTAAACCCGAATACCATCATGCGGTCTTACGAAAAACTGCAACAGGATGAAATCATCTTCAATAAAAGAGGCTTAGGTTTTTTTGTTGCAGAAGACGCTCAAGACCGAATTATCGGCCTACGGAAAGAAAGCTTTTTGGAACAAGAAGCGCCACGATTTTTGCAGACAGCAAAATTGTTAAACATATCAATCGATGAAATAACCGACTTATATAACGCTATAGAATTATGAAAAAGTCCACCATTATAATTATCGTCACAGGGTTAACCTTATTCCTTTGCTTTTTTATTTTTCGCCCGATAACAGGTCGCATCCTTGTTAAAGACAAGATTACAAAGGAACCGGCGGATCCAATATCTGCCTTTATGATGGGCTTTAGTGAGCCTGAAACAGCAAAACCAGTTTCCCTTGACAACATTGAACATATTGTGATCAATGGTAAGGGCTTGAAAAACCACACCTTCGTGCGTGTCACAGAGAACGGGAGAAACGAGATTTCTAGATCAAATTATTATTATAAAAAAGAAATAAACTCTGTTGTCAAAGGAAACACGATGATGATCACGCTAAGCGGTCTGACTACAGATAATTTTGAGATTGATGTGGATAGTTTATCCATCAAAACCATTGCGTTAAACAATATCAGGGGCACCCTTTCTATCCATTCGGCAGACAGCGTATTCTACGGACTCAGCAAAGTAACCGTGGGCAAAGGCGCTCAGGTAGATCTTCGGGGAGCGACCGAAAATCGAGAGACTTTAGACCCAAAGTTCCAACTGCTAGGGATGGAAAAATCTATTATTCGTTTGGAAGGTCTATCATTCGCTACATTCAACGCTACTCTTAATAACGCACGCTTAGATTTGATAGAATCAAATGTTGCCGATACGGCGAATATAGCATTGGAGGGTCGCAGTAATATTATTCACCCCGCAGGATTGAAGACCTTCGGAAAACTTACGTTGACCGGAAATACGGATTACTACAACGAGCGAAACGTCAAAAAACAATAGCTATGAACCCTCATCTTATCATCCGACTTATCAGTAGATTGATAAATTTGTTTAATAGTCTTTAAAAAGCATAGGGTTGGACGCAAGCGCCCAACCCTATTATTAAGATTAATAGAGAACTTCTTTATTCTGGGTTATCAGCAGTCGACTCTCTGGACAAAGTCACTTCATCCGGTGCGCTTTCTAAGAATTTATCCAAAGAGAATAGCGACTCATCTGTTGCGCGATCGCCACCCGCAATCTTCAACTTATCGATTAATTGAAGCGCTAGTTTTTCTTCTTCAATCTGCTCCTTCACAAACCACTGCGCAAAGTTCCAAGTTGCCCAATCCTTCTCGTCCATCGACTGATTAACCAGATTGTAGATAGCATTGGTATTATCCACCTCATGCTCGAAAACCATATCGAAGCATTCGGTAATTGTTTTCGGCAATTTGCTTGGTGCCTCGACCGCTTCCACCTTTGGCTCTCCCCCACGCTCCAGAATGTACATCATAATCTTGATCATATGATTCCGCTCTTCCTGCGCATGACGGAAAAGAAAATTTGCAATACCACCATAACCTTTTGTATCGGCCCAAATCCCCAAAGCCAAATAAATCTGTGAGGCTTGGTTTTCTTTTGTCATCTGTTTAATCAGCGATGTTTCCATCGCCTTTGAAAGTCTATTCGTGTTCATAGCTTCAGCTTTTTATTAATCAACAGTAGGCATCTTATATTGTTTCATTTTTTAGACTTTTTTAATCCCTACGAAGGTTGTAAATTTGATTTCAACCCAAAGAAACAATTGCACAGACTACTTGTTTTTTAAGAGAGCGTCTGTTTTCAATGGCCATCAAGGAACTCAAACTTGCTGGTATTGCGATGGAAACATGAAAGTTATAAAATAAATCAATTAGATATATGGCGTTTTTAGATTACTATAAAGTATTAGGATTGGATAAAACAGCCAGCCAGGAGGACATCAAAAAAGCATATAGAAAACTTGCCCGCAAGTTTCATCCTGATTTGAATCCAAATGACGAGGAGGCTAAGAAGAAATTTCAGGAAATCAATGAGGCCAACGAAGTGCTGACCGATCCGGACAAGCGTAAGAAATACGATCAGTATGGCGAAAATTGGAAGCATGGTGAAGAGTATGAAAAGGCGCAGCAACAGTATGGCCGTTCTAATGCCGGACGAGGGGGACAGAATCCGTTCCAGGGCTATGATTTCAACTACGACGGAAACTATGATACGGGCGAGTATTCGGATTTCTTTGAAGAACTTTTTGGCAGTCGCTTTTCGGGGCGCAGCTCCAATCGCAGATCTGCGGGCTTTAGGGGGCAAGACTATAACACAAGTTTAGAATTGACTCTTTTGCAAGCTTCGCAGACGCATCAGCAGACCTTCACTGTGAATGGAAAGAATATTCGTATCACGATCCCGGCGGGCGTGGAAGACGGACAGAAGATTCGGTTGAAAGGTCAGGGCGGCGAAGGAATGAATGGCGGGCCAAACGGCGACTTATACATCACGTTCAGCATTAAAGCGGACCCTAATTTCCAACGGAAGGGGAATGATCTTTATACCAATATATCCATTGATTTAGCGACGGCGCTATTAGGTGGAGAGACCATCGTAAATACCCTGACGGGCAAAATCAACGTAAAGATTAAGGCAGAAACACAAAACGGAGCAAAGATCCGTTTAAAAGGTAAGGGATATCCGGTTTATAAAAAGGATGGTGAATTTGGCGATTTATATGCTGAGGTTCACGTGAAACTTCCGACAAATTTGACTGATGAACAAAAGAAACTTGTTCAACAATTTGCAGACTCAACAAAGTAAGCTATGGAAAAGACATTATTTAAGGTGATTGATATCTGCCGATCGAATAAGATTGAACGGACTTTTATTCAGGAATTGCACCAGAATGGCCTGATTGAAATTATCATCGAAGAGGAAACGGAGTTTATTGAAGAGGAGCAAATACCACAGATAGAACGCTTCTCAAACTGGCATTATGAATTAGAACTTAACGTGCAGGGTATCGAAGTCGTACAGAATTTGATCGATCGTATCGAGAAATTACAACGAGAGGTTAGGTTTTTAAAAGGGGGGGCTTGATCAGCGTAGAGAAATACTGAAGAGCCCTTTAAACGGCTCTTCAGTATTTTCGATTTATTGAAGAAATAGCAATGATGCTAGTACTCATTTAAAAGTTGCCAGACATATTTCTAATACTGCTTTGATTTGATTGTGTTCTCGATTGAGAATTAAGATTAACAGTCACTGGAATAGTGTGTCTTACCTTCACTTTCTTTCCATCCACAACCGCTGGAACCCATTTATGCCTTTTCCCCGCTTTACTAATAGCTCTAACAAGCGCCTCACCACTACCACTACCGATATCTTGCAAAATAACCACATCGGTAATTACGCCCGCCGTATCAACTAAAAAAGCGGCTTCAATTTTCCCGCTTCTTCCCGAGTTAATGACTGCTTTTGGAATTGTAAAGCTTGAATTGACATCTCTTCTAAACGCCTTTTCTCCCTTTAGGGGCGCCGACTGTTGATCAAAAACAACGTTGGGATCAATGGCGTCAACGATCATAATCGATGTGTCGACCTCCTGAGATTTAACTTCATGAGTGAATGCCAATCCAAAAAATAATAAATAAGTTAATATACTCCCTTTCATAATTTAAATGGTTTGATACTAAAATACCAATATTCATATTATAATCCTATTTTAGGTCTTCTAATTGTTATTCAAAGACCTAAAATAGGCACAAGAAAGGTTCTAGAGTCAAACCAAGCCAAAAGGGTTAGTCTACTATTGTTGGGTAAGATCTAATCTTAACGGGATCATAAAGCGGGAGGCTACGGGTTTTCCGTCTTGAATAGCAGGTTTCCATTTCTCCGCTTTCTCAATCGCAGCAATCAATGCCTCACCGGTTCCATGCCCTAAATCTTCTGTGATGATAATATTAGAAATCGCTCCATCTGAACCAATGATAAAATTTGCGACTATTTTTCCTTTTACACCGGCATCAATCGCAGCCTGCGTATAAGTATACTTTTCTTGTACAAATTTCCGGAAATTATCGATGCCACCGGGATAATCAGCTAATATCTCGGGATTGTCGATAAGTGACCCCTCAAATTTTTCTTCCTCTGGTAAATCCAGCAAAGTGATCTCTTCAACCGGAGGTTCTGTTTTCTGTTCTTCCTGTTTACAGTTTACCACAAGGAAAAGCATAAATAGGGTTGCAGGTAGGGTTAATAGGTATATCGCCTTAAATTTATAGGCTGTTTTTTCTTTAAATAACATAGTGATTCTATTTTTCAATAATGAATTATTGGAAAACTCATGTTGTAGCAAGGCGCTTTTGGTATTCATTGCCTGGGCCAGCAAAAGCTCTGCATAGGCAACTTTATTGTCGGCATTCTTTTCGTCGACAATACATTCATGAACAAATTTCATCTCCCGAATCAACATAGGATAGATCGGATTAAACCAATTGAAAAGCCTAAAGATTTCTAATAGGATAATATCCAGCGAATGCCCTTGTTTGACATGTTCAAGCTCATGATTGCGCACTTGTTGTAAATCTTCGTCTTGTAATTCCTTGCTTAGCACAATCTTTCCAAAGAATGAAAAACTGCCTTTGGCAGACCCTGCCCCTATCGTTCTCAATAATGCCACAATTCGGTAGAGAAACCAAGCGCTGAACATAGCAACCCCAAGCCAATACATTGCATTTAATGTTTGGAAGCTCAGAATATCCCATTGATCAGCTGATACTATATCGGCTTCAATAGCTTGTTGATTTGCCCCGATCGTTATTTCGGGGATCTCTACAATCATCATCTCGGGCATAGGTACTTGTACGTAAAGTCCCATGGGAATAAGATATGCGGCGAACAAGCTGCCCAATAGGAACCAACGATTCCATTGGAAAAATGTTAGCTTTCGTAGTCCTAACCAGTAGATTAGGAAAAAGACGATCAGCGCTATATTTGAAAGGATTAAGTATAGCATGGCTCAAGTATTTGGGTTTAAGATTTATGCTTCTGTATTAATTTCAAGATTTCGTCCATGTCCTTGACGTCGAGCTTCTTTTCTTCTAGAAAAAAAGACAACATGCTGCTGGCTGAATTCTCAAAATAACCTTGCAAGAGTTTTCCTGTGATTAACTTCTTGTATTCTTCTTTTTGGATCTTCGGAAAATAGCGATGGCTCTTCCCAAAAGACTCGTGATCCACAAAACCCTTGGTCTCAAGAATCCGAATGATGGTTGAAACAGTATTATAAGCAGGTTTCGGCTCCGGAAGCATGTCGATGATCTCTTTCACAAATCCACCATCACGATCCCACAACGCTTGCATGATTTGCTCCTCAGCCTTCGTAAGTTCTTTTAATTCGTCCATACTGGTATTGATAAATTATAAAAAGACAATATTGCCTATAATCGATTATAAGACTAAGGTATAACTAATAATTTAGTTATACAACTAAATTATTAGTTATAAAAGGAAGATTTAAGAATAACATGCTGTAAATAAAGACTATAAATTCATCAAAAAGACATATTAAGTCTGTAACAGCTTATTCCAAGGGAGAGAAATGTGAGTTTTGAATGATTGGAATTTGCTACTCATGCCGCCATCGCCTATCCGCTTTTTTATCGGATTGCATTTTTTTACGATCTAGTCGGGCTATGATTTTAGATTTGGGAATCTTTGTCGGAATACGAGGTTTATCTACCTTTAATGCTTCATCCAGAATATTCAGAAATCGTTCAATTACGATTTCTTTGTTCTTGATTTGGCTTCGATCACTTGAAGCATCAAGCAATAGTTCGCCTTCTTTATTGATTCGATTAGCTAAACGCTCTTTGAGCAAGGTCTTTTGTTCGTCGGTAAAAATAGAAGAAGCATCAACATTCCAAATAAGCATAACCTTAGAAGAAACTTTATTGACATGCTGCCCTCCTTTTCCGCCCGCTCTTGATGTTTTAAATTGAAGCTCCTCGATCAGTTTTGTTGTTTGTTCATCCATTTGTAATAAAAATAGAATATTTCTGCCTGTCGAAAAAATATTAATGCGGATTTATAAAAGCATCATTATCTTTATGGAAGAAAACGAAACGTATGAAGATAGGAATTGTCTGTTATCCAACATTTGGTGGAAGTGGGGTGGTTGCCACAGAATTAGGAAAAGCATTAGCCAACGAAGGGCATCAGGTACATTTCATCACATATAGCCAACCTGCCCGTTTGGATTTCTTCTCCGAAAACCTTTTTTATCACGAAGTCTCTATGGCGCAATATCCATTATTTGACTTCCCTCCCTACGAAACAGCACTGGCCAGCAAGATGGTTGATGTTGTTCGTTTTGAAAAATTAGACCTATTGCATGTGCACTATGCAATTCCACATGCATCAGTTGCTTTCCTTGCAAAACAGATCCTAAAGACCTATGGAATCGATATACCTGTCGTAACGACATTGCACGGCACAGATATAACGCTGGTAGGCAAGGACAAGAGCTTTAGCCCGGTTGTCACTTTCTCGATCAATCAATCGGATGGCGTGACGACCGTTTCAGATAATCTTAAAGAACAGACCCTGCAGTACTTCGACGTCACACAAGATATCCAAGTAATACCCAACTTTATCGATCTTAAACGCTTCAGCAATAAGAATCATGAGCATTTCAAGAAAGCCATAGCGCCGAACAACGAACGGATATTGGTGCATACCTCCAATTTCCGGAAAGTAAAGCGTGTGGAAGATGTCGTGCGCATTTTTGAGAAAGTGAACAAGGTTATCCCAAGTAAATTATTGATGGTTGGGGATGGTCCGGAGCGTCGTAATGCAGAGGAATTAGCCCGCGACCTCGGGATCTGCGATGTGATCCGTTTCTTAGGGAAACAAGATGCTATCGAAGAGATCTTATCGATCTCCGATTTGTTTTTGATGCCTTCTGGTTCAGAGAGTTTCGGACTAGCTGCATTAGAGGCTATGGCCTGCAAAGTTCCTGTTATTTCTTCAAATACTGGCGGTTTGCCGGAATTAAATAAGCAGGGCTTCAGCGGATTCCTAAGCGATATCGGAGATATCGATGATATGGCAAAAAATGCGATTCATATTCTTGAAAACGATGCGACTCTTGCTGAATTTAAGGCGAATGCCTTGGTGAGGGCACAGGATTTTGAACTTAGTAAAATAGTTCCAAAGTATGAGGAATTTTACCGTCAAGTAATCGAATCGTCAAAAAATCAGAATAAAACTGTTTAACCGATGTTAAAAAATCCTATCTTTGGCTTTTGGAAATACTCCAAAAATCAAATATGAAATACAAACGCATCCTACTAAAACTCAGCGGAGAAGCTTTGATGGGTGAACAAAGCTACGGAATCGACATTAATCGCGTTCAGCAATACGCAAAAGACATTCAAGAACTTCATAGTCTAGGCATGGAAATCGCTATCGTAATCGGTGGTGGTAATATTTACCGTGGCTTAAGCGCTGAAAAAGCAGGAATGGATCGTGTACAAGCTGATTATATGGGCATGTTAGCAACCGTAATCAACAGTATGGCTTTGCAAGATGCTTTGGAAAAAGAAGGAATGAAAACCCGTTTACTAACCGCGATTAAAATGGAGCAGATTTGCGAACCATTTATTCGTAGAAGAGCGGTCCGTCACTTAGAAAAAGGACGTATCGTTATCTTCGGTGCCGGAACAGGAAACCCTTATTTCACTACTGATACAGCTGCTTCATTACGTGCTATCGAAATCAACGCAGATGCTGTATTGAAAGGAACACGCGTAGATGGAATCTACACTGCAGATCCTGAGAAAGACCCGAATGCTCAGAAATTTGATCATATTTCATTCACAGAAGTGTATGAAAAAGGATTAAACGTAATGGACATGACAGCTTTCACATTATGTCAAGAAAACAACTTACCAATCATCGTATTCGACATGAATAAGCCTGGCAACTTAATGAAGCTAGCAAATGGCGAGCACGTTGGTACTATTGTAAGCTAATCTATTTTTTACGATAAATTATATTCAAGATATGAACGAATTAATTTCACTTCAGTTGGACGATTGCAAAGAAGGAATGATTAAAGCAGTCGCGCATACCGAGTCTGAACTTACAAAAATACGCGCTGGAAAAGCTAGCCCAGGCATGCTTGATGGAATCTTCGTAGATTACTACGGATCTGCAACAGCATTGTCGCAGGTGAGTAACATCAATACTACTGATGCTAGAACAATCGTTATCCAGCCATGGGAAAAGTCCTTACTTTCTGCGATCGAGAAAGCAATTATGGACTCAAACATCGGTTTGAATCCTCAAAACGACGGTAATATCATTCGCTTGGTGGTTCCACCATTGACAGAAGAACGTCGTCGCGATCTAGTGAAAAAAGTAAAGGAAGAAGCAGAGAAAGGTCGTGTTACAGTTCGTAACATCCGTAAAGAATCTAACGAAGCAATCAAGAAATTGAAAAACGACGGCGCTTCTGAAGATGAAATCAAAGCTGGTGAAGGCGAAGTACAAAAATTAACTGATGCATATATTGTAAAAGTTGATCAGCTAGCTGAATTAAAAGAAAAAGATATCATGACTGTATAGTCTCAGGATATACCTTTAACATACATGAAGAGGGATTTCTAATAGGAATCCCTCTTTTTTTTCGATGCGCATCAGCTTTCAAATGTCTTCAAGAACTCTCATACCTTTTGCTGTTTACATAGAAACATGAAGTTTTTATTAAAATAATACTTATCTTCAATCAACAAACTTATTGTAAGTATGACACAGTCAAGACGTAATTTCCTTAAGCAAGCTAGCTTAGGAGTCATGGGAGGACTTCTTGCCCCTCATCTTTTTTCCTGCAAAGGAACCAACATTGCATCAGGATCGCCACTTAAAAATATAGGACTTCAACTTTTTACACTTCGTGATCTTTTAGCGAAAGACCCGAAAGAGGTCCTTAAGAACGTTTCTAAGCTCGGATATACGCATGTAGAAACCTTTGGAGTGGATCTGGCGAACAACTCGTTCTGGGGACTCTCGATCGATGACTTCAAGAAGGTATTAAATGACAATGACCTCATCACACATAGTGGTCATTACGATATGGGTAAATACCTAAGTAAAGACCATAACGACAAAGAAAACATCGAGAAGTACATCGAGATTG
Organism: Sphingobacterium hotanense; assembly: GCF_008274825.1. Taxonomy (NCBI): domain Bacteria; kingdom Pseudomonadati; phylum Bacteroidota; class Sphingobacteriia; order Sphingobacteriales; family Sphingobacteriaceae; genus Sphingobacterium; species Sphingobacterium hotanense. The sequence continues at coordinate 3,730,441 of NZ_CP030848.1, forward strand.
CACATAACCTAGGGCAAGAGTATGTCATTGCCCCGGTTCCACCGATGGACAACCTCAATAAATTAGATGTTGCTGCTTACCAATATATCGCTGAACAGTTAAATAAGGCAGGCGAGATGGCGAAAAAGGCAGGTATCAAAATTGGCTATCACAACCACTTCTGGGAATTCAAAGAATTCGGCAATGGTACAAAAGGGCTGGATATTATCCTAGCCTTCACAGAGCCTGACCTCGTATGCTTTGAACTCGATTTATACTGGATCAATAAAGCGGGAGAAAACCCGCAGACTTATTTCACGAAATACCCAGGGCGCTTTCCGCTATGGCATGTGAAAGATATGGACAGACAATTCTCGAACCCTATTGAACAAAACAAGTTCGACCCGAAGACCGGCAAACGTGATACCTTAAACTTTGAAGAGGTCATGAAGACCATTCGATATACTGAGGTTGGTTCTGGCAGTATCAACTTTCCAAACTTGGCGTCGTTCGCCAATGAGAGCGGACTCAAGTATGCTTTCATTGAGCAAGATGACATTTACTCGGATGATAAATACGCGAGTGTCAAGAAAAGCTATGACTATATGCAAAAGACATTTAAATAGAAAAGGCGGGATAACCCGCCTTTTCTATTTAAAATTTTAATTGTTCTACTTCTCTCGCAGTCTCTTCGACCTTATCTCTCAACTCTTCTTTAAACTTAATGAGCGCCTGCGCTACAGTGTCGTCTTGCGTTCCTAATATCTGTGCTGCAAGGATACCTGCATTCTTTGCGGCATTCAAAGCTACTGTCGCAACAGGAATACCATTCGGCATCTGAAGGATAGACAATACGGAGTCCCAACCATCAATAGAGTTTGATGATTTTACCGGTACACCAATTACTGGAAGGTGCGTGATCGAAGCAACCATACCTGGTAAGTGTGCTGCACCGCCAGCGCCGGCAATAATAACTTTAAGTCCTCTGCTAGCTGCTTGTTCCGCATAATCAAACATACGCTTTGGCGTACGATGTGCTGATACAATCGTTACTTCAGCATCGACTCCTAAATATTTTAATACTTCAACCGCATCTTGCATCACAGGCAAGTCCGACTTGCTGCCCATGATAATTCCAATCTTTGGATTACTCATTATATCTTATTTTTAAGCAATAACTTTAATTAAATTCTGAACTTTACGCGCATTATCAATGGCTGTTGCACGGTCTTCATGCACAATCGTAACGTGTCCCATCTTACGGAACGGTTTCGTATATTTCTTACCATATAAGTGAATATAGACACCGTCTATTGCCAATGCCTCTTCTAGCCCTTCATATTCTGCTAATCCCTCGTAGCCTTCTTCTCCCAGAAGATTAATCATGATGGCATTTCCTCGAGCTTCTGTATTGGCTAATGGAAGATTAAAGATCGCGCGCAAGTGCTGACCGAATTGGGAAACGTAGTTTCCTTCAATGGTTTGGTGTCCAGAGTTGTGCGGTCTTGGCGCTAGCTCATTCACGAGAATCTCGCCATCTTTCGTCAAGAACATCTCCACAGCTAATAGACCAACAATCTGTAAATCATTAGCAATTTTCTTCGCGATTTGCTCTGCCTTTTCTTGAACATCTGCCGAATAAGTCGACGGAGATATCAAAAACTCAACAAGATTCGCTTGCGGATTGAACTCCATCTCCACCATTGGGAAGGTCGAAATATCACCACGGTCGTTTCTAGCAACAATCACAGCAATTTCTTTTTCAAAGTCAACCAACTCCTCTACAATGCTTGGTTCCTCAAAAGCCGCTTCAAAATCAGCTGAAGAATTGATTTTCTTTACGCCTTTACCATCATATCCATCTTTTCTAAGCTTTTGGATAAAAGGCAACGGAAGATGTGATTGCGCTAAGCCATCTTTATTCGATATAAACTGAAATGCTGATGTTGGAATATCATTCTGTTTGAAGAATTGTTTCTGAAGCCCTTTATCTTGGATCAAACGAATTACACGCGCTTGCGGGTAAACAATGACGCCTTCCGATTCCAGAGCTTCCAATGCATCAACATTAACTTTCTCGATCTCAATCGTAATCATGTCCAAATCCTTACCGAAGTTATACACGGTATCATAGTCTCCCAACGAACCAACTTCAAACTGGTTACAAAGGCGCTTACATGGTGCATTAGGATCTGGATCTAGCACATGGATGTTTACATTAAAATTTATTGCTTCTTGGATCAACATACGGCCCAATTGTCCGCCACCTAGAATCCCTAAGCGTAAATCCCCATAAAAATCTTTTGCCATATTTTATTCTATTGCTCTACTGCAACGGGAAAAATATCCCCTTTCAGTAAAGACTGTTCATCAATTTTCTTTTGTAATTCTAAGAAAGCTCCAATCAAAGCCTCCGGTCTAGGCGGACAGCCTTGCACATACACATCAACAGGAATAATCTTATCCACACCTTTAACCACATGATAACCATGTTGCCAATAAGGTCCTCCACAGTTAGAGCAAGAACCCATCGAAATCACATACTTTGGATCGGGCATCTGCTCATAAAGCTTCTTGATGCGATCTGCCATCTTGAAAGTAACCGTTCCGGCAATAATCATCACGTCGGACTGTCTTGGCGAAGGGCGTGGAAAAACCCCTAAGCGGTCTAAATCATATGTAGCCGCCATAGCCCCCATCATTTCGATCGCACAGCATGCAATACCGAAACTGATAGGCCACATGGATGACAACCTGGCCCAATTCAATAGATCGTCCATCTTAGCGATAATGACGCCATTATTTTGTTGCAGACGCTGGTCTAGACTCATGATTCTGAACTTGGTTTCTTGAATTTAGGTTTAAATCCTATTTTAGGCGCTGTAGCTGTAGTGCTAACAACGTTTTCTACTTCTTCAATTAAAGGCTCCTTATAATCCCTCACCGCATACGTTTGCTGATTAAGTTTGTCATAGGCTGAACTTGGGATATTAACAGAAACGCTAGGCGTTTTATGCTGTGGCTTGATCCAGCTGATATCCCCACTTTTCCAAACGTAGATTAATCCTACGATCAAGATACCGATAAAGATAGCCATCTCAACCAGTGTAAACCAGCCCCAGCGCGCATCGGCAGCAATAAAGTCAGCATTGCCAAACACGGTAGCCCAAGGGAAGATGAAGATCAGTTCCACATCAAAGAGCAGAAAGATCAGCGCAATGACATAGAAGCGTGGATTGAATTGAATCCAAGACGTTCCAACACTTTCCTCACCACATTCGTAGGTACTTAATTTTACTGGATTAGGATTTTTAGGCGAAAGGACGAATGCCAGGAAGATTGTAGCACATACCAATAGCATCCCTACTATAGCCATTAGTAGGATTTTGCCATATTCCGATATCTGTGCGGGGTCGTCCATTTTACAAAACTAAGAATTAATTCTAGCATTTAGTAGCCTCAAAGCTTTAGAAACATAAAAAAGGGCATCCTGCTGAATGCCCTTTTCTTATATCAGGAGAGCGACGCTAAACTTGCCGCTCCTTTTTCATCATTTTCTAGAATGGCTTTCCAGGCATCTTAGGCATGTTTCTCATCATTTTGGCAGCCATGGCAGGGTTCGACATTTGTTTCATCACCTTACGCATATCGCCAAATTGCTTCATCAACTTGTTAACCTCATTGACATCTGTTCCGGAACCTTTCGCAATACGCATTCTCCTACGTTGATCGATTGCATCCGGATTTTCGCGCTCAAAAGGAGTCATTGAATCGATGATCGCTTCGATAGGTTTGAACGCATCATCATCAATCTCCACGTCTTTGATCGCTTTTCCAACCCCCGGAATCATCCCCATCAAATCCTTCATATTACCCATCTTCTTGATTTGTTGAATCTGGGACTTGAAGTCGTTGAAGTCGAATTTATTCTTACGGATTTTCTTCTGCAACTCTGCCGCTTGTTTCTCGTCAAATTGTTGCTGAGCACGCTCCACAAGGGAAACAACGTCACCCATCCCTAAAATACGAGAAGCCATACGATCTGGGTGGAAAACATCCAATGCTTCCATCTTCTCACCCGTACCGATAAACTTAATAGGTTTGTTAACAACCGACTTAATCGAAAGCGCAGCACCACCACGCGTATCACCGTCTAATTTCGTTAATACAACCCCGGTAAAGTCTAAGTGATCGTTAAATGCTTTAGCCGTGTTTACTGCATCCTGACCCGTCATCGAGTCAACAACGAATAAAATCTCATGTGGTTGCGTAGCATCCTTAACCGCTGTGATCTCTTGCATCAACGCCTCGTCAATAGCTAAGCGACCGGCAGTATCTATGATGACTACATTATTTCCATTGCGTTTAGCTTCTTCAACACCCGCAACGGCAATACCGATTGGATCGGTAGATTCTCTATTCACAAAAACCGGAACACCAACTTGTTGGCCTAATACCTCCAATTGATCAATAGCGGCAGGACGATAAACGTCGCCTGCAACCAATAAAGGTTTCTTGTTCTTCTGCGTTTTCAAGAAGTTCGCCAATTTTCCGGAGAAGGTCGTTTTACCCGCACCGTTCAGACCAGCGATCAAGATGACAGTAGGATTCTTTGTAATCTCAAGCTCCGTAACTGTACCGCCCATTAACTCGGTCAGCTCGTCGTTCATGATCTTCGTCAATAACTGACCCGGAGAGATACTAGTTAATACATTTTGCCCTAAAGCCTTTTGCTTAACGTCATCTGTAAAAGTCTTAGCAGTCTTGTAATTCACATCGGCATCTAATAAGGCCTTGCGAATTTCCTTCATCGTCTCTGCTACGTTAATTTCCGTAATATTACCTTGCCCTTTAAGTACTTTAAAGGCTCTGTCTAATTTATCCTGTAGATTTGAAAACATCGTTTAATCTCTTGAAATCCTGTTGCTAATTGTGCAAATGTACGAAATCCTATTGAAAGGAAATCCATCCGCAATAAACTTTAATGATTAGGTCGAATCCCTGAAATAGCGTAATCCTGTTGAATATCTTCCCTTATCACCTATTCAGAAAAAACTTTAATGTTTCCATTGAAACATCAACGGCGATGAAAGTTCTTGATGAACGCTCTAAATAGACAATTCAGAAAAAATGGGATGAAATTGCTTCCATCCCATCGCTATATTCTTTGACTAATCTGATTAGTCTCTTCTTCCAAACAAAATCGAAGCGTAGTACAACAAAGTCACCAATGCTGACAAAGCTGCCACAACATAAGTCATCGCTGCCCACTTTAACGCATCTTTCGCACCATCATGCTCGGCAGTGTTGTGTGTCACTCCAGAACGATCTAACCACGCTAAAGCTCTTGCCGAAGCATCAAACTCTACCGGCAGCGTAATGAAACTGAATAGGGTTGTTAAGAACAATGCCCCTACCCCAACAGCAAGAACAATGTAATTACCTGAAAATGCCATCATCATCACACCGATCAACAATACCCATGAAGTCAAGCGCGAGGCCACACTTACCAACGGCACCATCGCCGAACGGAACTGTAACCAATTATATGCTGTCGCATGTTGCACTGCGTGGCCACACTCGTGTGCAGCAACCGCCGCCGCAGCGACAGAACGTCCATGATAAACCTCAGGACTTAAATTAACAGTTCTATTTCCAGGGTTATAGTGGTCAGTTAATTGACCTTCCACGGAAATAATCTGTACATCATTAATACCATTCTCGTTCAACATCTTTTGCGCAATCTCCGCACCAGACAACCCCGACGATAACGGCATCTCCGAATACTTCTTAAACTTACTCTTGAAACGGAACTGGACTATCCAGCTCACTAACATAATTCCAATAAAAATAATCCAGTACATCTATTGTATTTCTTTAATTTTCTAATTTACTAATACCCATCAAATCTAATTCCAAACCTTGATTTTCGGAAGTAAAAGACAAAATGGCATTTTAAAAGATGTTAGACATTAGACATAAGACATTAGACTCTGCATATATGATATTAACAAGACCACAAAATACTGCTTGCTAACCCGCCAAAGTCTAATGTCTTATGTCTAGTATCTAATTCAATTGAAACATCAAATTATTCTCTTCGATCATCTTGCGCAGGTTGGTCAATGCGTAGCGCATTCTGCCTAAAGCGGTATTGATGCTGACTTCGGTGATATCGGCGATATCTTTAAAGCTCATATCACAGAACAGGCGCATGATTAACACCTCTTTCTGATCATCAGGAAGCAATTGTATGATTTTTTTGAGATCTATGTCTCTTTGGGTTTTCAGCATTTTAGTTTCAACGCTGTCATCGGAGAACTGTAGGACTTCGAAGATATCGAATCCATCGTTATTGACAATATTAGGGGCTCTTTTCTCGCGGCGGAAATGGTCAATGACCATATTATGTGCAATACGCATCACCCAAGGCAAGAATTTACCCTCATCATTATAGCGACCAGCCTTTAAGGTATTGATCACTTTAATAAAAGTCTCTTGAAAGATATCCTCTGCAAGGTATTGATCCTTTACCTGGTGGTAAATAGAGGTATAGATTTTAGTTTTATATCGTTCTAATAAAACCTGTATTGCTCTTTCTTCGCCTTTGACGTACGCTTGAACCAGTTGTTGGTCACTTTTCTTATTCAATAGTTTCATAATTATTCCTCCACAAAAATGCTAGAGTATCTGCTATGTACTTGTAATGATTTTTTAAAGCGTATTCGTGTTTCGATAGGCGATTTGTTATTATTTATACTAAATCAAAGAGAATTAAAAATTCTGAGTATTCAAAAAGTTACGGTTGATTTTAACATTTCTTCACATTATACTAAACAACAAAAATGGCTCCAAATTTATCATTTGAAGCCATTTTTATGTAAAATATACCTCTACACTATTTATATAAAGGGAATTGAGCCATCATCTCTTTAACCTTTCCATGTATACGATTTAGCGCAGCTTCGTCGTTTCTACTAGTTAGGGCCTCATCGATAAGCTCACCGATCTGTACAATCTCTGTTTCACCGATACCACGAGTCGTGATCGCAGCAGTTCCGAAACGAACACCCGATGTAACGAACGGTGAACGTGTATCAAATGGAACCATGTTTTTGTTGGTCGTAATTCCGGCTAAGCCTAAGACTGCTTCTGCCTCTTTACCTGAAATATCCTTATTGCGTAGGTCAACCAACATCAAGTGGTTGTCTGTTCCGCCAGAAATAATCTTGTAATCTTTCTCTACAAAGAACTGAGCTAACGCTGCAGCATTTTGTTTTACTTGTTTGATGTATGTCAAATAGTCATCAGAAAGCGCTTCGCCATAAGCAATAGCTTTAGCCGCAATAGTATGTTCCAATGGACCACCTTGCGTACCTGGGAATACCGCTAAGTCTAATAACTGCGTGATCGTACGGATCTCGCCTTTTGGAGTTTTGATGCCCCAAGGGTTTTCGAAATCCTTACCCACCATGATCATACCACCACGAGGACCACGTAACGTCTTGTGCGTCGTAGTCGTTACGATATGACAGTGAGGAAGTGGATCGTTCAATAATCCGCGAGCGATTAAACCTGCAGGGTGAGAAATATCAGCAACAACTAGAGCACCGATTTCATCAGCTACCTTACGGATACGAGCGTAATCCCAATCGCGTGAGTATGCTGACGCACCACAGATAATAACCTTTGGTTTCTCTGCGCGCGCAGTTTCTTCTAATTTTTCGTAATCGATTAATCCAGTATCTTCTTTTACACCGTAGAATAACGGTTGGTAAAGTTTACCCGAGAAGTTTGCCGGAGAACCGTGAGTTAAGTGACCACCATGAGAAAGGTCGAATCCTAAAATCTTATCACCTGGTTTCAAGATCGCTAAGAATACTGCCGCATTCGCTTGCGCTCCTGAGTGTGGCTGAACGTTTACCCATTCAGCGCCAAATAATTCTTTAGCGCGATCGATTGCAATTGTCTCGATTTTATCGACTACTTCACAACCACCATAGTAACGTTTTCCTGGAAGTCCTTCAGCATATTTGTTCGTTAATACTGAACCAGCAGCTTCCATAACCTGCTTACTTACAAAGTTTTCCGATGCGATTAACTCAATACCTTCTTCTTGGCGTTTAAGCTCCTCGTTAATAAGATTAAAAATGGATTGATCTCTTTCCATGTTTGGGAATTTTTACAAATTTAGAATTATCGGCAAATATAGATAATATCAAAGAATTGGACTATCAATTACTTAACTTTTATCAGATATTTTGCTTTATTATGATATTGCTAAGCATTTAGCTCTTTTTTCAACAAAACTTGCGTTTGCAGGTTCACATTTTCGCCCTTCTGGTTAGAATAAGCCAATACTTCCTCCACAAAAGCATCAATCGACCCAACTTTAGCACCGGTATTTCGAATCAAATCGACCGTATATTTCTTCAATTGCAATACCGCCAACCAAGCCGCATCGCTAACGTATAATTGTTGGGTATAATTATGTTCAAACTCCGCCTCAATATCGCCAATTAACGTCTGCTGAAACTGCTCTACCGTCAAATCGCTCGAATAATTACGCTGCATTACCTGTTGCACATCCATACGATGCACTAATAACAAAAGCCTTTCATAAGCGGAGGTTCTCAAGGTTTCCTTGCCCACAGCTTTTGGTCGCTTCATGACGTTTAGCTTCACAAAAAAGCGCTCTATTTTTGGCCATGCTAGCCTAAAAGCAAGCAGCAGACCTGCAAAAACGCCAAATGCAACAACAAACAATGATTTAAAAAAATCAATTAATTCCGGGCTCAAACTCATACTGTTACCTGATTGTCAAAAATGTCCTAAATGTTAAATAATGCCTAAAAATATGTAATTTTGTTAAACAATTTATACGAGGAAAGGATATGGCATCAGATAATTTAACAGCAGTAGCGCCAGTAACACTTACTGAAGGGGCGCTAAAAGAACTAAAAAAGTTGATCGACCAACAGGAAATCAGTGAAGATTTCGGACTTCGTGTTGGCGTTGAAGGAGGTGGCTGTTCGGGAATGAGCTATATATTAGGCTTCGATCAAAAGAAAGATGGCGACACCGAATATGAAATCCATGGCATCCGTTTATTTATGAACAAAGCGCATGGCCTTTATCTTGCAGGTATGGAAATCGACTTCAAAAACGGTCTCGATGCTCGAGGATTTACGTTCAATAACCCAAACGCAACTAGCACCTGCGGATGCGGAAGTAGCTTCTCAGCATAACATTTTTTAGATATTAGACATTAGATTTTAGATATTAGAATTACAGGGCGCCGAAAGGACGCCTTTTTTTTTGAAATAGTAGTTAGTAGTAAGTATTTAGTAATGCGAATTAAGGGTTGAAATATATTGGAAAAAGCTTCTTAAAAAGAGGGTCGAAAACTTGTATAAAAGCCTGATTATCAGTATATTTATAATGTTCCTTAAGCATTATAAAAGAACATGATCAATCAGGCCAAGGCTCTAAAATTAATAAAATTATACCAGTATGTGTGTGATAAATATGACAGTGAACTGCAATATTACTGTCAGCGATTTTCAAACAATAACAAACCTGACTTTACTGATCAGGAGGTTTTGACCATCTATTTATTCAGTGTGCACGAGGAACAGCGGCTAAGGATCAAGCAGATTCATAAATTCGCCTCGGATTATCTGATGGATTGGTTTCCCAAGCTAACTTCGTACGTAGCATTCAACACCCGTATCAACCGCCTTTTTGATGTTTTGAGATCTCTCTGTCAGTCAGTTATAGAGGACTTTGCTCCAGAAGAGTGCTCCAGAGAATTTTCCCTACTGGACTCTATGCCCATCATAACCTGCAGTGGGACTAGAAGAGCAAAGGTAGCTCTGGAGATAACGGATAAAAGCTTCTGCTCAACGAAGAGGCTTTGGTATTTTGGATTAAAACTTCATGCGCTCAACAGCTATAACAAATCCACGCTGCCTCGTCCGGAAAGCATAGTAATAAGCAAGGCATCTGAAAGTGACCTGAACATATTTAAGGAGAATTGGGCATCCATCGCAGGTAGGACGTTCTTTGGTGACAAGATATACCGTGACGCCCCATTCTTCGAGTGGTTTTATAAAGAAAAGAAATCAATTATGTATACCCCGATAAGGGAAACCCAAGGAAAGCCGGATTGTTTAAAAAACAGGGATCGTGCTTATAATGATCTGTTTTCAAGAGCAGTATCTAGGGTAAGACAACCAATCGAATCCTTTTTTAATTGGATAAATGAAAAAACACAGATACAAAACGCAAGTAAGGTCAGATCTACCAAAGGACTATTAGTACATGTGTTCGGTAAATTAACAGCCTGTTTCATAAAGCCTATTTTCAAGCCTTAATTCGCATTAGTAGTTAGTATTTCCTCTATAAATACTAATCGAACCAGCCTTTAAAGATCATCTAAAGGCTTGTTTCTATTTGATTAGGCATAGTCTTGCTTTACCAGGCATTTGCCTAGTCCGCTTTTAAATAATAATAATTTCCTCTACGAGCTTTTAGCTCACACGCAATTTCTTGCCAGAAAGTTCCTTATTATGCCAGTTTAGAAATCGGGGTATAGTCCACCATAAATACTAGGGCCTTGGTACTTTCCTTTAAAAGGCCTGCTAGATTGCTTGGGCAAAATAGGGTTCCTTTTTGGCTAATATGTTCCAAATTATCACCAACAGCTTTCTAGCATTTGCTATAAGCGCTTTGTTGTGGTGCATTCTTTTTCTGAATCGTTGATATCGCGCCATAAAAGCGCTTCCCTTTGTTCTGGATGCTCCCCAAGCACATTGTACGAGCATCAAGCGAAGATATTTATTTCCGTGTAGGGTCTTTCTTCCTTTAATCTTACCCGCACTTTGGTCGTTCCGCGGTCTAAGACCGGTCCAGCCTACTAAGGCTGTTGCCGATGTAAAGAATTTCATGTCCGTCCCTATTTCAGAAATGATACAGGCAGCTGCGTGCTCTTTCACTCCAGGTATGGTCACCAATAGTTCCATTTGAAGATTGAAATGCTGATAGCATAGCTTCAGTAACTCTTTCTTGCAGAATTCGAGCTGATCATGGTGGAAATTGATATCCTCCACGATCATCCTCAATATCTCGATGTCTACTGAAGTGAATGTTCCTGTAAGCGAAGCTCGGATCGTTTCCGCGCCGCTTTTCCTAACAATCCGAGCATGGACCAAGCTCAATAAATAATCCGGGTTCAAATGATTCTTAGCGATAGCCTGAACAACTTTCTTCATGGACTTGCAGCCGATATCAGAGACGTAATTACTCAAACGGATGTTGCATCTTTGAAGCATCTCATCCATTTCCTGTTCACTGCGACGCAATTGTTTGTTGAGCTTGGTAATCTTACGGTTGTAAAGCCGCAATTGTTGGATGATGCTAGGAGGAACAAAGCTCCCTTTAATCAGATCCTTCATCAAAACCGTAGCGATCCACTCGGCATCCTTGACATCGGACTTCCTTCCAGGAACCTGCTTGATGAACAGTGGATTGACCAATTTAACATCAAAATCCGATTCTAGAATATTCCATAACGGGTACCAATAGATACTGGTGCTCTCCATGGCAACAAGTCCGACACCATGATCAACAAGCGTGTCACGAAGCCGTTCAAGGTCAGGGGTTAAAGTCTTAAAAACCTCTTCATACTTTTCGTTGTTTTCACTTAGAATGCACATAAAAACACTATCTTTATGTACATCAAGACCACAAAATTTTTCCATAATTATGTTCTATAATTAATACTATAATGGAAACAAAGTTGTGGTCTTCTTGATTTTTATTCCACGCAGTTATAATTCTACAAATTCATATATCAGTTTAGTAGTTAGACCCTGTCTTGAAATAGGAAGGGACGGATGCAAGGATTATAAGGATGTTTTGTTTTGAACATTTGGTTTCGAAAGGGCCGTTTGTTTGGAACCAGGAAAGGAAGGATTTAAGGATGAGCAGGATCATGTAGAGTTTTGGATGATGGTATGGGCTTCGTGCGTTAAAGGAGACGTTTAGTGAATCGTCTCCTTTAACGAATAATATCAAAAAAATATGCTAAGTGCATACCAATATCCAACATGCCCGATCCTGACAATCCTTGCATCCTTCCTTTCCTGGTTCAGAACAAAACATCCTGATAATCCTTGCATCCTTCCTTTCCCGGCTCAAGAAACAACCTCCTGCAAATCCTTGCATCGTTCCTTTCCCGGCTTAAAACAAAACATCCTGCAAATCCTTGCATCGTTCCTTTCCCGGCTCAAAACAAAACATCCTGCAAATCCTTGCATCCTTCCTTTCCTAGTTCAGACAACTCAAATAGCAAAAGGCGCCTAATAAGCGCCTTGCTCTAATATCTAACGTCTGATATCTAAAATCTAATTCCGCAATAGGTCTTAATACTAACTACTAAATACTAACTACTAACATAACCCCAATCAAACCCAATTGGGAGCGGGTTTGATTGGGTTATGAAAGGGATTTGAAAGGGTTATGAAAGGGTTATGAGTTAAGCGAAGTAGCATGCAGTCTCGACCTACCTAGCATTCAATCTGTGTTTATTGGAAAAAAATAGTACATAGGAGTTACCTGTTGCTATTTTTCCTTTCCTTTAAAATCACTAAATTAGCGACCTTTAAAAATAGAATAAGAACTCGTGATGTATAAGGAATATAAGCAGTTAAACTTACCAGAAATCGGCAAAGAAGTATTGAAACGTTGGGGTGCGGAGAACATCTTTGAGAAAAGTATTGTTAACCGTCCGGCGAGTAAGCCATACACATTCTACGAAGGTCCGCCTTCGGCGAACGGTATGCCAGGTATTCACCACGTGATGGCGCGCGCTATCAAAGATATTTTCTGTCGCTACAAAACCTTAAAGGGATTTCAGGTAAAACGTAAGGGCGGTTGGGATACCCACGGTCTGCCGATTGAGTTGGCTGTTGAAAAAACCTTAGGCATTACTAAAGAGGATATCGGCAAGAAAATCTCGGTAGAGGAATACAATGATGCCTGTCGTAAAGAGGTAATGAAGTACACCGATGTTTGGAACGACCTTACTGAAAAGATGGGTTACTGGGTCGACCTTGAGCATCCTTACATCACTTACGAAAACGAGTACATCGAAACCCTATGGTACCTTTTAAAAGACCTTTACAAAAAAGGCTTACTTTATAAGGGCTATACAATCCAACCTTATTCGCCAGCTGCAGGAACAGGTTTGAGTTCGCACGAACTGAACCAACCCGGCACTTACAAAGACGTGAAGGACACAACCATTGTGGCTGAGTTCCGCTTGGATAAAGCGCAAATCCATCCCCTGATGGACCGCCTTGTTGATAACGACATCGAGGATGTAGCATTTATCGCTTGGACAACTACACCATGGACGCTTCCGAGCAACACGGCATTAGTAGTCGGCAAGAATATCGACTATGTTAAGATCAAGACATTCAACCAATATACGGGAGCTCCGGTTTCTGTTGTATTAGCAAAAGCCTTAATCTCTAAACATTTCAAAGCTGAAGGACAGCAAGTGTCTTTCCAAGACTATAAACTTGGCGACAAAGTTATCCCTTGGGAAGTAGCTTCGGAATTCAAAGGCGAGGAATTAGCAGGATTGCGCTATCATCAACTGATGCCTTACATCACTTCAGATGAATTGATGGATAAAGCATTCCGCGTCATCATCGGCGACTTCGTGACTACGGAGGACGGTACAGGTATCGTGCATGCGGCGCCGACCTATGGTGGAGATGACTTTAAAGTAGCTCGTGAAAACGGCGTACCAGCAATTTTGGTGAAAGATGAAAACGGCAAAGATGTTCCTACAGTAGATCGTACAGGTCGTTTTGTGAAAGAGATTACCGATTTCGCAGGACGTTTCGTGAAAGAGGAATACTACTCTGCCGAAGAGCGCGCAGATAAGGATTTCCGTCCGACCGATGTATTGATTGCTATCAAATTAAAAGAAGAGAACAAAGCGTTTGACGTTAAGAAATACGAACACACCTACCCACACTGTTGGCGTACTGACAAACCGGTATTATACTATCCGTTAGATAGCTGGTTTATCCGCACAACGGCGTTGAAAGACGAGTTGGTAGCTTTAAATAAAACAATCAACTGGAAACCGGAAGCTACAGGATCGGGCCGTTTTGGAAACTGGCTTGAAAACTTGGTAGACTGGAACCTTTCGCGTTCTCGCTACTGGGGTACTCCGCTTCCAATCTGGCGTTCAGAAGACGAAAACGAAGAAATCTGCGTGGGCTCGATGCCAGAATTAAAAGCTTTATTAGAAGCAGCTGTTCAATCGGATGCCTTAACAGCAGAAGAAAAAGCGGTGAACCAATCTTATTTAGATAAATTCGGAACCGATCAGCTAGATCTTCACCGTCCATATGTAGATGATATCATCTTGGTATCTGAGGGTGGTCAGAAGCTATATCGTGAACCTGATTTGATCGACGTTTGGTTCGATTCGGGCGCCATGCCATATGCGCAGTGGGGCTTAGATTACGATAAATTAGAGCGCGGCGAAGCATTACCATTCAAAGAAGAATACTTCTCTGCATTCCCGGCGGATTTTATTGCTGAGGGCGTAGACCAAACACGTGGATGGTTCTTCACATTGCATGCGATCTCTACGATGGTCCGTGGTTCTGTGGCCTTCAAAAACGTTGTTTCTAACGGTCTGGTATTAGACAAGAACGGCAACAAGATGTCCAAACGTTTGGGCAATGGTGTCGATCCGTTTGCAACGATCGAGAAGTACTCGGCGGATGCAACACGTTGGTATATGATCAGCAATGCCGCTCCTTGGGATAACTTGAAATTCAACGAAGAAGGATTAGACGAGGTTCGTCGTAAGTTCTTCGGTACGTTATATAATACTTATGCTTTCTTCGCTCTTTACGCGAACATAGATAAATTCAGCTATGCAGAGCCAGATATCGCTATTGAGGAGCGTCCGGAAATCGATAGATGGATTATTTCCTTGTTGAACAGCTTGAGCAAAGAGGTTGATGAGTACTACGCGGATTACGAGCCTACGAAAGCTGCTCGCGCCATCCAGAATTTCGTGGATGAGCATTTAAGCAACTGGTATGTTCGCTTGTGTCGCCGTCGTTTCTGGAAAGGCGAATACTCTACGGACAAGATTTCCGCATACCAAACGCTCTATACTTGTTTGGATACGATTGCGAAATTGATATCTCCAATTTCTCCATTCTTTGCAGATCAGCTGTATTTAGATCTAAATGCGGCAACGAAGAAAGAACAGTTCGAGTCTGTACATTTAGCTGACTTCCCTGCTTACCATTCCGAATTGGTCGACAAGGCATTGGAAGAACGCATGGCCTTAGCTCAGGATATCTCATCATTAGCGTTATCATTACGTAAGAAATCGGGTATCAATGTTCGTCAACCGTTGAGTAAAATCCTAGTTCCGGTATTAGATAGTTCTTTCCAAGAGAAGGTAGAGAAAGTAAAAGATTTGATACTTTCGGAGACCAACATCAAGGATATTGAGTTTATCACGGATACAACGGGAATCATTAAAAAGAAGATCAAGCCTAATTTCAAGGCGCTCGGTGCAAAAGTTGGTAAAGACATGAAAACTGTTGCTGCGGCTATCCAAGCGATGAGTGCGGAGCAAATTAGCGAGCTTGAAATAAATGGAAATATCGCGTTAACTGGCACGGAATATGTTATTAGCAGTGAAGATGTAGAAATCATCGCAGAGGATGTTGAGGGGTGGCAGGTAGCCAATTTAGGTCGTTTAACAGTTGCGTTAGACGTTCATATCACACCGGAGTTGAAAGACGAAGGTTTGGCTCGCGAACTAATTAACCGTATTCAAAACTTGCGTAAAGACAAGGGATTTGAAGTTACCGACCGTATTGCAGTTACCTTAAGTCAAAATACTGAAATTCAACAAGCTGTAGAAAATAATTTCTCGTATATTTGTACGGAAATTTTGGCTGACGCCCTTAAAATCGACAATTCGCTGGTAATAGGGGAACCTATTGAAGTCGATGGTAAGAATTTATTGCTATTAATCGAAAAAAATTAAAGTATGGGAAACACAGAAAAAACTAGGTACAGCGATGCTGAATTACAAGAGTTCAAAGCAATAATTCTTGAGAAGTTACGTATTGCGCGTGAAGAGTTGTCATCATTGACAAAATCATTAAGTAATAGCAATGCAAACGGAACGGACGATACAGCAGGTACTTACAAAACATTAGAAGACGGATCAGCAACCTTGGAGAAAGAGCAAATCAACCAATTGGCTGCACGTCAGAAAAAATTTATGGACAACCTTGAGGCGGCGTTAGTGCGCATCGAGAACAAGACCTACGGTGTTTGTAGAGAAACTGGAAAGCTTATCCAGAAAGAAAGATTAAAAGCAGTACCTCATACGACATTGAGTATTGAGGCGAAAAACAAACAATATTAAGCAAAAGATTAGCTCCAATGGTCTTTGTATTCACAAAGACCATTTTTATGTATTATGAAAGGATATACCAAGCCCTTATTACTCATTACGATTATTTTGTTGGTTGACCAAATTTCAAAGATTTGGGTGAAGTTAAACATGACCATTGGTCAAAGCTTTAAAGTGATAAGCGATAAAGTGATGATCCAATTCATCGAAAATCCGGGCATGGCATATGGCATGGAATTCGGTGGCGAATATGGTAAATTGTTTTTGAGTGTATTCCGTATTATCGCTGTGATCGGTATTGGATATGGCCTCGTTTACATGGTTAAAAACAAGTACAACCGAGGATTTATTCTTAACGTCGCATTGATTTTTGCGGGCGCTTTGGGAAATATTATTGATAGTGCATTTTATGGCATGATCTTCAGCGAGAGCACACCCTACCAAAAGGCAGTGCTATTTCCGGAGGGCGGTGGCTATGCGACCTTCCTTCATGGTTATGTAGTCGATATGTTCCATCTTCCAATGTGGAAAGGCACATTTCCGACATGGTTCCCGATTTGGTCGGGCGAAGAATTTGTATTCTTCCGTCCCATCTTCAACGTTGCTGACTCGGCAATTTCTATCGGTGTATTTTTAATTCTAATCTTCAACAACCGCTACTTCAAAGAAGAACATGTTGAAAAACATGATGTTAACGACGAAGTAGTAGAAGACTAAGCGGATTAAAATAACTGAAAGTTAACCCATTCCGGGCTAACAGTTTTACCAATTAGTGTATATTTGCAGCATGAGAATGATTGGAATTCTATATGCTACATTAATCTGCCTATGTTTTTCTTGCCTATCGCAGCACGCAATGGCACAGGTTAATCCTAAAAACCTGAAAAAACATATTAAGTTCCTCGCTTCCGATAAGATGAAGGGTCGAGAAACCGGTCGTGCGGGATCGCATAAGGCTGCAGATTATGTAGAAAAATACTTCAAGAAATATGGTCTGCAAGCAATGGGAGAAAAGGGATACCGACAGTCTTTCGATGCTAAGATAAGACGCGTGAAACTCGTGGACTCCATTCGACAATCGGATAATGTGATCGGCTATCTTGATAACGACGCGCCTTACACCATTGTTGTTGGAGCACATTATGATCATCTAGGCTATGGGGAGTTCGGTGGCAGTCGCGATTCCTTAGGTGTCGGCAAACTGCACAACGGTGCCGACGACAATGCTTCCGGCGTAGCCGGTCTATTAGAACTGGCGAGGCATTACGCGACAAATAAAGAAAAAGAAGCGTTTAATTTTCTGTTTATCGGTTTTGGTGCCGAAGAGTTGGGATTAGTAGGTTCGCGCTATTTTACGGAAAATCCTACCCTGCCTTTATCCAACATACATTGGATGTTGAACATGGATATGATTGGCAGATATCAGGAGCAAAATGGATTGGCCATCATCGGTTATGGCACTAGTACAGCTTTTCCGAAGATATTCGACGGATTGACAAGCTCCATTAAATTCAACCTGAGCAAAGACGGAAACGGAGGGTCGGATCAAACATCTTTTTATCGTAAGAATATTCCTGTACTGTTTTTTCATACCGGTGGACACGATGATTACCATAAACCAACGGACGACGAGTTCAAGATAGATTATAAATCATTGGAAGCAATCTTACAATTAGAGATTGACGTGATCGATAATTCGATGAAACAACCGAAAATGGACTTTCAATGGACGAACTAAGATGGATAAAAAGCGCATATTAGTAACCGGATCGAATGGCTTCTTAGGCCATAAATTAACGGAGTTGATCTTAAAGAACACGGATTACGAACTCTGTTGTACATCGGCTTCTGTGAATCGAAATCCGCAAAATGAAGGCTATAAATTTCAACAATTAAATTTGATAGACCTGGAAGGCCTAGGTCGTTTGATTGATGAGTTTCAACCAACGCATATTATCCATAGCGCCGCATTGAGCAGCGTAGAAGTATGCGAGAATGACCCGGTCTTGTGTAAAGCGATCAATGTGGACTCTGCTACATTGCTTGCACAGCGTTGCAAGGAGCAGGATATTCACCTGACTTTTCTTTCTACAGATTTCGTGTTCGATGGGCAGCATGGTCCCTATAAAGAGGAAGATGCATGTAGCCCTGTCAACGCCTATGGACAAAGTAAATTAGATGCAGAGCAGGAAATACGCGCCTCAGGTTGTTCGGCAGCGATCCTTCGCACGATATTAGTTTATGGTGTTATTGCGGATAAGAAGCGATCGAACTTAGTACTGTGGGCAAAAAATAAGCTAGAGGCTGGAGAAGCTATCAAAGCTGTTTCTGATCAATGGCGAATGCCGACCTGGGTCGATGATCTTGCTGCGGCTTGTTTACTGGCGGTAGAAAAAAATGCGGAAGGCATCTATCATATATCCAGCGATACCCTATTCTCAGTGAAGGAAGTCGTAGAACAGGTTGCTGACTATTGGAATCTGGACCGCAATCTCGTTGGGTCGGTCACGGCAGCAGAAATTGGACAAGCTACAAACCGTCCGCGCAAAACGGGGTTTGTATTAGATAAAGCAAAAGCAGAACTGGGCTATAACCCGACGCCTTTGCGCGCCTCGTTCGAGCGTATCGAGCAACAAATTAAAGAACTTGAAAAACAAAATGAACGATAAATTCGCAAGAGAATCCTATACGGAGATGAATGAGTTGGTACTTCCCAACGATACAAATACATTTGGTAATTTAATGGGAGGCCGTTTACTCTATTGGATGGACATTTGCTCGGCAATGGCTGCACAAAAGCATTGCAAGAATCAAGTGGTAACCGTGTCAGTAGACAACGTTTCTTTCAAACGCTCGATTAAGTTAGGCGAAGTTGTGACTATACAGGCGCAAGTGACGCGTGCTTTCAACACATCCGTTGAAGTTCGTATGGAAATCTTTGCTCAAAACCTACCTGAAGGAACGAAAGTAAAATCAAATGAGGCTTACTATACCTTTGTATCTATCGACGAGCAAGGAAAACCGAAGCCTATACCGGGACTTATTCCAGAGTCGGACAGCGAGAAGAAACTGTTTGAAGAAGCACTTCAACGTAGAGAACTGCGCCTATTACTAGGTGGTAAATTGAAACCTGAGAATGCTAAAGGTATCAAGACCCTAGTAAAGTTATTCAACCACGCGATATAGAGGGGCAAGTCCCCTCCTATTATCCTCTTTTTCCCTTGAGCGTTACTTTCTAAAGCACTCCCGAATTTTCAGCCTGTCGAGATTTCTAGGGAAACATGAAAGTTTTAGGAAGAATAATCCGCAATAAGGTTCTAAAGCCTGTTTCCTCTACATCCAGATCGCTGATATAGAGATGGGCAATGGGCGAATTGTAATTCTCGTTGATCATCTTGAGGCGTTCCTCAATGCCTTTTATTCCGAAGGAGCTGTTCTTGAAAATTGGCTTGTTTTCCTGATGCGACTGAGAAAAGCCAATTCCATTATCCAATATATCGATGATCACTTCGCTATTTTCTTCAAATACTTTAATGTGGATTTTTCCCTTTCGGTTTTCAAGATGCCGAACACCATGATGCACGGCATTCTCCACGAGCGGTTGAATTAACAAAGAGGGCACTCTAATCTCTTCCACGTTGATCTGTCCCTCAACATCAATGCGAAAGTCAAATGCATTGTCAAAACGAGCCCTTTCTAACTCTAGATAAAGCTTTACAAGCTGCAGTTCGGATCGGATACTGACAATAGAGAACTGGGAATTCTCTAAGACGATTCGGCTGAGACTAGAAAATTTCTGTATCAGTTTGGATGCATTCTCACTATCGTTTTCTACGACATAGGCCTCAATGGAATTCAGCACATTGAAGATAAAGTGTGGATTCATCTGCGAGCGTATGGCTTTCAACTCGCTTTCGTAGAGTTTTTGTTTAAAATCCTTGGCAATCTTCTCTTGCTTCTCGCGCTCAATATCCGCAGCCTGGTCCTGTATTGTCTTTACTTTTAACGCCAGCTCAGCCTCTAATTTCTCATTGTAGGACAGCTGCATTCTATTTACTATTTTCTGCTGTCTGATTCGGTAGAGGAAAAAAAAGATAATGGTACTTAATACCGCTAAGACGATAAGCGTTTTAAACCACCAAGTCGCATACCAATATGATTTTAAGCTAATAGGGATCTCCGCGATATCAGGAGACCAGTTGCCCAAACCATCGGCAACTTTCACGCGGAATCTATATTGACCACCGGGCAAATTACTGTAGTATGCTTGCAAATCCTCTCCGGCCATGACCCAATCGCCATCAAACCCGACAAGCTGGTATGCATATCGAAGTGGATAGCCAAGAACTTGTCGATCTGATGAAAATGCAAATGCAAAACTGCTCTCCTTCGCGCGCAGCGATAAAGTAGCAGCTCTTAGCCTGTAGCTTTGGTCCAGGTTGTGGATGCTAAACTTACTGATGATTGGCTTTGCATGAATGTTGATACCTTGATTAACCTGCGCCAAATCTCCTACCACAAGCCCCCTTGCCGTTGTCCATATCAGTTTTTGTTTATCCAGGAAATAGCCTGTAGTCTGATAGGATTTAGGTGGATACACTCCTTTTCCCGCCAGCAAATGTCGGAATACCTGCTTTCGTTGATCGAAAAGCATGACCCCATCAAGTGCTTTAATCCACACAAAGCCCTTACCATCCTCTTTCATTTCAACCGCATACAGCCAAGGGAAAGGATTCCGATCGTAGAACTGGGCAAACTCAAATCTCCCTTCATCTTTTTCAATGACCCTGCCTATGCCTGAGCTAGCGCTAGAGAACCAAAAATCGCCATTTTGAGCCGTGTAAAACGAGAGTATCGTATTCGACATCAAAGCGCCGGTATCACCTCCCTGCACAAATGACTGAAAACTTGGTCGCACCTTATTGAGCAGGCGCAGCATACCAAAGCCATCCATTCCCAACCAAATACGCCCTTTTGCATCTTTTGCAATCGTCGTTACTTTTCGATCCGGCAGACCATCTTCTTTATCGAAAAGCTCCATGCGCTTGTCCTTCAGGGTATATTTATAAAGTCCCGAATTCCAAGAACCAATCCATAGTACAGCTTCGCCATTAATCGTGTCGGGGATGATGTTATTACAATCGGCCTTTCGAAAGTTATGCAGTTCACCTTGTATCGGCAAGGCCTGTAACTGCTGCTGCTTTCGATTGAACACATAAACACCATCTTCGAAAGTAGAGAAATATAGATTATCGGCATGAGCAGTCATCATGCTGACCCGGAAATTTTGGATGGGGAATTTGGAAATCCGCTCATAGTTTGCATTCAGCTGTCCGAAAGAATGTTCCGTTCTATACCATACCTCATTATCCCACTTTATTAACTTCAATATGGGTTCTTCATGCTGTCCTAAGGGAATTAGGCTATTCACACGGTTCCATGACTTCGCGTAGTAGAACAAGCCCGATTCGGTGCCAATCCAATAGCCATCTTTCGTCGGCAGCAAAGCTTGTATTCGGGAAGGCTGCGGAACGCTAGGCATTAAATTATCCCAGCTGATTAAGTCTGCTTTGTTCGAGTCCAGGTTCATACTCCATAGTCCTCTAACGTTATGTCCAATCAGTAAGCTGTTTTCTTCGGGCCAATAGGCCATGGAGGAAATAAAATTGTCGTAATAATCTTTGTTTTTCCCTAATCCTAAAATAGAATGCTGAACTGCGCCCGACTGCGCATCATAAGAAACCAAATCGTAATCATAATACCCCAAGAACACCTTGTTGTTAACAAAGGAAATACCCGTTGCACCATTCTCTCCAATATTTTTGAAGTCGATCTGTTTCGGTTCTTTGGTCTTCGGATTATAACGGATAACGCCATGGTACCGCGTCCCTATCCAGAGCATCCCTTCCCTATCTTCCTGAATATTATAGATGCTTAATGGTTCCTTTGTGTTAATCCCCGGCATCTTAAGTTGCCTGACCTTGCCCGTCTCTGGATTCAGGACCTGCAAGTCGGTTTCCTGACCTGCAAAATAGATCAGACCCGTTGAAGATCGGAGAACCTCATAGAGATTTGTTTTAATCAGGCTATCAGGCCCCACAAGAGCGTGAAATTGTTTCAGCGAATTGTTTACTGGTTTAGAACGATCGTAGCACAGGAGCCCTCGATCGTTGGTTGTAATCCATATTCTGTTTTTATTATCGATGGCTAATTTCCCAAGGTAATTGGAATAGGCACTGGTTCCCTGTTGAAATGGGACATGCGTGAAGCGTGCTCCGTCGAAGTAGGACAGGCCATGTTTGCTGGTAAGCCACAGTACACCCGAGCTATCCAAGGCTAGTCCATTGATGGCATTGCTAGGGAGACCTTCTTTCTCCGTAAATTGGATGTAATTATAGATGCGTTGTTGTGCCAAGCTTTTGCCGGCTGATATTACAGCAAAACAAATCAATCCAAAAATGAGTCTCACTGTATGCATATCCGCCTCTATGAAAATAAACGTTCCATCAATACCAGCTTTTTACTTGACGAGACCTCCAATTCGGCACCGTCGATCGTCTCTACCTGTCCACCATCGCCTTTCTTATATTTCACGACATAATCCAGATTGACAATAACACTGCGATTGATACGTAAGAAGTTTCGATCTTCTAATAGGTTTTCATATTCCTTCAGGGTCTTCGAAACGATGATCTTGGACTGGCTAATCAGATAAAATACGGAATAATTGCTCATGGCCTCAATCCGCAGAATATCTTCTCTTTTGATGAGATGTATTCCCTCGGCGGTAGGCAATGCGATTCGCGAACATGTGCTCTTTACATCCTGAATATCCATTTTTCGCATCGCTTCCTTCCCATGAATTCGCTTTCGAAGCTTTTCTATCGCCTTTTCCAATTCGTCGGGATCGACAGGTTTCAGCAGATAGTCTAAGGCATTAGCGCGAAGCGCATCCAAAGTATAGATGTTATAAGCCGTTACGAAAATAACTTCAAACTCAAACTGCCCCAATGCCTCCAGAAACTGAAAGCCATTCATGATAGGCATCTCCACATCCAAGAACAAGACATCGGCTTGCAATTCTTGAATTGGTAGCAAAGCCTTTTTAGGATCATTAAAGATGCTGACGACTTCCAAAACATCAGAAAATACCTGAAGCTTATGCTGTAAAAGGTTGCTCCCCTTTACCTCATCATCTAATATCACGGCCCTTATCATAATTGGTTAGCTAGTTTATTTAAAAATACCTAATCCTAAAGATAAATCAATCAATGAAATAAAATGTTTTCAATGAGTGAGCACGGGATTTGAATGTGTAAAGGGAGATTGGGAATTAGATATAAGATGGGAGATGTGAGATTTTAGACTTTGTCTTAAACCCGGAAAGGAAGGATGTAAGGGTTGGCAGGATCTGGCGTTTGCGTCGGGTAAGGGTTTGGGAGCGGCGTTGTCTGAACCAGGAAAGGAAGGATGTAAGGATGAACAGGATCGGGTCTAATATCTAATGTCTGATATCTAATATCTAGTCTTGAACCAGGAAAGGTAGGATGTAAGGATTGAAAGGATCCTGAATATCCTAAAATCCTTCCTTTCCTGGTTCAGACAATACGCTAATGTCTAAAATCCATTGTGTAATATCTAAACCCGCAATAGGTCTAAATACTAAGTACTAAATACTAAGTACTAAGCCCCCAGTTCCACCAAACGGTCGAACTCTTCAGCTTTTAGGGGCATAACAGATAAGCGGCCTTGTTTTACTAAGGCGATATCCTGCAGTAATGGATCAGCTTTTACGGTTTCTAGCGTTACTGGATTCTTAAAAGTTTCTACGGGCGCTAGGTCGACTACTACCCAACGTTCATCGTCTGTAGTAGGGTCTTGATAGAATTCCTTTACTACTTTGGCGATTCCTACTACCTCTTTGCCTTCATTGCTATGGTAAAAAAGAACTAAGTCGCCTTTTTTCATTGCTTTCAGGTTATTTCTAGCCTGATAGTTACGCACGCCATCCCAAAAGGTCTCCCCATCTTTATTAAATTGTTCCCAGCTGTATTTGAAGGGTTCAGATTTTACTAAAAAATAGTTCATGAAGCTTTAAGATTTAGTTTTGTTGTTCTAAGATTTCCATTTTATCGGCGTAATGCGCACAGTAATCGCGTAGGTCTGCTATTACTTTCTCTGCCATCGGATCGCCTCCAGAAGAGCGGATAAAGGAGTCTGCCATGGTCTGTAGAGTTTCATAGAAGAAACGCTTCATCTCGTCATACGGCATGTCTTTAGTCCATAAATCAATACGGAGTGTGTTTTTATATTGCGCGTCCCACAATGCTAAGAACATAGCCTTTGCTGGCAGTTCTTCGGAGTTCTCCCCATCTGAAGATGTCCATTGAATACTCTCAGGCACGTTTGCATCATCCAACGTCACATTAAGCTTTATTTCTGCTTTTTTCATATCTAAAACTGTATTTTTATCAAAACTGTCACTATCCCAACGATGATCATGAAGCCTATCTGCATCACCCATAATCGTTGAATATCTCTAACCCAAACGCGGAATAAAATATCCACAAACACTAACAACACCGACAATACGACAAGCCATACCCAGGAAAATAAAGGCTCCCCTTCGTTTCCCATTTCGGAGATAGCCCATACCAGCACACAAGCTAGCGCGATATTGAGTGGCGTTAGTTTCATTTTCTCTTCCCTGGTTTGCCCGTGCTTTTCTTGCCCGGCTTTGCCTTGCCTTTATTACTAGGTCTAGCGCCAGAAGCACGTGCATTTGCTGCCTTAATAGCGTATTTCTTTTCGTGGAATGCTCCTTTGAAGTCCGGATCATCCTTTTTCTTCTGATTGTCTATTTCCCTCGCGATTGCCTGTTTCTCATCAAATGGTGTCTTTTCAATCACCACATCTTCAGGAATATCATAAACAGGGATAGATTGACGGATTAACTTTTCAATCTTTCTGATGTTATGTTCCTCTGCAGGGTTACAGAACGTAATCGCATCGCCTGTATTGAATGCGCGGCCCGTACGACCGATACGGTGTACATAGTCCTCAATAACGATAGGCACGTCAAAGTTGATTACATGCGAAACCTGCGAAACGTCCAATCCACGAGCTGCAACATCGGTAGCCACGAGAATGCGAACATTCCCTTCTTTAAAGGCATTGATGGAATTGATACGGGTATTTTGCCCTTTATTGGCATGGATCACGCGAACCTCATCTTGAGCATACTTACGCTCTAGGAATGAAAATATACGGTCTGCGACCACTTTGGTCTTACAAAAAACAATGACACGGCTAAATGCCTCATCGTCTTTGAAGAAGTGTTGCAGTAGATTTAACTTGGTTTTAAGATTGGGCACAAAGTACAATGACTGTGCGACGGTTGCCGCCGGTGTCGCCTGCTCGCTGACTTCAATAATCGTTGGGAAGGCGAGGAAATCTCCGGCAATCTTCCTTACCAATTCGCTCATTGTTGCTGAGAACAATAGGTTTTGACGCTTGCGAGGTACCACTTCTAGGATTCGATGTATCTTTCCGATGAACCCCATATCCATCATCTTATCCGCTTCATCTAGCACCAAGAACTTCAGTGATTTCACGTTGATATCACCCTCTAGGTAAAGGTCAAGGAAACGTCCGGGGGTAGCTACAATAATGTCGCATCCCTTTGCCAAAAGCTCTTTTTGGGTCTTCGGCCCTAATCCTCCGTATAATAAAACTGTGCGTAGATCTAGGTAGGTTGAGAAAAGGCGGATATGCTCTTCAATCTGCATGGCCAACTCGCGTGTCGGGCTCAAAATCAACGCTCTAGGATCATTTCCTTGCGCATACTTCAGCTTCATCAGCATCGGCAATACAAAGGCTGCGGTCTTCCCGGTACCCGTTTGTGCAATACCCATTACATCTTGTCCGGCAAGGATGGGGGTAATTGCTTTTTGCTGTATTTCGGTAGCTGTAGTGTAGCCTGCTTCTGCTATCGCATTTAATAGCTGTCTGTTTAATTTAAAGTCCTCGAATGATGCCATTACCGCAAAGATAGGTAAAAGCTAGCACATGCTTATGTATGGATTTCCTGACAAATCATTTTGATTTGCGACCAAATTCCAGCAAATTTGTCAATTACAAACAAGGTTGATATGAAAAAAATAGGATTACTAATCGTACTGGCGTTCGTCAGTACCTTCTCGTTCGCTGACGAGGGCATGTGGTTTTTAATGCACCTGAAGCGACTTAACGAGGCCGACATGCAGAAGAAAGGTCTACAACTTACTGCAGAAGAAATTTACAGCATCAATAACTCTAGCTTAAAAGATGCGATTGTACAATTCAATGGCGGATGTACCGCAGAAATCGTTTCAGGATCTGGCTTAGTATTCACCAACCACCACTGTGGTTATGATGCTATCGCTGAATTGTCTACTCCGGAGCACGATTACTTAACTAACGGATTCTGGGCTAAAAACTACGCTGAAGAGTTGAAACCGAAGTCTCTTTCTGTTCGTTTCTTCGTTCGTATGGACGATGTTTCTAAACGTATCTTAGGTTTAGTAAACGATAAGATGTCAGAAAAAGAACGTGAAAAAGTAATCAACCAAGAGATTGCTAAGATCCAAGCTGAGAATAGTGAGAATGGCAAATACGTTGTTTCAGTACGTCCTTTCTACAATGGAAATGAATATTACTACTTCGTTTACCAAGACTATACAGACGTTCGCTTGGTAGGTACGCCTCCAAACAGCATCGGTAAATTCGGTGGAGATACAGACAACTGGGAATGGCCTCGTCATACTGGTGACTTCTCAATCTTCCGCGTATATGGCGATAAAGACGGAAACCCTGCAGAGTACTCGAAGAACAACGTACCGTTGAAACCAAAGTACTTCCTTCCGATCAGCATCAAGGGAGTTAAAGAAGGTGATTTCTCGATGATCTTAGGATATCCTGGTCGCACAAACCGTTGGATGAACGCTGCGGGTATCGATCAAAACGTAGAATTCGCATATCCTGCATGGGTAGAAGCTTCGAAAACTGGTATGGATGCCATGAAAAAACACATGGACCAAGATCAGGCTGTTCGTATTAACTATGCTTCGAAATACTCGGGTGTTGCCAACTATTGGAAAAACAGACAAGGTATGATCGATGCTTTGAGCAAGCACAAAACAGCGAAGGCTAAAGCAAAACAAGAGAAAAAATTCAATAAATGGGCTAACAAAGCAGCAAATAAAGAAAAATATGGTGATGTAATTTCGACGATCAATGCTTATTATGCAGCGACCAACGAAAAAGCAAGACACGATAATTATTTAATGGGAATGTTACGCTCATCGACGTTTGCAGCATTGCCATATAGCCTTGGTGGCGGATTGATTCAATATGCAAATGAGAACGAGGCAAAACGCAAAGAGATGAAACCTCGCTTAGATGCTTATGTCAATGATAACTATGAGGGTCTTTATTTACCGCTAGAAGTTGATGTATTAGCAGATGAATTAAATCTTTACGCAGCGAAAGGCGGACAAATTGCTACTTATATCCGTCAGATGGCTGATAAAAATGGTGGTAATTTCCAAGCGGATATTCAGAAAGCATTCGATAACAGCGTATTCGCTTCAAAAGAAAAAATTGAAGCTTATTTAGAAAATCCAAATGCGAAAGTTGTAGAAAATGATCCTTTATTAGCGATCTCTACAGCATTAATGAACAAGTACCGCGAGTCTACTCCAGAGTCTGAGAAACTAGTAAATGACTTCCAAGCAGCCTCGCGCAAGTATATTGCTGGTGTTTTAGAAATGGATCCTAACGGTAAATACTACCCGGATGCAAACTCCACATTACGTTTAACTTACGGTACAATCAGAGCATTACCAAAAGACAAACGTAACGATGCGAAGGTGAATAACTACACGACTTTGCAAGGAACAATTGCGAAATACAAACCAAACGATGAGGAATTTGATCTTCCAAAACGTTTAATGGAACTATACGAAGCGAAGGACTACGGACGCTATGCTGATAAAGCAGGATACCTTCCTGTAAATTTCCTAAGTGATCAAGATATCACGGGTGGTAACTCCGGATCGCCGGTTTTAAATGGAAAAGGCGAATTAATTGGCTTGGCTTTTGATGGTAACATCGAGGCTATGGCTGGGGATGTAATCTTTGATCCTAAATTGCAAAGAACTATCTCTGTTGATATCCGCTACGTTCTTTTCGTAATTGATAAATTTGCCGGTGCGCAAAACATCATTGACGAGTTAAAAATTGTAGAGTAATATCTATTCAAAAGGGTTTTAAACACAAAAAAAAGCGCTGAAATTAGCTTTGTTTGCATTCCTTTTGTATATTTATGATATCTTAGAGAATTAATTAAGAAAAACTAAAATTATATTAATTAAAAAAATGGAAAACTACACTAAATTAAAAGAGCTAGTAGCTTCAATCGAAGCTGATGCAGAAAAATTCTTCAACAACGGAAATTCAGCAGCAGGAACTCGCGTTCGTAAAGGCTTACAAGACATCAAAACTTTAGCACAAGATATCCGTAACGAGATCACTGCTAAGAAAAACGACGGTAAAAAATAAGTAACCCCGTTTACAAAATAAAAACCTGGATCTTAATGGTCCAGGTTTTTTTTGTCTAGTCTTGAACCAAGAAAGAAAGAGAATTTTGTCTTGAACCAGGAAAGGAAGGATTTATGGAACAGCAGGATCTTGCTCATCTTCGTATCATAATTAGTGGTAAGTGTCTAATCCGTTTAACACGATCCTGATAATCCTTGCATCCTTCCTTTCTTGGTTCAAAACACCCTTTCAAATGACGTTATGCCCGATCCTGTTGCTCCTTAAATCCTTCCTTTCCTGGTTCAAGACAAAATTTCCTTCCTTCCCTGCTTAAAGACAAACCTCCCTTACTTTTTTTGGCAAAAAACCAAATATCCTGACAAAATAAAGGCGCCTAATCGGCGCCATAAATCTAATATCTTATATCTAATGTCTAAAATCTAATCCCCCTACCTCTAAAGCATCATAGCCGCAAAGAACAGCCCAAATTGCTTTTCTGATAGCCATTGCCCAAGGATCTCCCGCATTTTGTTGCGTGTCTGTTCTCTTGTGAAAGCAGAAGCTTTTTTCTTGATTAGGTTATCTGTAACTGTTGTTCCGGTCATTTCGACTTTGGAGGCATAGATATTGAAATTCTGCTCGGGTACAACGAGTCCTAGTATCATTCCAGGTAGGCCGTGCAGCGTGCTGGGGCTACTGGCTAATGGAATTTGGTCGGTGTAGAATGCAACGACATACACTGAGTCTAATGTAACGCCATTTGCGCGTCTACAATCGTATCCTGCGATATTGCGATACTCATTAGTGATCTTCCATTTAACGTTCGTTAGGGAGTCTGAAATCGCTATTGGCGAGCCCCCAACTTCTAAGGTCATAGAAGTCTGCTTGGTAGCGAGGTTCTGATAGATTTTTGTTCCATAGTCTAAGAATCCGAAACGCAACAGCTGTGCAACCATAGCAGGTTGGTCCTTGGCTAGGGGTTCCAAGATGGATTCACTTCCAGAAAAAGTAAGTTTCCGTTGTAATACCGCTGTTTCCGGCACCTTT
This sequence comes from Sphingobacterium hotanense, assembly GCF_008274825.1. Taxonomy (NCBI): domain Bacteria; kingdom Pseudomonadati; phylum Bacteroidota; class Sphingobacteriia; order Sphingobacteriales; family Sphingobacteriaceae; genus Sphingobacterium; species Sphingobacterium hotanense. The sequence goes on from NZ_CP030848.1 coordinate 3,760,523, forward strand.
GTTAACATATCTTCGAAAAACTTCCTTTGGAAATCAGTCTCCTTCATCATGCTGATTTGTCGTCTCAGCATATTCTTCACGTGTACTGTCTTATCGTAAGTAATAACGCCTTGTTCTGGGAAGAAGGCATATTGTGCATTTGCTTGTTGAAAGCCTAAGACAAACAGAAATAGTATGGCAATATATAGTTTCATTTTCATGATTATTCAGCTCCTTTCATTGATGTAAAATCCCAGCTAACTTTTAGCATAAAATATCTGGAAATAGTGTTAAACGTTTCTTGGGTAAAAGAGTTTACCGTTTGTCTACGGCTAAATCCTTTGTTTTGATTCAAGATGTCGTTGACATAGAAGTCTACCACCAAGTTCTCCCCTTTTAAGAATTTCTTGCTCACGCCTGGCGTAAAGATGGCGCGTTCGAATTTCTCAGCGTAGGTTTTAGTTGGCGCCTCGTATGTGTAAGCTAAATCAGCATACAATTGGAATTTTGCCGGCAGGTACGCTCTTACTCTAGCATCCCCGATTAAAGTGAAGCCTTCGGAGTTGCGATCCGGTGTAAATGTAGATCTCATGACACGCCATCCTGGTCTTGCACCCACTTCAAAGTCAACGCCCTTCGTGGTATTCTTTTCTAATCCAAAACGGATATTATAATCATAGGTCGTTGATTTGTTTTCGTCGTAAGGGATGTCCTCATAGTTTTGACGCGGAACATCTCTAATCAAATTGTAGGAGCTGCTATAGTTCGCTCCTAAGTTAATGTCAGCTTTAATCTGATGCTTGGCAATCACGTTGAATCCGCTTCCAGCATACGCAAAAGCCGAGTAGGCATCTTTATCGGCATTATCATACATCAGGATTCTAGACCCATCAGGAAAAACCGTCTCATTCATCTGTATCGCTCTTTTTGTCTGCGTAACATTCGTTCCTAGATAAAAGTATCTACCCTTCATCATTTCGTATGATCCGCCATCTAATGAAAACGAGTTGTTGATAGAAGGCTTCAGATTTTCATTACCAATGGTTTGATTCAATTGATCCGTATTCTGGCGCAATGGCTGAATCTGCGTTAAAGAAGGCAGTTGAGTGTAGCGTCTATAGCCCAATCCCAATGCTTTAGTCTTCGTGAAAGAATAACGTAAGCGCGCATTCGGCGTAAATGTCAAATAATCACGCTTCAGGTCGACAGTATCCAAGTTATTGAACATATTCATATCATCATGACGAAGGGTATTCGTCACGTTGAAATCTATTTTATCCGACTTGTATCCGAAAGTCAGGTTTGCTGAATTCGTCCTTGTGTTGAAGTTGAAATCATTACTGAACTCCCGATCGAAGTCGTTGTATTCTCCGGAAGCACTCTTGTTGAAGGAACTCAATACAGAATGCGCTTTAGACTGGCTAAAGTCATAACCAATCGATGATCTCCAACGTTTTGAAAGCGGCTCTGAGTAAACGATCGACGTGCTTAGATTGTCAGTCTTCGAATTGCCATCCTTAAATTGGTCTACGGTGTCGCGTGCTGCGGTAATACGGTTATTCAGTTCCGATTTCACCTGCAATTCGTTGTTGTTTTCCGCATTGCTACCTGCAAAAGTTAAGGAAATTGACCGACCTTCCTTCTTGAATTTCTTCGTATAGAAAGCATTGTAGGTCACATTAGTTATGTTAGACATTTCCTGCTGATTACTCGTATTGTCAGAGGCAAGCGTGCCATCTCTCCAGGTACTTGCATCCACATTCGTTGCGCGATCCGCATGCGTACGATCAGCCGATACTTTAAAAGTTAACGTGGAAAGGGAGTCGATTGCTAGGTCATACTTCGCATTCACACGATGTTTATTTGCATCCGAACCGATATTCTTGTTTTCCTCGGTATTGATGACCCCCTCATTGGTCGCATTTTGACGCAAAGTATTTTCATACACATCATTTTCGATCCTAGCAAACTTGTAGCTCGCATTCAGTTTATGTTTCTTATCCTTCCAAGCATCCATCACTGAAGCTCCTAGAGAAATCGCTTTTGGATGACCCTTGCCGTCCCAGTTCGAAAACTCGTCGCTATTGCGTACCATAAAAAATCCACCATCACCTGTCATTCCAGATTCCGTATCCGACATGTTGAATTTCTCCTGCTCCTGCCAACTGAGGCTAAACTTCCCATCCGTAGAGCCCATTAAATAAGCTCCTAATTTAAAACTCCCTTTGAATTTATTGTAGGCTAACTTGCCCATGTAATATTCCTTATCGTTTCCTAATCCTCCCGCAAGTTCCGCCTTACCAAAAGAGCCGTTCTTCGCATCTTCCTTCAACTTCACGTTGATGGTCTGTATGCGGGTTCCATCATCTACTCCCGTTCGTTCCGCCTGTTCCGACTTCTTCTCGTAAACTTGAACTTTATCCACCATATCCGAACGGATATTTCGTGTCACCAAAGTCGGGTCATCGCCAAAGAACTCCTCACCATCGACCAAGACCTTCTCTACGGTCTTTCCTTGCGCAGTAATCTTACCTGAGGCATCGACAGAGATACCCGGTAGCACTTTCAGCAAGTCTTCTACCTTCGCATTCTTCTCCGTCACAAAGCTCGAGGCATCATATTCTGTTGTATCCCCTTTTATCACCACCGGTATTTTCCCTGTAATCAAGACTTCTTCAATTAGATTGGCAGCACTTTGCAGCTCAATCTCTCCTAATGCGACATTCCCAGCTCCTTTTTTTATCGTTTGGAAGTAATCTCCAAACTTTGGATAGCTAATAATCAACAAGTAATCCTGATTATCCGGATTGTTGATGGCGAACTTTCCATCAGCATTTACACGTGTAAAATCAACGAGGATAGAGTCTTTAGCTTGAAGAAGCATGACTGTGGCGTTGGCTAGCTTAGTCTTATCAGACTCATCGACAATAGAACCTGAGATTTTACTCTGGGCAGAAGTCTGTAGCGAAATAAAACCGAGGACAAGGCTTAGCAAGACAGTGGTTAGTAATTTCATAAGTAATATTAAAAAATAATGCGATTCGTTAGGTTCTACGAAAATATCACAATTACGTGATATAAGCAGTCCAAACGTTTGAGTTTAACATAGATTAACAGATAAATACAAATACGCTAGGGACTTCATCAGAACCATCTATTGGTAGCCTAACAGAGTGAAAAGTTACAGGTTTAGTAAAATTTATTTCACTACCTTTGTAAAAACCATTTGAAATGCAAAAAATCAAAGACTATGTAGAAGCGAATAAGGATCGCTTCTTGGACGAATTATTTGAATTATTGCGCTTTCCCTCTGTAAGTGCAGATCCACAATTTAAAGAAGGTGTCTTAAACACTGCAGAGTTTGTCGCTCAAAAATTAAAAGATGCTGGCGCGGATAATGTTGAAGTCTGCCCGACTGCTGGCTACCCAATTGTATATGGAGAGAAGATCTTCGATCCATCTTTACCAACTGTATTAGTTTATGGTCACTACGATGTGCAGCCTGCAGATCCATTGGAATTGTGGGATACCCCTCCATTCGAACCTACCGTTCGCGATGGTAAAATCTATGCACGTGGTGCCGCTGATGATAAAGGCCAATTCTATATGCATGTTAAGGCATTTGAATATATGGTTAAAAACAATGAGCTAGCTTGTAACATCAAATTCATGATCGAAGGCGAAGAAGAAGTAGGTTCAGCTAACTTAGGAATCTTTGTTCGCGAGAACAAAGAGCGCTTGAAAGCAGATGTAATCGTTATTTCCGATACTTCAATGATCAGCTTAGAGACTCCTTCATTAGAAACAGGCTTACGTGGTCTTTCTTATGTTGAAGTAGAAGTTACAGGTCCTAACCGCGATCTGCACTCAGGAGTTTATGGTGGTGCTGTAGCAAACCCTGCTACCATCCTAGCGAAGATGATTGCTTCATTGCACGATGAGAACAACCATATCGCTATCCCAGGATTCTACGATGACGTTATTGAATTAACTGCAGAAGAACGCAAAGCGTTGAACGAAGCACCTTTCGATATCGAAGAATACAAAACGGACTTAGGCGTTGCAGATGTTTGGGGAGAAAAAGGATATACGACAATTGAACGTACGGGTATTCGCCCAACATTAGAAGTAAATGGTATTTGGGGTGGATATATCGGTGAAGGTGCGAAGACTGTATTACCTTCTAAAGCATTTGCTAAGATATCCATGCGTTTAGTTCCTAACCAAAACTCAGAACGCATTACAGAATTATTCAAGAAGCACTTCGAAGGTATTGCTCCTGATTATATTAAAATCGAAGTTAAACCTCATCATGGTGGCGAGCCTGTAGTAACTCCTACAGACAGTATCGCTTACAAAGCTGCTGAGAAAGCTTTAGAAGAAACCTTCAACAAGAAACCAGTACCTACACGCGGCGGTGGTTCTATTCCAATCGTTGCTTTATTCGAACAAGAATTAGGAATCAAAACGGTATTGTTAGGTTTTGGATTGGACAGTGATAACTTACACTCTCCAAATGAAAAATATGGCATTGAAAACTACCTGAAGGGTATAGAGACAATTCCACTTTTCCATAAATATTACGCTGAATTAAGCAAATAACATAAAAATGCTTCACGCTTGTGAAGCATTTTTTTTATCTTCGGCTAACTGATCGCAGATAATGTTATTATTATTAAGAAAAATACACAGGCTTCTTTATTTCTTTGCTGTATTATTCTTTTTTATCCTTTCTTATCCCCTTCTTTTTTTACTTTCTAGGAATCCGATTAAGAACTATGCTGCTATCGTTTGGTTTCGCAAGTGGATTTCTATTCTTAGTGTTCATTTGGTTGGTATTCGCTTTAAAATACATTACGAGGAGCCTATCGATTGGTCTCAGCCCTATATTCTTTGTCCCAACCATACCTCTATTTTAGATATCACAGCGCTCACCTACCTTTGTCCACAGCAGTTCTCCTTTATGGGTAAAATAGAACTGTTAAAGAACCCTGTAACACGTATTTTCTTTAAGTCGATCGATATACCGGTGAAACGTGAGAGCAAGATATCCTCATTCAAAGCTTTTAAGCGTGGTTTGGAACTGCTGGGATTAGGCAAATCTCTGGTGATATTTCCGGAAGGTGCTATTGAAGATGAATATCCACCCAAACTTCACAAATTTAAAGCAGGCGCCTTTAAAATGGCGCAGGAGAATCGAACTGCAATTCTTCCTGTGATTATCCACAATGCGTGGAAGGTTATGTGGGATGATGGCCGAGAATTCGGATCTGCTCCCGGTGTTATTCACATCTCTGTGCTAAAGCCCATTCAGTATGCTGAAACTGAAAACGCAAAAACTAACACGGTGGAGAACGAGGTTTATGAAAAAATGAATAAATTCTGGTTAGAAAATCTCGCCAAATATTAATGTTTAGCCTTGCATTCAAGTAATTAAATAACTGATATTCTATTAGTTATATTATTAATGAAAGATTTACACATATTTTACTTGCATTAGTTAAATTAAATATTATTTTTGCGAAAATGTAAAACTTAATTAAAGAGATATGTATTGGACACTTGAATTAGCTTCGCATTTAGAAGACGCTCCATGGCCAGCGACAAAAGATGAATTAATTGACTACGCTATTCGTTCAGGAGCACCTGTTGAAGTAATTGAAAACCTTCAAGCTTTAGAAGACGACGGTGAACCTTACGAGAACATCGAGGAGATTTGGCCAGATTATCCGACTAAAGATGACTTCTTTTTCAACGAAGACGAATATTAACATCATGATAGAAAGCGCCTTTTTAAAAAAGGCGCTTTTTATTTAATCCTTTTATAGAAATATTTGTCAAAGGCTTAAACAGAATGAATATGGGAAAGCAATTACTTTTTTTACTAACAATCATACTTCCTTTTATGTCAATGGCTCAATCCGCTAAAGGCTCTACCGGCGACGGCAAGAGTATGAACGTCGCACGTGGCTTTATCAATGAATTAGCCAACTTTGACACGCCATTGGATGTTATCCTGAGTGAAAGGGTGATTGTTAATAATCCCAATGATGAGCTTTACGACTACTTGGAGGCTAGTCTACAAGAAATAAGAATCAACCTATCGTTGAAAAATGTGGATGAGATTCAATATAAAACTTTTCATGAGCTACCGCGCAAAGAAGTACGCGATATCGACCCGGAAGGCATGAACATTGATAACATGGTTTTTCTTTACTACAAAAACAGACTATTGACTTCCCTATACGTTGAAGACGGAAAAATCGCCTCTTTTACCCTGGTATCAAAAGGAAATGAGATGGCGCATTTCGTCACCTATTAACAAAAAGACATTTTTTTAATAGAATTCTTGCAATTCTCAAAAGTATCTTTGATATTTGTTCAATAACTAATGAATACAGCAGTAGCAAATAAAACTTGGTGGTGGCACAGCATATAATGTTGTGGCAATAACCTATTAGTTTAATTTAGCGAAACAAAAAATAGCGGGCTTGCCTTTTCGGCAAGCCCTTTTTATTGAATTTTATGAAAGAGATACTAGCACATTTATTTGAATACAAGTCGTTTACAAGAAAGGAAGCATACGACATCCTTACGAACATTGCTACCGGCAAATACGATAGCCACCAGATTGCAGCCTTTATGACGATCTACGGCATGCGGAGCATCCGCGTGGAAGAACTGGGCGGATTTCGCGATGCCATGTACGATCTGTGCAATAAGGTCGAGTTTAAAGGATACGATTTGATCGATATGTGTGGCACCGGCGGTGATGGCAAAAACACATTCAATATATCAACGATAGCATCCTTCGTTGTGGCTGGTGCCGGGTACCATGTTGCTAAACATGGAAACGTGGGGGTATCTTCTGGATGCGGTTCTTCTAATGTGATGGAATATCTGGGGTATCAGTTCACTAATGATCAGAACGAATTACAAGCGCAGTTGGAACGATCAAACATCTGCTTTCTTCATGCTCCGCTCTTCCATCCGGCAATGAAAACTGTAGCTCCCATCCGCAGAGCATTATCGGTGAAGACTTTCTTTAATATGCTCGGCCCACTGACCAATCCTGCCAATCCGAAATTCCAATCGGTAGGCGTTTTCAGCTTAGAGCTAGCCCGCTTATACGCCTACCTGTACCAAGGGACAGACAAGCAATACAGCATCATGCATGCTTTAGATGGTTATGATGAAATATCGTTGACCGGAGATTTCAAGATCATTACCAACGCCGGCGAGAACTATTATACGACCGAAGAAATCGGCTTTAGCCCAATCAATCCCGCTGATCTTGCGGGTGGAGATACGGTAGAGGACGCTGCGAGCATATTCAGAAAAATAATTGAAGGCGAAGGAACCAACGAACAGAATAATACCGTATTGACAAACGCGGCTTTCGGAATCAAAACCTTCCATCCGGAAAAGAGCTTTGGCGATTGTTATTACGAAGCGGAGTCTTCCTTGTTGGGATTAAAAGCATTAAACAGTTTTAATAAGCTAATCAATGGCTAAGGAAATCCTCATCAAAGTATGCGGTATGCGGGAGCCTGAGAATATCGCAGGACTGGTAAAACTTCCAATAAACTATATCGGGCATATCTTTTATGAGAAGTCGCCACGCTATGTTTCGGAGGTCATTGATCTTCCCATTCCAAAGACTATTAAAAGGACAGGAGTTTTCGTTAATGCAGATAGAGCTACCATCAAGCAAACGATCCTTGATCAGCAGCTAGAGGCTGTTCAATTACACGGAAATGAATCGGTAGCCCTGTGCCAGGAAATCAAAGATTTGGGTGTAGAGCTTATCAAAGCCTTTGGTGTGGACGATGATTTCCAATGGAATGAGCTAGAAGCCTATCTCGCTGCAGTCGATTATTTCCTATTTGATAGCAAGAGCGAAGCATATGGTGGCACTGGAAAAACATTCAACTGGGATAAGCTGAAGACCTATCCTTACGCCAAGCCCTATTTCTTAAGTGGTGGATTATCATTAGAAAATCTGGCTGAAGCCTACCAATTCGATGACGAAAGACTAATCGGCTTGGACTTAAATTCAAAATTTGAAATATCTGCAGGTCTCAAAGACTTAGATAAAATAAATAAAGCACTGAAAATAATTGAACATGAGCAAATATCAAGTAAATAACAAAGGATATTACGGCCCTTTTGGTGGTGCATACATCCCGGAGATGCTGTATCCTAATGTGGAAGAGTTGCAGGAGCAATACTTAGCGATCCTAGAAGATCCAAGTTTTAAAGCGGAGTTCGAACAATTATTAAAGGATTACGTAGGACGCCCCTCTCCTCTTTACCGTGCTAATCGCTTATCGGAAAAATATAATGCTAATATCTTCTTAAAACGCGAAGATCTGAATCATACAGGAGCACATAAGATCAACAACACGATAGGACAAATCCTATTAGCAGAAAAACTCGGAAAGAAACGAATCATTGCAGAGACCGGAGCCGGACAACATGGGGTTGCTACCGCAACGGTATGCGCATTAAAGGGATTAGAATGTGTTGTTTACATGGGTGAAATCGATATTGAGCGCCAGGCACCAAACGTTGCCCGTATGAAGATGATGGGAGCAACTGTTGTGGCGGCTAAATCAGGCAGCAAAACATTGAAGGATGCAACCAACGAAGCGCTTAGAGATTGGATAAATAATCCAGTGGATACGCATTATATCATAGGTTCTGTCGTAGGACCACATCCTTATCCCGATATGGTTGCTCGCTTTCAATCGATTATATCCGAAGAAACGAAGAAGCAGCTATTAGAGAAGACCGGCAAAGAAACTCCGGATATTGTGATGGCCTGTGTAGGTGGAGGTTCAAATGCAGCAGGAATGTTCTATCATTTCTTAGACGACGAAGATGTTCAATTGATCGCAGTTGAAGCGGCCGGACATGGTGTAGACAGCGGTGAATCTGCTGCAACGACGATTCTTGGTAACGAAGGAGTATTACACGGTAGCCGCTCCATCCTGATGCAAACGGAGGATGGCCAAGTAATCGAACCTTATTCTATCTCGGCTGGGTTAGACTACCCGGGTATCGGACCGCAGCACGCCTGGTTATTCAAGTCGGGTCGTGGAACATATGTTAGTGCGACAGATGATGAAGCGATGCAAGCAGGCTTGCAATTAACGAAGCTTGAAGGTATCATCCCGGCAATTGAAAGTTCCCACGCACTTGCACATCTGGAGAAGATGAACTTTAAAGGCGATGAAACCGTTGTCATCTGTTTATCAGGCCGCGGAGACAAGGATTTAGATAATTACATGAAATATTTTGGATTTTAAGACCATGCAAATAACAAAACACGCAAATGGATTATTGTCCATTTACTTCACCGCAGGATACCCGCACATTAATAGTACCCTAGAAATCGCTAAGGCTCTAGAGGCCGCAGGGGCAGATTTTCTAGAAATCGGATTTCCCTATTCCGACCCTGTGGCGGATGGCCCTACCATCCAACATAGCTCGGAAGTTGCATTAAAAAACGGAATGACGCTTAAGGTATTGTTCGAGCAGCTTAAAGATTTGCGAGAGCATGTACAGATCCCCGTATTTTTGATGGGGTATGTCAATCCGGTTATTCAATTTGGCGTAGAAGCATTCTGCAAAGCATGTAAGGAAGTTGGTGTCAATGGAACCATCATCCCAGACCTACCGATGTATGAATATGAGGAGCTATACCAACCTATTTTTGAGGAGAACGGAATTAGCAACATCTTTTTAGTTACGCCACAGACTTCGGAATCCCGAATCCGCAAGATCGATGATTTATCGACAAGCTTTATTTATCTATTATCGTCAAACGCCACGACGGGAAAACAATTAGATATCCAAGACCAAGCAGCAAGTTACTTCCAACGAATAAAGGATATGGACCTGAAAAACCCATTCATCATAGGGTTTGGGATACATGATAGCCATACCTTTTCAAAAGCTACGAGTTATGCCAATGGCGCAATCGTAGGTACAGCGTTCGTCAAGCTATTGGCGGAAGATGACTACTTAGACCGCATACCTGCATTTATACAGTCTATCAAATCGTAAATATTAAAGACAATAAAAAAGGGGATTCAGCAAATCCCCTTTTGTTATTTAGTTAACTCGGTTAAGAACTTTGTTAAATAAAAAAATTACCGCACCTGCCGCCAAGGTAAGTCCTCCGACGCCAATAAACAGCAAGCTTGGATGTGCAGCTAATTGTTCCATAATTTTACTAGGTTTATACTATTAAGTTAGACTAATATAAAGCCGCACTTTCTCTTTCGCAAGTAATTTTTAATATTTTTTATCCACAAATGTTTTATTTGTTTCTATATTTGAAACATCACATGAGAAAAATAGTTGCCATATTGCTTTTGACGATTTATTCTGTATGCAGTACAGGAGCAACTGTCTATATGCATCATTGTGGAAAACGTACTTTAATCTCTGTTTTAGACGAGGAAAAAGTATCACACGACCGCTGCCCCATGTGCGTAGAACACCATCACAATCAACAACATAGCGACCCAAACGCTAACTGTTGTAAGGATAAAGACATGTGTAAAGATGTTCAACTTGAACTCAAAAGCGAGTCAGAACAACTACAATCATCCATTCAACAACTTTTCAACTTCAGCCCCGCAGTAGTAGTCATCCCGTGGTTATTACCCTATCTAGAACAATGGATAGAGCAAGATCTGAAGTGGAATCCTCATAGCGAAGAGCTTCAGCTCTCCTATACCAATCCTGTATATCTGCTAAACTGCAACTTCAGAATTTGATTTAATATTGATTTCAATCCGGATTATTTATTAAGACAATTGATTCAATATTAGATTTATTATGCATTTACAAAGATTATTACCATTAATCATATTATTATTTTGTGGGCAAGTTTTATTTGCTCAAAGCAATCTTACGACCGTAAGTTTTGAAGTTGCCGGCAATTGCGGCATGTGTAAAAAGCGCATCGAGAAAGCAGGATTAGATGCTGGTGCGACCGAGATCGAGTGGAGCCAAAACAGCCATTTGGCAACCGTTAAACTAGATACCAATAAAGTTAAAGTTGATCATATCAAGAAGCAGATCGCTGCCATTGGTCATGATGCTGGAGAGTTTAAAGCTGATGATGAAGTTTATGAAAAACTCCATGAATGCTGTTTGTATGATCGTTTAGGCGAAGAACATGAGGAAAGCCATGAAGGTCACGACCATGCCGATCACGATCATGAGGGACATGACCACGAAGGGCATGAGCATGCGATGAAACCTGAGGAAGATGGTGGACACAATCACGATCATGATCACGAAGTGACCGGTGTCGTAGTGAATGAAAACGACAAAGGCGATCTGAACCCTATTACAGAAGTTACTGTATTCTGGGCGGATGAACCTGCGAAAAAGGTTAAGACCAATGAGAATGGCGTATTCAAAATTATGCACAAAAAGCCTTTCCGAAACCTTGTTATTTCACATGCAAGTATGCAAAGTGATACGGTAGAGGTGAAAAACCTGCACGAGGTCATCGTAATCCAAGCGAAGAATAATGTATTAAAAGAGATTGTTATCTCGAGAAGACAGAAGTCGAACTATATCTCGAAGCTTACTCCAAACAGAGTAGAGACATTAACTGCTAAGGAACTTTTCAAGGCGGCATGTTGTGATTTAAGTGAAAGTTTTACCACAACGGCATCTGTAGATGTTGTTAGCAGCGATGCAGTGACAGGCAGTAAGCAGATTCAAATGCTAGGTCTTAGCGGCATCTATACGCAAATTACGGTAGAGGGCCTACCGGGACCTCGCGGATTTTCTGCACCTCTCGGCTTAAACTCTATTGCCGGAACATGGATTGAAGCCATCAATATCAGTAAAGGAATCGGTTCTGTAGCGAACGGTTTTGAAAATATGGCCGGACAAATTAATGTGGAACTAAAGAAGCCACATAACTCCGACAAGTTGTTTTTCAATGCTTATGCTAACAACATGGGACGTACGGATGTGAACCTAAATGTTTCTCATCATATCAACGAGAAATGGTCTGTTGGATTATTGCTACATGACAACTTCATGTATAACAAATCCATGAACTTCAGTGATAACGGTTTCCGTGATATGCCGGTCGGCAATCTATTTTCCGGGATCAACAGATGGCATTATGAAAACGGAAAAGGAGTTATCGCTCAATTTGGCATTAAATTCCTCCATGATGACCGTATCGGTGGACAGATCGATTTCAACGAGAAAACCGATAAATATGGAACTGACCTTTATGGCTTAGGTTTTAAAAACCAGCGTATCGAAGGTTTTGGTAAGTTGGGTTATGTTTTCCCGACAAATAAACACCGTAGTATCGGACTGCAATTATCAGCAAGTCGCTTTAAACAAGAGAGCTTCTTTGGATTGAACGCATACGACAATGAGCAGAAATCCCTATATGCAAACTTATTGTATCAGGACATATTAGGTTCGGTTGCTCATAAATATAAAGTTGGGGCATCCGTACAACATGATAATTATGATGAGGATTTAGCGCGCTATCAGGCAGGACAAACCGCTTATCAATATGATTTCGGTCGTAAAGAAACCACTGCAGGCGCATTTGCAGAGTACACCTTTAGTCCGTCGGAAAACTTCGACGCTGTTTTAGGCTTACGCCAGGATTATAACAACCTATATGGTTGGTTTACTACGCCACGCGCGGTGTTACGCTATCAGCCAACCCTCAACACCACCCTTCGCTTAAGTTCAGGAAGAGGACAGCGCACAGCGAACATCTTTGCAGAAAACTTAGGTATTTTTGCTTCCAGCCGTACGATCAACAATATGGCAGGTCTCATCAATGGTGCCAATGCTTATGGCCTGAAGCCTGAGGTATCCTGGAATACCGGATTCACTTTCGACCAAAATTTCCAATTGTTCGGCAGAGAGTCAGGTATATCGGTCGAGTTGTTCCACAACCGTTTCCAAAATCAAGTCGTAATCGACTATGAAGATCCACGCCAGGTTAGCTTCTATAATTTAGATGGCAAATCATTCTCAAACAGTATTCAGGCGGAGTTCCGCTTTATGCCACTTCAACATTTTGAAGCACGTATGGCGTACCGCTTATTAGACGTACAGACAGATTATCAGTCTGGAAGATTAGAGAAACCAATGAATGCGAAGCATCGTGGGTTCCTGAACCTAGCATACAACCTGCACTCCGGTTGGGCATTTGACTATACCCTAAACGTGGTGGGCAAAAAACGTTTACCGAGCACTGCTAGTAACCCTATTGAATACCAACTAGATACACGCTCTGATGCTTACGTAACGATGAATGCTCAAGTAAGCCGTACATTCGGCAAGAACAAAAACTTTGATATCTATATCGGTGGAGAGAACCTAACAAACTTCTACCAGAAAGATCCAATCTTAGCGTTCGACAATCCGTTTGGCCAGAACTTCGATACCAATCTCGTATGGGGACCAATTACCGGCCGAATGTTCTATACCGGTATCCGATACCATATCAAATAGAAATACGAGTGACCTGAAAGGAGTAAAAACCTTTCATGACCCAATATTAACCCCTATCAAATCCCTTCTGAAGCGGCTTTGATAGGGGTTTGTATTGGGTTTACATTGGGTTTGAATAGTAGTTAGTAGTTAGTATTTAGACCTATGGCGGCAGTGGATTTTAGACATTTGAAATAAGACATTAGATTTTAGAAATATAGGACGCCGATTAGGCGCCTTTGATTTAAACAAGAAAGAATGATGTAAGGATTGAGATTGTCTTTGAACCAGGAAAGGAAGGATGTAAAGATGGGCAGGATCTGGCGTATTGCCTTCGTTTGAGGCGGGAAAAGAAGAACGTAAGGATTGACAGGGCGCTTTGTCTTTGAACCAGGAAAGGAAGGATGTAAAGATTGACAGGATCCGGCGTATTGCCTTCGTTTGAAGCGGGAAAGGAAGAATGTAAGGATTGACAGGATGCTTTGTCTTTGAACCAGGAAAGGAAGGATGAAAGGATGGGCAGGATCCTGCTTATCTTAAAATCCTTCCTTTCCTGGTTCAGACAACTCTAATGTCTAAAATCTAATATCTGATATCTAATAAAATACTCGCTTAAGTTCTTGCTGCAACCGTGCTGTTGGTAGTCCGATTACATTTTCGTAGGAGCCGATGATTTTATTAATCCCTACTCTACCGATCCATTCTTGGATGCCGTAAGAACCGGCTTTATCCAATGGTTTAAAACGCTCGACGTAGTAGTCGATTTCTTCATCTGACAGATGATTTAACCAAACGGTTGTTTCTTCGACGAAGCTTACTTTTTGGTCTTGGTAGGCTAAGGCGACTGCTGTGTAAACACGATGTGATTTGCCAGCTAAGCGTTTAATTACGGCTTTTGCTTCTTCCAGATCGGCAGGTTTTCCGAGTACATCGCCCTGCTCGTCTACAACAATGGTATCTGCGCAGATTAATAGCTTATCAAAGTAGCGCTGGCGATCAAATGCGCTAAGTTTCGTTTCGGCGATATACTTCACGATTTCTACGGCTGAAAGCGCTGGGTCGTAAGATTCATCTGTTTCTTTGACTTCAACTTCAAAAGCAATATCCATTGAAGCTAGCAACTCTTTTCGTCTAGGCGATTTCGACCCGAGGATGATCGAAATATTTTTCAACTTATGCTGGATCATTAAACGCTCTTTATATGAGTCTGTACGCCCCATTTTCCCTGTAGCTTTAATATCTTTTCTAAGATATCTCGCACAACACCTCGTCCACCTTTAAATGGCGACATATAGTGGGAGATGGTTTTGATATCCTCTACGGCATCAACCGGGCATGCTGCGATACCAACGACCTGCATCACCTCGTAGTCTGGCATATCATCGCCAACATACATTAGCTGATCGGCGGTTAATTCATATTTAGTCAACAGCTCGTTCAGAACGTCCATCTTTTGGCTCACGCCTAAGTGTATTTCTTTGACACCGAGTCCTTGCAGACGCAATCGTACGCCCTCCGATCTTCCGCCGGATATCACCCATAACATCAGGCCCATTTTCTCTGCTAATTGCATGGCATAACCATCCTTCACATAGAAGGTCCGTAACTGATCGCCCGATTCATTGACTTGCAGGGTGCCATCGGTCAATACACCATCAACATCTAATACAACTGCCTTTATCTGTGTAAACTTCTGAAAGATCATATTTTTAAATTATCCCCAAAATTAGACAAACTTTAAGAGTTATTAATATGTAAGATTAATCAATTAATGCCAAAACTTTATTTGTTAAAACACATAAATCAGAGAATTGTCAGAAAGTAGTTGCAGAGGAAACTTTTTTTTGGAAACGCTTTGCAGAATTAAATTCTTGCTTTACCTTTGTATCATAATTCGAAGGAATAGTAGAATTATTAGTTAAAATTTGTCTTTTCATAATTTAGGTTTATAATTGGTTAGTATCAAACCCTGGCGCCCATCGTCAGGGTTTATTTTTTAGAGAAAATCTATCTAATCAAAACTATTTTCAGTGAAAAATGGGCGATAAGCGTCCAGAAGTGAAATCCCTTAAATTCGTCAAATCACCGTTAGATCGCTTCATGCAGATCGGTTTCAAAGTGCGTCATAAACAACAAGGGCTGTATCATCTTATCATGTACAGCCCTTGTTGTTTATTTCAACTAATCCGTTGATTACTATTTTTTCTCTGGTCCGTTTGGTTTAGCGATTGAAGTTCTCATATCGGTATCTGCTTGGATATTCTGCATTTTATAATAATCCATAATACCTAGATTACCATTTCTAAATGCCTCTGCTAAAGCCATTGGTACTTGAGATTCGGCTTCAATTACTTTTGCCTTCGCTTCTTGTGCTTTCGCGCGCATCTCTTGCTCAGTTGCTACGGCCATCGCGCGACGCTCTTCTGCTCTTGCATTGGCTACCTTTAGATCGGCTTCCGCTTGGTCTGTTTGTAACTTCGCTCCTACGTTTTCACCGATATCGATATCTGCGATATCAATAGAAAGGATTTCAAAGGCTGTTCCCGAGTCTAGTCCTTTTGATAGTACCGTTTTTGAGATTCTATCGGGATTCTCCAATACTTCTTTATGATTGCTAGAAGAACCGATCGTCGTAACGATCCCTTCACCAACACGCGCTAGGATTGTTTCTTCACCGGCACCACCAACTAATTGGTTGATGTTTGCACGAACCGTCACCCGCGCTTTTGCGATTAGTTGAATACCGTCCTTTGCTACGGCAGCCACCGGAGGTGTATTAATTACCTGCGGATTTACAGAGAGCTGTACCGCATCAAACACGTCACGACCTGCTAAGTCAATAGCAGTTGCTAGTTTAAAATCGAGCGGGATATTAGCTTTGTCAGCAGAGATCAGTGCTTTGATTACTTTATTTACATTCCCACCCGCTAAGTAGTGCGTTTCTATTTCATTAGAACTAATCTTTAAACCTGCTTTGGTAGAAGTGATCATGGCATTGGTGACCAATGCTGGCGACACTTTCCTTAGGCGCATCAATACAAGATTCAGTAAACTGATCTTAACATTGGACAGCTGTGCTGTAAACCACAGATTGACAGGAAGTAGATAAAGTAGGAAGAATATGGCGATTACCGCTCCGATAATAATGAGTACGAGTTGAATTGCTGGATCCATTTAATTGTCGATTAATAAAAGTTTCAATTTACTAAAGATATAAATTTTATTTAGAAGAGTCGGTCGTTATTTCAGTTTTTCGCGGTTTAATGCAAGTTTATTCGCTATATTTAATTCTTATATCATGATTTTAGATAATGTATTTAAAGGAAGTGGTAAATGCCGCTGATTCAAAACAATTCCTTGAATTGCCGGCCATAATAAACCGAGCTAACCGAAATTATATTCACCCGCTGAACAGCGATATCGAGTCGGTCTTTGACCGATCGAAGAACTCATATTTTGAGAAGGGTGACCTCATGCGCTGGAATCTTTATGATGTTAAGGACGAGGTTATCGGACGGATTGCCGCATTTTATCATTTCGATGATAAACTTGGAGAGAACCAAGGTGGATTCGGCTTTTTTGAATGTATCAACCAACAAGAAGCTGCAAACTTACTGTTCGATCAGGCAAAGAGCTGGCTTCAAGAGCATGGCTTGAAACAAATGGACGGTCCCATTAATTTTGGCACACGCGATCAATGGTGGGGTTTGCTGATTGCTGGATTCTACCCGCCGGTTTATGGCATGTTCTACCATCCCCCCTACTATCAATCGCTGTTTCGACAATATTCTTTCGAAGCCCTATTTGAACAATATACTTATCGCCGGAAAATATCGGTAGCATTCAGTCCCGCCGTCCTACATCGGGCGAGTAGGATTCAACAAGATCCGAACTATCGCTTCGAAGACATCAGTAAACTTTCCGAAAAGGAAATAATTACTTCTTTTATGGAAGTTTATAATGCCGCATGGAAAGATTTTGATGGTGTTAATGCACTGAGCAGAGCCGAAGTAGCGCAATTAATTGCACATATGCGTCCAGCGATGGACAAGAAAATAATTTGGTTTTCTTACTTTAAACAACAACCGATAGGCTTTTTCATCAATTTGCCAGACCTAAACCAGCTGTTAGTGAAATTTTTACGTAACGGAAGTTTAAACATTTGCCAAAAAATTCGATTTTTGTACCGAAAAACAACAAGAAAGTGTACAACAATGGTAGGGATGGTTTTTGGAATTCATCCGGACTACCAAGGGAGAGGTGTCGAAAGCGCCTTCATAGTGAATTTTGCAAATTCCGTTTCTCAATTGCGTCCCCCGACATATCAGGAGATACAAATGAACTGGATTGGGAGCTTCAACAGAAAAATGATTGCCGTTGTCGAGTCCATCGGAGCAGAACGCTATAAAACACATTGTACGTATCGATTAACATTTTAACAAGGATATTATGTCATTAGACATGTTCAAACTCAAGTCAGCGCGATTACAGGCTATGGTAAGCATCATAGTGGCGACTTTGGTCATCATATTCTCTTACTGGTATTTTACTGCCAAGCAGAAGGAATATACCGGTGCGATGAAGGAATATATGGATTTAGCGCAGGAGAAATTCTATTTGATCCAGGATTGGGAGGTAGAAATTCAGCAGATTTCTAAATTCAATTCCTTGGAACATAATGTAGACGCTTATTCCAGAGAGCGTGCGCGTACGAATATTAATGCAACCATCAGCAAGCTGGCATCGACGAACGTTTTAATCGACACTGTTCCGCACAGTATAGCGAAGATTCAAGCAGTCAGCGATAGCATTCTGAGCCGAAGCGCTATGAAATCCAGCAACAGCTTAAACACGATTTCTAATAACCTGTCTGATGAGCAGGATATGATATCGGCGGCGAGCAACATGATGACCAATGAGATTATCGCGAAGCGTGCTACAAAGACCGAACAAAAGCTAAAGTTTTTAGAAACTACGCGTTCGATTACGCTAGCACTAGGAATTGTCTCCTTGTTGGTTATCCTATATGTTATCTATCAGATCATGAAGCTTTCGGTTTATTTGACAAAAACGTCGGAAGCAGAGCGTAAGCTCAACGATGAGTTTCAACGTACGACAGATAAACTGGAGGAACTAAACTGGGTTTTGCAGAATTCGGCAAAAGTCTACAATATTGTCAATGGCAACCTTTCAGAACACCAAATCGCCAAGAATGCTTTATCCATTGTCCGAGATGTATTGGAGGGACATGCTGCTGCGATTTATATTCGAAAAATTGATTCGTACGAGCTGACTTTAAAGGACTCTTATGGATTAGATTCCAAACAGCTTTTGAGCAACATATTGATTGGTGAAGGAATCGTCGGCCATGTTGCCGAGTCAAAACTGCCAAAGGTATTCGATATCACTGAGCTCAATCAAGTTAAATTGAGTTCAGGGATTGTTTCGGCACTTCCTGCAAAAGTTATTATCTTCCCTATCGTGTTCGAAGAATACTGTATTGGCGTACTTGAAGTTTTTGGTTCCTTCAGCAAGGAACGTGAAGAGAATATCTTAAATTTCCTTACGCGCGCCGGTCGCGCAATTGGTTCTGCGATCAAATCCAGACAAGATCAGAGTCTAGTAGAAGATCTATTGGCTGAAACGCAACATCAGACCGAAGAGTTGGAAGCGCAGCAAGAGGAACTACGCATCACCAATGAGGAGCTTGTTTATAAGACGAATTTGTTAGAAGCCTCGGAAGAGGAACTGCGGGTACAGCAAGAGGAACTTTCGCAAGCGAATAAAGAACTTAACCAAAAGGCGGCAGAACTGGAGAAACGCAACGTGGATTTGAAAGATGCGCAGCAAGTTGTCGAGCAGAAAATTACCGAGGTAGAGCAAGCCAGCAAATATAAATCGGAGTTCATGGCTAATATGAGCCATGAGCTAAGAACGCCATTGAACAGTATATTGATTTTGGCGAAGTTACTTCAGGACAATAAACAAAAGAATCTATCGGAAGATCAGATCAAATATTCATCCGTTATCTATAATGCCGGCTCGGATTTATTGCAATTGATCAATGAGCTGCTCGATTTGGCTAAGATTGAATCAGGTAAAGTTGAATTAAATAACGAAGTCATTCCGGTTGCAGGATTTGCCCATAATATCGAATCATTGTTTAAAGAAATTGCGGATGATAAGAAGATTGACTTTAAAGTGGATATCTCCGAGGCTCCTGCAGAATTCGTTTCCGACGAATATCGTTTAGAGCAGGTGACAAAGAACTTTCTTTCTAACGCATTCAAGTTTACGGAGCGGAATGGACAGGTCAGCTTGAAGATTAGCTTGAATCAGAATAATCTTAATTTCGCCGTTACCGACTCGGGCATTGGTATTTCGGCAGAAAAACAGACGTTGATTTTTGAAGCCTTCCGACAGGAAGATGGCTCTACGAGTCGTAAATATGGCGGAACCGGTTTGGGATTATCCATCTCCAAGGAAATAGCTTCCCTATTAGGTGGGCGCATTGTTCTTGAAAGCGAACCAAGTGTTGGAAGTAAGTTCACACTGATCATCCCTTATGTCGCACCTTCTGCCCTATCGCTAGACGAATCGCCAAAAACTCAAGAGGAACAAGCGCCTGTAAGAGAGATCGAGAAGCCGAAGGCACATATCACCCCTAAACCAGCCGAAGAAAAACCAATGAACAATGCTGAAGTTGCTGGCGAAAAGGCTATTCTGATCATTGAAGATGATATTAATTTTTCCGAGATATTAAAAAGCTTCGCAGAGGGATACGGTTTTACGGCCCTTCAAGCTTATGATGGGGAAACCGGTATTCAACTAGCGAAGTCGAAGCTTCCGGACGCCATTATCCTCGATGTGATGCTTCCGATTGCCGACGGCTGGGAAGTATTGCGCACGCTAAAAAATGCGGAGGAGACGAAGCATATCCCTATTCATATGATGTCGGCAGCAAGTTTTGATAAAAAAGAGTTCTTAGAAGATGGAGCAATCGGGTTTATGTCTAAACCTGTAAGCGAAGCAAGTATAGAATCCGCATTTGAGAACATCAATTTGAACTTGAACAAAGGCGTGAAGAAAATTTTGCTGATCGAGGATCAAGAGTTCCAAAGTGATTTAATCAAGAAAGCTTTTGCAGAACAGCAGATCAATGTGATCCAAGCATTCACCGTAGAATCGGGACTAAAGAAATTAGAACAGGAAGGAAACTTCGATTGTATAATACTTGACATCAAGCTTCCTGACGGTAGTGGATTAGAGATGCTCGACAAGATTAAATCGGATAAAAAATACGAGAAGCTTCCGGTGATCATCAATACAGCATACGATCTATCGACCGAACAAACGGAGCGCATTATGCGCCACACCCAATCCATGGTTCTGAAATCGAGCAAATCGAACACCCGTTTAACGGATGAGGTGAATTTGTTCCTGAACAAGTTGACAGAGCCGACGTATAATCCTGTCAAGAATCTAGATAAGATTGCCAATAAGGAAAATTACGGAACCAGTAATTTGGACGGTAAGTGTGTGTTGATTGCGGATGATGATATGCGGAATGTTTTTGCATTGACTTCATCGCTGCAGGAATACAATATGCAAATTGAGATTGCTAATAATGGTCGCGAAGCTGTGGAGATGGTCAATGACCCTGCAAACCATATTGATATTGTGCTCATGGACATCATGATGCCTGAGATGGATGGCTATGAGGCTATACAGTTAATACGTAAAGAGAAAAAGAATAATAATCTACCGATTATAGCCGTTACAGCGAAGGCAATGAAGGGAGATAGAGAGAAGTCTATCGATTTGGGGGCTAGTGATTACGTAAGCAAACCAATCGATATCGACAAGTTGGTATCATTAATGCAAGTATGGCTAAGTTAGAGGATTCTTACGAATTGAGTTTTACAGAAATCGAAGATCTGATTTTTCTATTGAAGAATATTTCCGATTTTGACCTTTCTGGCTATACTCGTTCGTCGTTGAAGCGCAGAATTCAACGGATTATGGGTTTAGAGCAGATGGACATCGTCGACCTCAAGAACGCCTTGGTCAATGTACCAGGCTTTCAGACATATTTTGTTGAGGAAGTGACAGTCAACGTGACGGAGATGTTCCGTGATCCGGGTTTTTATAATAAGCTGGTTAACGACATTATCCCCTATTTATCAACCTTTCCAAGAATTAAGATTTGGAGTGCCGGATGTTCTACAGGCGAAGAGGTTTATTCCCTCGCCATCCTGCTAAAAGAACATGGACTTAGCGATCGCTCTTTTATCTATGGAACGGATATCAACAGTAAGGTATTAGATATTGCGAAAAAAGGAATCTACCCGTTGAAGAAGTTCAAAGAATATACCGAGAATTTCAATGCCTTCGATTCCAAAGAGCATTTTGCGTCCTATTATACCGCACGTTACGATGCGGCTATCATCAATCATGATTTAAGACAGAATATTTTATTTTCTACACATAATTTGGCAACGGATCAAGTTTTTAATGAATTTCATTTGATAACCTGTCGAAATGTATTGATTTATTTTGATTTGAAGCTTCAAGAGCGGGTCATGAATCTGTTCTACGAATCTCTTGCGCTATTTGGCTTTTTATGCTTGGGTACTAAGGAAACCTTGTTGCGCCATGAGGTCATGAAGAATTTCAAAGTGGTAGACAAGGAATATAATATCTACCAAAAGATTAAATAAATGGAAGAATTGGCAAAAAATATCATTGTGGTTGGTGGGTCCGCGGGGGCTTATGAAGTCATCGTGGATATTTTAGATCACCTTCCGGCATACTTTTCTGCGGCGATCGTAGTGGTTTTACATCGTAATTCTAAATATGAAACGAAAGTAGAGTCAAGTTTATCGCGACGCCTGAACAGGAAGGTCACTTCCGTGAAAGACAAGTTGCCCATTCTGGCCGACAACATTTACTTCGCACCTCCGGGTTATCATTTAATGGTAGAGCCAGACCATCGATTTTCGTTAGATATTTCGGAACCTGTTCAGTTCTCAAGACCATCTATCGACGTATTCTTTGAGTCTGTCGCTGACGTGTACAAAACAAACACGACGGCATTTTTGTTGTCAGGAGCAAATACTGACGGAGCGAACGGTTTGAAACGCTTGGCTGAGCTGGGTGCAACCTGTTATGTGCAATCGCCCGAAGAGGCGAAAATCGATACGATGCCGAAAAGCGGTCAGAAAGTATCAAAAAATGTTACAACACTTACTAATGCTAAAATAATTACCTATTTTAGCCTATTAACATAATTGCTAAAATGAAGACTATCAACATTTTGCTTCTTGATGATAAGGAAGAAAATATCATCAGTTTGAGCGCATTATTGGAAGATGTTGACCATGTTAATCTTATTTCCTCAACAGATCCCAATGACGCATTGAAAATCTGTTGGAAAGAGGACATTTCTATTGCTTTAGTTGATGTCCAAATGCCCAAGATCAATGGATTTGAGTTTGTTTCAATTCTTAAATCCAATCCAAAGACGAGCCATATTATGGCGATCATGGTTACTGCGATTTCCAAGGAGGATAAGTATTTATTACAAGGGCTTGAAAGTGGCGCTGTCGATTACCTCTACAAACCGCTGAACCCCGAAATTACCGTTGCGAAAGTGCGTTCTTTTGTACAGCAGATTTTGGTACAACAAGAGCTGAAAGAGAAGAATCGCGAATTGGAACTTTCTCGACAGGAGTTATTAAAAACAAAAGAAGAGGCCGTACAGGCCAGAAAATCTAAGGAGATTTTCCTGGCGAACATGAGCCATGAGATCCGAACGCCTATCAATGGTATTATGGGGATTATGCATATGTTCAAAAGTTCGGAGCTCACCGCAGAGCAACGCGATTGGTTAAAGCGATTGGATAATGCTTCGCAATCGCTCCTGCTTATTATCAATGATATCCTCGACCTCTCCAAGATTGATTCGGGAATGTTGAAGATCGAATTCGAAGACTTTAGCTTGCTGAAGATGATTGAGGATATCGATCGAATATTTAAGATAAAGGCAACCCATAAGAATCTAAATTTTGAAATTGAAGTTGACGAAGGTGTTCCTCAATATATTCGCTACGACTCCCTGCGCTTACAGCAAATTATCAGCAATTTCATTTCGAACAGTTTAAAGTTCACCGAATCGGGTTCTATCATTCTAACGGTGAATTTGTTGGAACAGCGTGCTAATAACTTTCTGCTGCGCTTTATTGTCAAGGATACGGGGATCGGTATCAAAGCGGATTCTGTAGAGAAAATCTTTATGGCTTTCGAACAGGCTGATGATGGTATTACGAAGAAATTCGGTGGTACTGGACTTGGACTTGCGATTGTAAAACGTCTAGCGAAGTTGTTAAATGGTCAGGTGGGTGCAAAGAGTGAATATGGTAAGGGTTCGGAATTCTATTTTGAAGGCTGGTTTGAGGCATCGGACCATGACGAGCAGAAAAATGAGACGAATGCGCCTTCTTATAATACCTTTCCGAAGTTTAGCAATATGCGCGTCTTGGTAGCAGAGGATAATGATTTAAACTCCTTTATGCTTGCTCACATGTTGCGCAGCTGGAATTGTGAAGTAGATATCGTTCGCAATGGCCGCTTGGCTTTAGAAAACGTAGAAGCAAATCATTATGATTTGATCCTTATGGATACCCATATGCCAATCATGAGCGGCTTCGAGGCTATTAAAGAGATAAAAAATCATATTATACCGGAAAAACATGGTATTCCTATCATCACGATCTCCGCTTCTGTATTGGAGCATGAGCAGGCTGCAGCCTTCCAGGCGGGTGCAGACGGTGTGATTGGGAAACCTTTTGACCCGATTGAACTCTATCAAAAGATTGTTTCTGTCACGGCAAAGATTAATTCTTAAATTATCTTTCATTTCGTAACGTTACACTCGTTAAAATGAATTATTTATAGTAAATTCGAAATATTAAATTTAATATTTAGTTATGAAAAAATTAATTTTAGCTCCTGCATTGGCTCTAGCTATTGCGGTTTCTTCTTGCGGAAATAATGCAGAGAAGAAAGAGGAGACTACTTCTACGGAATCCACACCGACTACTGAGGCTCCTGCTTCAACTACAGAAGAAACAGTACCAGGAATCGAAAATGTAACATCTTCACAAACTTGGACAGTTGAAGGAAATGATCAAATGCAGTTTAACATCAACTTAATTCGCGTTAAAGCGGGTGAGCCAGTTGAATTGACGTTGAAAAACGTTGGATCAATGCCTAAAGAGTCTATGGGTCACAACTTTGTAGTTTTGAAACCAGGTGTTGATATCCCTACATTCGGTGGCGAAGCTGCAGCTGCTGCTGACAGCGAGTACATCCCTAAATCATCACTTACTTCTATCGTAGCACACACGAAATTATTAGGTCCAGGTGAGTCTGATAAAATCACTTTCACATTGGAAAAAGGAGTTTATCCTTACCTATGTAGTTTCCCTGGTCACTTCGGTATCATGCAAGGAAAAATCGTAGCTGAATAATCTTATTTAGCTCCATTCATAAAATTAGCCTCGACTTGTTCGGGGCTTTTTTATTTCTGAAAGTGTCTGTTTTCAAAGTCCATCAAGAACTTTCATGCCAGTTGGTGTTTCCATGGAAACATGAAAGTTTTGTTTCTATATCGAAGTATCCTGTATGCCTGTCATTTCAACGTAGTTTATGCATACGTTTGCTATAGTAAATATTGATTTACGTTCGTTAGTTCCATAGATAAATAGTAAATTTGAGGCCGTTAAACAAATAAAAACTCTATGCAATACGACGTAATTGTAATCGGTAGTGGTCCAGGTGGATATGTTGCCGCTATCCGTTGTGCTCAACTTGGTTTGAAAACTGCTGTTATCGAAAAATATAGCACATTTGGTGGTACCTGTTTAAATGTAGGTTGTATTCCTTCAAAAGCCTTATTGGACTCTTCGGAGCACTATCATAATGCCGCTCATAATTTTGATCAACATGGTATCTCTTTGAGCAGCTTAAAAATTGATATGAAGAAAATGATCGCTCGTAAAAACGACGTCATTACTCAAAATACGGCTGGTATTACTTTCTTATTCAAGAAAAACAAAATCGATAGCTTCGAAGGCGTTGGTTCATTTGTGGATAAGAACACGATTAAAATCACTAAGAACGATGGTTCTACGGAAGAAATCAAAGGTAAGAACATCATTATTGCTACAGGTTCGAAACCAACAGCATTACCTTTCTTGCCAGTTGACAAGAGTCGTATCATCACTTCAACAGAAGCTTTAAACTTAACAGAAGTACCTAAGCACCTGATCGTAATTGGTGGTGGTGTTATCGGTCTAGAGTTAGGTTCCGTATATGCACGTTTGGGAGCTAAGGTTTCCGTTGTGGAATACGCGAAGTCAATCATCGCAACTATGGATGGTGGATTAGGTAAAGAATTACAACGTGTCTTGAAGAAAAACTTAGGTATGGAGTTTTTCATGAGCCACAAAGTTACTGGTGCTGTTGCTAAAGGCAAAAAAGTAACGGTTACTGCAGAGGACTCAAAAGGACAAGAAGTTGTTTTAGAAGGCGATTACTGTATTGTAGCTGTCGGTAGAACGGCTTACACTGAAGGCTTGGGCTTAGAAAATATCGGTATCAAGACGGAAGAACGCGGAAACAAAATCACAGTTAATGAGCATATGGAAACTTCAGTAGAAGGAGTTTATGCAATTGGTGATGTTGTTCGTGGTGCTATGTTAGCTCACAAAGCAGAAGATGAAGGTATCTATGTTGCGGAACGCATTGTAGGTCAAAAACCTCATATTGATTATAACTTAATTCCTGGTGTAGTTTACACATGGCCAGAAGTTGCATCTGTTGGTCAAACTGAAGAGCAATTGAAAGAAGCTGGTAAGAAATACAAATCAGGAAGTTTCTCATTCAAAGCATCAGGCCGTGCGAAAGCATCTGGTGACACGGATGGATTTATCAAGGTATTAGCAGACGCAGATACTGATGAGATCTTAGGTGTTCACATGATTGGTCCACGTGCCGCAGATATGATCGCTGAAGCTGTGGTAGCAATGGAATACCGCGCATCTGCAGAAGATATCGGTAGAATCTGCCATGCTCACCCAACATTTACGGAAGCATTAAAAGAAGCTGCATTAGCAGCAACTGCAAATAGAGCGATCCACGCTTAAGCAGGAATATAATATTTAGAAAAGGCAAGCATCGGCTTGCCTTTTTTTGTGAGTGCTCTGATTCCAATAAATATTTAGAACTTCCATTTCTATTGGTATCTCAATGGAGACATGAAAGTTTTGTTTTAAATTTGCTCCATGAACTTTTATACTAGAAAATGGGTTAAACCTGAAGACCTAAACCCTAACGGCTCCCTATTCGGAGGAACTTTGCTTCGTTGGATAGACGAAGAAGCCGTTATCTACGCTATTGTACAGCTGGGCAATCCACATGTGGTGACGAAGTTTATCTCCGAAATCAACTTCGTATCCTCCGCAAAACAAGGAGATATCATCGAACTGGGAATCGAAGCAATTAACTTCGGAAATACCTCTCTAACCATGCGTTGCGAGGTCCGAAATAAGATCAGTAGAAAGACTATCCTATCGATTGATAAGCTAGTATTCGTAAATTTAGACCCACAGGGGAATCCTGTTCCACATGGTAGAACGGAGATTACCTATGCCTACATGGGGGTTGATAGAGACGTGAATCGACGTGATTAAGCTGCCTTTTGCGCTTGAATTTCACGCTTAAGATCTTTCTCTACCCAGAAAGAAACAACAGGGATTAAGCTTAAGAAGAAGTATTTTACAACGCGTCCAAACGACCAGTTATAAGTCTGCCAACAAGCTACGAGGAGAACAACAAAAATCACTACTAAGAATCCGTGAATTGAACCTGCCACTCGTACGGCCTCAGGAATCCCTGCGAAATACTTTAACGGCATGGCAACGAAGAAGAGTAAAATAGTAGAAATTGCTTCCCAAAGGGCTACTTGTTGAAAAATACGTAACATACTGTGAATCTTAATTTGGCGCAAATTAATTGATTTGGCGGAGTTTTCGAAGCGGCTTGTCCTATCTTTCTAGTTTATGACACTTCTATGCCTTTTTCCAACCATTTAGGGTAAAGAAATGGAGAGACTAAATAAAAAATATGTATTTTTGGATAATTGTATAAGCATAACATAACGACACTTAATATTTATGAATTACGACATTATTGTTATTGGTAGTGGACCTGGTGGATATGTAGCTGCCATCAGAGCCTCTCAATTGGGGTTTAAAACGGCCATTATCGAACGTGAAGCATTAGGAGGAATTTGCCTTAACTGGGGTTGTATTCCTACAAAGGCACTTCTCAAAAGTGCGCAAGTATTCGAATATTTAAATCATGCAGAAGAATACGGTATCAAAGTAAATGGCGGAGAAGCTGATTTTGGTGCAATCGTTAAAAGAAGTCGTGGCGTCGCAGACGGTATGAGCAAAGGTATCCAGTTCTTAATGAAGAAGAACAAAATCGATGTGATTATGGGTACTGCAAAAATTAAAAAAGGTGGTAAAATTGATGTTAAAGCTGCTGACGGGACAACCAAAGAGTATACAGCAAAACACACCATCTTAGCTACAGGTGCTCGTTCAAGAGAATTACCTAACCTACCTCAAGACGGAACTAAAATTATTGGATACCGTCAAGCAATGAATCTTCCTAAGCAACCTAAATCAATCGTAGTTGTTGGTTCTGGTGCTATTGGTGTTGAGTTTGCTTATTTCTATAATGCAATCGGAACACAAGTTACTATAGTGGAGTTCATGGATCGTATCGTTCCTGTGGAGGATGAAGAAATCTCAAAACAATTAGAGAAATCTTTGAAAAAAGCAGGTATCAATATCTTAACTAAATCAGAAGTAACTTCGGTAGATACGAAAGGTGACCTTTCTAAAGTGCATATTAAAACCGCTAAAGGCGAAGAGGTAATCGAAGCTGAGGTTGTTTTATCTGCTGTTGGTATTACGCCTAACATCGAAAAATTAGGCCTTGAAGAAGTTGGTGTAAAAACCGATAAAGGTCGTGTTCTAGTTGATGATTATTATAAGACAAACATTGATGGCGTTTATGCTATTGGTGATATCGTTAAAGGACAAGCTTTAGCACACGTTGCTTCCGCAGAAGGTATTACATGTGTTGAGAAGATCAAAGGATTACATGTAGATCCGATTGATTATAACAACATCCCTGGATGTACATACTGTTCGCCAGAAATTGCTTCGGTTGGTTTCACGGAGAAAGCAGCTAAAGACGCTGGATACGAAGTTAAAGTTGGTAAATTCCCATTCTCTGCATCAGGTAAAGCATCTGCTGCGGGCGCAAAAGATGGATTTGTGAAAGTTATCTTCGACGCGAAATATGGTGAGTTCTTAGGAGCACACTTGATCGGTGCGAATGTGACAGAAATGATTGCTGAAGTTGTAGTTGCTCGTAAATTAGAAACTACAGGACACGAAGTATTAAAAGCTGTCCACCCTCACCCAACAATGAGTGAAGCGATTATGGAAGCGGTAGCTGATGCTTACGGCGAAGTAATCCACCTATAGTCGTTAGACTAATAGATATAAGATTTTAGATATAAGACGCCTATATGGCGTCTTATTTTTTCTGAAAGTGTCTGTTTTCAAAGGCCATCAAGAACTTTCATCCCTGTTGCTGTTTCAAAGGAAACATGAAAGATTTTTTCTGAAAGTGTCTGCTTTCAAAGGCCATCAGGAACTTTTATCCCTGTTTTTGTTTCCATGTAAACATGAAAGATTTTTATCCCTAATCTATGGAGAATGTCTTACGATTATAGCCTATCGACTATCTTTCTTCTTCCAAATTTTCTCGGCCCATCTTCCGACAAACCAAAAGGAAACAGCTAGAATTAAGAAGAATACCGTGCGGTTGATGTTATCCCATAGATACTCAACGAAGCGCGTGTAGAGGTTCAGGATAAAAAAGACAAAGCCAATATCTCTGGACACATTATCTTTAGCTTTCATCCCATATAGAGCAAGCCCTAGAGATACACCAATCCCCAACAATCCCCAATAGAAAATTTCATATTGACGAACGGAAGACCATTTTTCGAGGTCACTGTAATTTCCGAAGATGGAAAGCAGCCAAAGCGCAATCATCGTGTATAAAAGGCCAATCACATAGGAAGTAGATCGGAAGATGGCTAGTGGCTTTATCTTATCTTGCGCAAAGACTGCGAAGGCCGTTAGCAGCGCACCGAAGATCGTGAAGCGTAATGGATAGTTCATTCCCCAGAATTTGAATCCCCAATTGCTATGCAAGGCTGTTTCCGTCGCGAACCAAATTCCCAATGCTACTAAGGTGAAAACCCAAATAAGCTTCGAGCCTAGTTTGACAGAAAGAAAGCCATAAATAATAATGGAGAGCAAGAATAAAATCGTGAAATAATGATCTGTCCGATCTAAGATCTGTCCCAAGAAACCAATACAAGCTGCTGTAGAAAAAGAACCTGCCAACATTAGTGTTTCATTGGAAAAAGTCTTTTCGGGATTCTTTTGCTTATTTCGGAAGCCCAGCATATAGAACAGCACGGCCAATCCAGCAAACACTAAACAAAACACCACATTGGGGGTGTCATAAAATTTCTCAATGAGCGTATTGAGATAATCATCCGAAAAGAGCGACACGACCGAAAATATCAGTGACGCTAATGCGACCCAAAACGCATAACGCGCCAGTACCCCCCATTCAAATCCCTTATCGTCCAGATTATCTTTTAGCTGCTTAACTTTATCATCATCCAACAGCGATTGCGATTGCCAATGTGACAAAGCGTCTTCAATAATCTCGCGTTCGTTTTTACTTACATCTAATTTCTTCAAGTGGCTCTATTTTTCTGATAGTGTACTTTCGTATTGTTAAATAAAGGTAATACTTTTTTAGGAACCGCTTATAACTCATATTTAAGGAACGCTCCTAATAATGTTCCTATAAAAATCTGTAACTTTGCATCTTGCAAAACACGGAGATATTAATGGCCCAGCATAAAGTAGTAGACCTAGGAGATCAGAGCGAAGTTGAAGTATTTGGAGCACGCGAGCACAACCTGAAAAACATAGATGTATCCTTTCCGAGAAATCAACTTGTTGTAATTACAGGATTAAGTGGCAGTGGTAAATCATCGCTAGCCTTCGACACCATCTATGCGGAGGGACAGCGCCGTTATATGGAGACTTTCTCTGCATATAGCCGACAGTTCTTGGGCGGCATGGAGCGTCCAGATGTTGATAAGATATCCGGATTGAGCCCTGTGATCTCCATTGAACAAAAGACGACCTCTAAGAACCCGAGATCAACCGTTGGAACTATTACCGAGATCTACGACTTTCTGCGCTTATTCTATGCACGCGTTAGTGAGGCTTTCTCCTACGTATCGGGCAAGAAGATGGAACGAATGTCTGATGATGAAATCACAGACCGTATCTTAAAAGAATTTGATGGCGAGGGGATCTACATTCTTGCGCCTGTCGTAAAAGGTCGTAAAGGACATTATCGCGAACTCTTTGAGCAGATCAGAAAACAAGGCTACACCAAAGTTCGCGTAGATGGAGAAATCTTAGATTTAGTTGCTAAGATGCAGGTCGATCGATATAAGATACATGATATTGAGATCGTCGTGGATCGCATCTTGGTTGAAAAAGATTCCAGAAAGCGTCTTTACACCTCGATTGGTCAAGCCTTGAAGACTGCAAAAGGTATTATCAAGATTGCCAACAAAGAGAACAAAGAACAGTTCTTCAGCCGATATTTAATGGATGCTGAGTCCGGAATCTCTTATGACGAACCGCAGCCCAACACCTTCTCCTTTAACTCTCCATATGGAGCTTGTCCAAAGTGTGATGGCCTAGGCTATATCTTCGAAATCGATAAGAATATCGTCATCCCGGATAAGTCACTCAGCATACAAAAAGGTGCTATTGTACCTTTAGGCCCCCTTCGTGAGTCCTGGAACTTCGCCGTACTAAAGGCCGTAGCAAAGAAATACGACTTCTCGCTGACAACGCCAGTAGAAAAGCTGTCTGATGAGATCATCGATATGTTGCTGTTTGGAGAGGAAGAACCTATCTCACTAACCGTATCCTATGGCTCGTACGGAGCCCGTGAATATAAGATTCAATTCGCTGGTATCTTCAAAATGCTTGAAGAGATGAGCGGAAAATACTCCGATGAAAGTCCCGCCTTGGAAGACTTCCGTACGCAGGTGGTTTGTCCTTCCTGCCATGGCGATCGTCTGAAAGTGGAGTCATTACATTTTAAGATTGACAACAAGAACATCGCTGAGCTTTCAGCATTAGATATTGTTGCTTTAAATGACTGGTTTGATGGCTTAGAAGAAAGACTGAATGAGCGTCAGGTCGTCATTGCAACAGAAATCATCAAGGAAATCAGAACCCGATTAGGCTTCTTATTAGATGTCGGTTTGAACTACCTAACACTTAATCGTAGCTCCAAAAGTCTATCCGGTGGAGAGGCCCAGCGTATCCGATTGGCAACACAGATTGGCTCGCAATTGGTCAATGTATTGTATATTCTGGATGAGCCAAGTATCGGTCTACACCAAAGGGACAACGAAAGACTCATCAATGCTTTAAAGAACTTACGCGATATCGGAAACTCCGTATTGGTTGTGGAGCACGACAAAGACATGATCCTCAATGCGGATTATGTAATCGATATGGGGCCAGCAGCAGGGCTTTACGGTGGGAGAGTCGTAGCAGAAGGTACTGCCGAAGATATCTTGAAAGCAGACTCCTTGACCGCAGCCTATCTAAATGGCAAAAAAGAAGTCACAGTACCTGAGAAACGTCGCGAAGGGAATGGACATAGCCTATCTTTAAAGGGCGCTACAGGCCATAACTTAAAGAATGTTGATATTGATATCCCACTTGGGAAATTAGTTCTTGTAACGGGTGTATCAGGCTCTGGCAAGTCATCGGTAATTACCAATACCCTATACCCTATCTTAAACCATCATTTCTTTAGGGCAAAGGCAAAGCCCCTTCCGTACAAGAAAATTGAAGGATTAGAGCATATCGATAAGGTGATCGAAATCGACCAGTCGCCAATTGGACGTACGCCACGATCGAACCCATCAACTTATACCGGTGTATTTTCAGATATCAGGTCATTATATGTACAGCTTCCTGAATCGAAGATTAGAGGTTATAAGCCGGGCCGCTTCTCTTTTAACGTGAAAGGCGGACGTTGCGAAACCTGTCAGGGAGCCGGCATGAAGATCATTGAAATGAACTTCCTTCCGGACGTTCAAGTTCCTTGTGAAACCTGCCATGGCAAACGCTATAACCGGGAAACCCTGGAAGTTCGCTATCGCGGAAAATCGATCGCTGATGTATTAGACATGAGTATAGACGATGCCGTGACCTTCTTTGAG